>NZ_CP026422.1:0-13080 GCF_002934695.1 Acinetobacter sp. ACNIH1 | reverse complement strand
CGCTACAATATTGATAAAGAGCACCTGTATGTTTAATTTCAAGATTTTTAATAAAGTCTCTACTGAAGTATTGACGATAAAAAATGACCTTCAGCTTAATTCTGAGCTGCAATTAATCAATAAATATAAAACGTCTACTTCTGAAGATTATAGAAAAGCTATTGTTTTAATCTTTAAAGAACGTGGTTACACCAGGTTAGAAATAGGTCAACTATGCCAAAGATCAATTTAAACTTTTCCTAAAATTAACATAATACACCTTATACGAAATGCTGTATAATTCTCTTGAAAATTCAACGCTGTAGTTTCTTTTTTGCCCCACCTCCCCAAGGTGGGCTTTTTTTTATGATTTTTTCACGTTCCACGCTTATTATTTAATCAAAGTTTCACGACTTTATTCATATTAGTTAAACAATCGTGGTTAATCATAGGGTCTAAAAAAACGGCTCCAAAAGCTCCTTTTTTCCGGTTCCTGTTCAATGTGCTCCGGTACTGGAATCCGTTTCTTTTCCGTTTGTTCCGGAGTAGTCAATCCGTCATGTTTCGGCTCAGGTTTTGACCGAGGATCCGTTGCTATATCTTGGCTAGGTTTCTGATCGGTAAACGTAGTCATATTGGTTTTTGGAGCTTCTAACAGTCGTTGTATTGCTTCTATTTGATTGTCTTTTGCTTCTAGTTGTTCTCGTTGAAAAACTTCTCGTTCGTGTGCAAGTTCTAGCTGTTTTTTTAGTATGTCTACTTGTTGCTTAAGCATGTCTACTTCTGTCTCTTTTTGTACCGAAGTAGACTGTAACGTGGTTACATCCTTATTATTGTGGGATGGTTCACCAAATACACGTAGAGCTTCTGAAAAATCTATTTTTCCATCACTATTTTTTGATAAGTCCCCTTTATTTATACGTTTATAGATACTTTGACGATTCATTCCATAGAGTTGAGCTAATTCAATAACAGATAGTGCTTTCATCATGTAACCCAAGTAAAAGTCTGTATGTCAGTAGACAATATTTAGTGATGTAACGTTACATCAATGATTTAACGATAGCCAACCTTTTCGAGCATTGGAGCAAACTCTTTTAACTTCTCAGAATCTTTAAGCATTTCAGCAATTCTTACTGCAAATTGAGGATAGCTTTCAGTTCCTTGAGAGTATTTACTCATTTCAGGAAGTTCAGATAGCTTATTGGAAAATAAGTGGCGTTGAGAGTCAGTCATTTTTTTTGAAAAAAGATCTAGATTCCCAGATATTGTCTGATTTTCTAATAATTTAGTTTTAGATTTTTTTTGTTTAAAAGAAAAAGAAAAACCAGATATTGAACGGCCTTTTTTATGCTGTTGGTAGGTTGCCTCTATATCTGTTTTTTCGCTAATTTCAGAAATGGCTAAGTCAAGAACTCTAGTTTTAAAGTGATCCATACGCTTGTATTCATTAACACCAATTCCAAGTTGTTCTCTAAAAGTTGCTAATTCAAATACTGGCGTTTTTCCAATAGCTCTCCATTGAATTAATAACTCGTATAATCTTGCTGAATATGTACTGTTAAGCTGGGCTGTTTGGCTTAGTAAATATTGAGTAAAAAAGTCTTTAATACCATCAATTTTACTTATGCCTTGTACAACAGCTAAAGTGAAAACAAGTTCAATAGCTCCTTCATCATCTAGATATTTTACTTGCTGAATCCATCTACTTTTGACTAATTTCCCATCTTCATCAAAGAAGCTAAATCTTCTGTTAAATAAAGAATCCTCTGCTTCTTTCATTCTCTGATAAGCATTTTGCCTTGTTGTCCCAAAAACTTCAGCATATCTCAAAGCATCTATTCGTAAAGGAGTATCTGTACTTAGTCCAGTACCCGTATGTCTAGCATCAACAATGGCTAATTGAACAATATGAAACTCTGATAAAGATAGAGTTTGAAAAGCTTGATTTAACCGATTGGTTTTTACAACTAATTCTTTTGACATAGACTCGATTGAAATATTTTTATACCCACAGATTATAACAATGTGGGTATAACTACAACTGTGTAGTTAAGGGTGTAATTAGGAGGGTAACTAAACGTGGGGGAATGGGTAACTAAACGTGGGGGAATGGGTAACTAAACGTGGGGGAATGGGTAACTAAACGTGGGGGAATGGGTAACTAAACGTGGGGGAATGCAAAGGTTAGTTATTGAAATTTAATAATTTAAAATAAGTTAAAAACATTTAAAAACCTTAAAATAATTAAAAACACAGGGAATGAAAAATTGCCCTCGGTTTTCGCTACGCTCAAACTCTATTGAATCTCGCTTCCGCTCGATTCGTCGGGGCAATTTTTGAATAATATTTTCGTGACTTTTAGAAAAAGCAAAAGCAACTCGGAATTCGCTTCGCTCATAAGCTTTTTTTGCTCGCTACGCTCGATCTGGAATCGACTTTGGAGACGTAATTTTCTGTTTTTAGAAATTTATATACTGAAAAAACTGTTTTTCAGGAAGTCTAGGCGCAACTTTTCAATGTTCACTCGTAGACACTCGTTCTGAGAATGGCTTTTAAACGCAAAAAATGGGGGTTTTAGCTCATTTACTACGTTTAAGCATAGATTCTATGTCCTAAGTTAGAAAGTTCCTAAAATCGCAAAATATCGCATTTTAGAAATTAAAGACACCCACCTCGTTTCGCTTTCTTTGCCGAAGAAAACCGAGGGGGCTATAGTGCACTGACGTAACTACCACGCTGTTTATCGAATAACTTAGGTCGGCAGAGCCTAAGAATCATCACAGTACGCCCTTTCTTTACTAAAAAAGAGTAAAAACTCACAGATTGGAATGTCTGCTAACATCAGTTTTTCTAAACTTTAAAACTATCCAGAGAAATAGCACCTGGCACTATTGAACAGAGCGGTGATTAACAAGACTATTGCACTCTAAAAGTGGCTAAATATCACATCACATTCTTTCATTAGACTGTTGTTTAGTCTTGCATAAGTCAGGAGACCAATCCTGACCCAAGCAAAACAACGATGGCGACCAAACCATCTTTAACGAGTTTTTCGCTTTTTTAGATAACAACATAAAACCGACTCAAACTTTCGGAAACGGCTCCACGTAAACATCACATAGAGTTTAGACTCCCTTTACCAATTACGACTGCCAGTCGCAATTGAGTTCGCCTATTGTTTTAGCAATATTTGCCACGACTTCAACATATAACAAGTTATATGCCTTATACGCCCTACTCATCGTCTCTCCCTCTCTTAACCTACCAGTGCCATGACAGCAGCAGCTAAGAGATTCCCAAGTTATTTCTAGCAATCTTAACGACCAGACCGCCAATGCTCTCTCTCCTGACCTGCACTTCCAGTTTCCCCCCAACGCGGTTCCTTAAAAAAATGAGGATATGGCAAATCAGAAAAAATCTGAGCGTATGGCTCTTGATCTACACGTATCTCGGGCAATTATGGAATTATTTCATGCATCCCGATGTATACTGCTTGAGCTATCCGTTGACCCACCTTGCTTGAGACTATCTCACTCAGTGGTGCCGCTGCTTCCAAGTTTCCTCTCCGCAGCCGATAACATCGCTGTTACCTCAAACGCCTACAGTTGTGCCTATGAACTGCGCCTATCCGTTGTTTCCAACGTGCATGAGCCGCAATACATAACCGTTATTAACGAACCTTAACGTCCTGTCAGGTTCTCACGGTAATTGCTAGAACAGGGTTTTCGATGTAAACAACCATCTAGCTAGGCTATATCTAACCTAACGACCATTTCACAATCTTTCGATTGCTTATAGGCTCCCGTGTCCTTGTCGCCCAACCCCGTGAAAAGTCATAAAGAAAAATCACAGCTTGGATTGGATCGAAAGAGTAAACTCCAGCGCCCATCAGATCGTACCGAACCCCCCTTCAGAGGTAGTACGCTCAATCGGTCATCCCAAAATGGCTAGTAGAGGAACGTGCGCTATCTAAAAAAACATGGCTTTAAGCAGGCTGACGCCTGCTCAAAATCGTAAAAACGAAATGGTCAGGCAGTTGGTCAGACTGCTTCAGTCAATGAATAATTCCATCATATAGCAGGTAGAAACAGGTGTAAATATTGTCACTTAGGAACCACTTAATTGCACAATGACAAATTGTGTCAATTAAGTCCGGCTAATGCCTTCGGCATTTGCAAAAGTGGCTTCGCCACTAAATTTTTATAAAAATCTTATAAAATAAGTCTTTAACCTTTTATAAATATTGCTTGATTACAATCAAGTTTTTGTAATATTGTTTGATGACAATTTTATAAATATTGCTTGGTGACAATAAAATGATTCACTACAGCCCAATGAGTCGTTATACAGCTCAGAAAATCGTAGATAAGGTCGGGCATGGCGCTTATTTTTATTCTCATTTTTCTGTTGAGGGAGAAGACAACCTTTTTTTCCCTAAAATAGATAAGCTGATTAAGAAATTAACCGATAAATACCACTTAGACCTAACTTCGAGGCAGAGATCATACCGACTGAACACTAAAAAAGAGCCTATTGCCGATCTCATTGTGCAAAAACGTGTAAACAGTACGATTTTTGATTTTTGGCTTCTTATTACTACGCCTAATACTCATAAATTTAACACGCAGCTCAGCCAAATAAACTTGAAACCACGTCTATCTGGACAACGAGTAGCTGAGGCTGAAAATGTTGTTTGGAATCGTGAGAATGAACAACAAGAAATAAGCGTCATCCAGGACTACTTTCGAGATCAGGAAAAGTTCAAATTTGTACTTCAAAAACCCTATTTAAAGCTCAATTTTGGCAATGGTAAGTATGTCGAGCTAGTTCGACTTTCACACTCGACCAAAAACTCAAAAAAATATGCTTCAAATCGTAAAAAGAGTGAGAAAAACTACACTTGGACATGGCGGTATGACGAACCAACCGTTCATTTAATCGAGAAGAAATACAAAGAAATTATTAATGATTTGATTTCTAACCCTAATAAATCAGTAGGCATCGGGAAATGGCAGCAGTTAAATGCCGATTTACAACATTACACTGTGTTCAAAGGTAATCGTCATCAAGTCGGGCGACTGTTCACGCAAGCTGTCGGCTATCACTACAAGAAAGGACAATCGAATTTGAGGAACGCTGAATATTATCAGCCGTTGACGTTATCGTATTTGCCTAGGCAAGAAAATTATGCGGAAGATTTTATTCAATTCGTGATTTTAAGACGTCTTTTTGAAGAAACAGGACGAGAGTTTGGTAAGGAAAATGTGCATGAAGAAAATTATAATCAATTGATTAATCAATATCTTATTTAAATTAAAACTGTTAATGGATTGATACTTAATAAAGTTTGCAGTTCTAATGCTGAATAATATAAGGATTAGTTTAAGGAGAAGATTATGCCAAAACCTTTTTTAGGTTCTGCTGATGATTTAGCTAAATTTTTAGATAAGCACTTCCGTTTAGGAGTAAAGGAAAATGGAAGTTCCTCTTTCAAATTTCTGAATAAAGGAGAGGCTTATAGCGTTTTAAAATATGTGGCCCGTGATGTTATCAATGAAGAAGTAGAGCGTTTAAAAGTTGAAGATCCGAAAGCAGTAGCTCGTTACAATCCCGGACCTTCTAAAATTAGATTATTGGATCCTCTTAAACCTTCTACAACAGGGTATATACATATAGTACTTAAGCGAAGATATGGCAGCGGAAACTACTGCATTAGGCCTATAAGATAGCTAGAAATGGGTTCTAACAATCTAGGTGTTTCTTTAATTCTGTTCTTTTCTATTCATTCGACCCATAAGATCACGAATTACGTAAACCCTATATAAATTTATTTTTTAAACACTCGGATGTCTTATTTCATACATTAATTTACAGCGATTTCTTGGCGCATAAGGCTCTAATAAAAGTGTTTTTTATTTTTGGCAGCCTTGATACGAGTCTGTTTAATGTTGAACTAGAGAGAGGAAATCCGCATGCGTGCTCTTACCTATCATGGTGCTCGGGATGTACGAGTTGAATCCGTTCCAGATCCAGTGATTCAGGAACCAGATGACGTCATTTTAAGGGTGACAGCGACTGCCATCTGTGGCTCAGATCTGCACCTATACCGGGGTAAAATTCCGGCCACTGAAGATGGCGATATTTTCGGCCATGAATTTATGGGAATTGTAGAAGAAGTCGGTCCTGAAGTCACAGAAGTCAAAAAAGGCGACCGGGTAATTATTCCTTTCGTGATTGCATGTGGTCACTGTTTTTTCTGTGAACATGAACTAATGGCTGCCTGTGAAAATACCAATACCGGCCGTGGTGCAATTCTCAATAAAAAACAGATTCCACCAGGGGCAGCTTTATTTGGCTTTAGCCATCTGTATGGTGGTATACCGGGTGGTCAAGCTGAATATGTGCGGATCCCCAAGGGCAATGTCGGACCATTTAAAGTGCCAGGCTCCCTGCCTGATGAAAAAGTATTATTCCTGACCGATATTCTACCAACCGCCTGGCAAGCAGTGAACAATGCCCAAGTTGGTCGAGGTTCCAGTGTGGCGATTTATGGTGCTGGCCCAGTTGGTCTGCTGGCTGCTGCCTGTGCACGGATGCTCGGTGCCGAGCAGATTTTTATGGTCGATCACCATCCTTATCGTCTGAGTTTCGCACATCAAACCTATGGGGTGATTCCGGTCAATTTTGATGAAGTCGATGCCGCTGAATTTATCATTCAAAATACCACGGGTTATCGTGGAGTCGATGCCGTCATTGATGCAGTCGGTTTTGAAGCCAAAGGCAGCATGCTGGAAACCGTAATGACTAACCTGAAATTAGAAGGTTCGAGTGGTTCAGCGTTAAGACAATGTATTGCAGCGGTCCGCCGCGGCGGTGTGGTGAGTGTACCTGGAGTTTATGCTGGTCCAATTCATGGCTTCCTGTTTGGTGATGCCTTTGACAAAGGTTTAACCTTTAAAATGGGGCAAACTCATGTGCATAATTACTTGCCGCAGTTGCTAGAACATATTGAAAATGGAGATCTGTCTCCAGATCTGATTATTACCCATCGCATGAAACTGGAAGATGCTGCGGAAGGTTACCGTATTTTTGATAAAAAAGAAGAAGACTGTCGTAAAGTTATTCTGACGCCATAAATATGATTAAAGGAAAGCGCCATCAGGCGCTTTTTTACTTTGGAGAAATCGGACATTTCCATTTGGGGGTTACAACTGAATTGCGTATAAGAGATTTTATGTTAAATCAAATCTCTGTATTGAGGATCCTCAGGAGAAAGAAATTATTTAATCTTTACTTAAATTAATTATATTTCCACAGACCATTCCTGGTGCTGAAAAATTTCCTTTATTGAGCACATCCTTACAAACCATTCCATTAACAATTGCGCTACCTTGAGGGTCAATGTAAAGATTCTCCACGATCATTCCATTAATAACAGCTGTACCACCAGCTTGAATGTATAGGTTTTTAGTGATTTGTCCATGAAGAGTTAAATAGCCGCCTTTTAAGATAGTAACGTCTTGATCGATTTTTTCATGAATTATTAAATTATTTTCTATGTTTAACATATAACTATTAAGTCCTTAATTAACAATTGCTTATATCATAATACAGAACAGCAAGGTAATACCTTGCTGTTCTGGGATCGTTTATTTTTATGGAGTACAAAGAATCATATTTTAAGCATGTTTTAGCTCTTTAAGTTGTGCTTCCATTAGTTCTACTTGACGTTGTAACTCTCTTTTTTGTGCTACAACATCATTAAATTTCTTTCTATTTTCGGCATCTACAAATCTTTGAAGAATTTCACGAGATAATGCTTGATAGCCAATACCTTCTACTTCACCGATATTTTTTAAATCATCTATTAATGTCGATGGTAAACGTATAGATATCATCTGCATTTTTTGTGAAGTTCTATTGTTCAAGAGATTTTTAAGCTTTTTAGACATGCCTTTAGACTTCACAAATGACTCGTCGGCTCCTAGATTTCTAGACTCCCACTGAGCAACATCTTCAAAGATGTTATCTTGAGTGTTTACAGCTTTGTCTTGTTTCATAACTTTACTCTAATTATTAATTTACAATCTATTTAGATTGCATCTACTTCAATAAGTAGATGAGTTAAGTGGGGGGATCCCCCACTAACGCGTTGGAGCATTAAGCATATTTGTTAAAGATTCGAACTTCTTCTGCATTAGGCTCGTATGCCGTCTTAACAAAAATAATGTTCTTATCCTCATCAAATATATAGCAAATTTTAAGGGCTCTGCCTTTGCGAGTTTGGCTAACAAACCATTCCGTAGGTGGATGTGATTTATGCCGATCTCGTGTATCTATTAAGGTTCTTCCATCACTATTGTCAAAAGCCTCATAGACTTCTTCAATTGTGACACCATGCTTCTCATCCAGTTTTTGTAGAATCTGATCAGAGAAGCGAAATTCTAATTCGGGTTCATCACATGACACCTTTTGTACTCCATTATTCTAAAGTTTTAAACGATCCGTGTATATACGTTTTATTGTTAAATACATACACAAACCGTTATATGGTGATGAATTTATGTTATTCAAGTCATAAAATTAAAAAAAATGTATATACAATTAAAAACTTTAAAAATAAAAAACCCCGGCATCCTGCCGGGGTTTTTTATTGTCGCTGATTGTGCTGTTGTACCCTCTGGTCCATGTGCAATAACTTATAATTTTTGTTTTATGTTATGGAACTTCCTGTTCCTGATGAGTTCATCATAGGAAAGTTCCAGTATCCTAGATAGCCGCAAAGGGCCGAGATTCACGTAAGCCTGAGCGTACAAAATAGCCTAAATTTTATCCACAGAAATTGGGGATATTTTTGGCCCTGGGAAGACCGGGAACATTGGGGAAATGCCGAAAATGAGCATTTTTTAACCGATTTTATTGGCTAAAAGTTACAGATTCGCTTAAAAACTCACCAACTTATTACAAAAGTCGTTTTTTTGCCTTTTCTTGGTTATGACGAAATTTTTAAGTCATTGATATTTATATTAATATACAAGTGTATTGCGTATAATCACCATTATGTTAAATGGGGAATAAAATACGATCATATATTTATCATCTGATTCTTTTTTTGATAGAAAGAACCATTCTTTCTTTATTTAAATATCTGATACAGTGGCACTTATATAAAATATTATAACTTAGGTGGTCCATGCCTAGCCTAACTCTCAAAGCGACATCAAAAAGATGCTTCGAGCCTAAAGTTCTAATGATTCTAATTGAGTGTCTGCCTTATGAACAAAGGCCTCCTATCAAAGAGTTATTAACCTCTTATCCTGTAGAAATTAAACTAAATTTAACTCCAGAAGTCTTAGAGCCCACTATCGAAAAAATACTAAAACGATTAGGCAAAGTATTTATTATCAGTAAGTAGATCAGTTCTGAAGTGTTCTTAAAATTAACATAATACACGTTATACGAATTCCCAAGGCATGGCTTTTAGTCATGCTTTTTTTATCAAAAGAGTATAGCTGAATGATAACGAGCCAAATAACATAAAATATCTATCATTAAACTTAATGCAATAATTAAATGATAGTGTTATCATTAATCTAATAGAATTAAGATTAAATGATAAAAATGAATACACGTATTTATCTACGAGCTTCAACTAAAGATCAAGATGCAGAAAGGGCTTTGCAGATTCTTCAGGATCTAAACCAAAACTTGAATTTGGGCGAAACCATTGTGTACGTGGAAAACTATAGTGGTACGAAGTTAGACCGACCTGAATTGAATAAGCTACTGTCAGAAGCAAATCAAGGTGACACCTTGTTAGTTGAAAGTATTGACCGATTATCACGCCTAACCCAACAGGATTTTCAAGAGCTGAAGCGCAGGATCCAGGAGAAGGGACTTCGTTTAGTCGTAGCGGATCTTCCTACTACCTACCAAATGATTCAAACCAGTGACAGCATTACTCATTCAATCCTGGAACTCATCAATAATATGTTGATTGATCTCCTGGCAACAATGGCCCGCCTGGACAATGAGAAACGTATAGAACGTATTAAGCAGGGCTTGGCACGCTCGGGTTACAAGCCAACAGGTAAGAAAGCCAATGAGGCTAAGCACAAACGAATAAAAGAATTACTAGCAGCTGGCAATATGACTAAGGAAGAAATTGCCAAAGCAGTGAATTGTGGAGTTGCAACTGTTTATCGAGTTGCTAAAGTCATTTAAAAAGGATTGTATCAGTGCTTCCCTTATGTCATATCTATTTACAAAGGAACAAGGCATTCTTAAAGATCAAAAGAAGGGATTAATGATGAAAAAGCATTTGATTTTCCTTGTTTTTATAGTGATGGTTTTTATTTTAGCTCTAGTTGTAAAGATTAATAATGATCATAAAAAAGGGCAAGCATTAAACAAATTGGAACTAGTTGAAAAGCAAATCCATTAGGTAAAAATTGACTTATACTTATTTAACTAACGCTAATAACTAAGCCCAAAAGTAAGCGTCCGCTGAACACACCTTATGAATTCGTCCTATAAGCCTTAATTTAGTCCCCACTTAAAAACAAGTGGGGACTAAAATTTATGACTACAAATCACCAGACATCCATCGCATCTCTTGCGAAAAAACGAAGAACATACAGTGCTGAATTTAAACAGCAGATCGTTCAGGCTTGTAAAGCACCGGACGTTTCAATTGCTTCGGTCGCTTTGCAACATGGATTGAATACAAATCTCGTATCCAAATGGATTCGCTTAATTGATGCTAAGCCAGGGAATGATCGCTCACCACTACCGAATAAACCTGCATTTATTGCCTTATCTTGCTCTACACCATTAGATCCTACTCCTACTGACATGTTAACGGTTCAAATTACTTTACCCCACTCAAAAGCAGAAATTGGCTTGAAATGGCAAGTATCAGAAATATCTGCTTTAGCAGAATTACTCAAGGCACTTGCAACATGATCCGCATTGATGAAATCTGGCTTTCTACCCAACCTCTGGATATGCGAGCAGGGATGGATACGGCCATGGCTCAGGTGGTGAGAGCCTTTGGCTACATCAAACCGCATTGTGCTTACCTGTTCTGTAATAAACGTGGCCATCGCATGAAAGTGCTGGTACATGATGGACTGGGCATCTGGCTGTGTGCCCGGCGGCTGGAACAGGGAAAATTCCACTGGGCGCAGGTTCACCAGGGTGAAAGCATGGCGATCAGTCCGGAACAGTTACATGCACTGATCCAGGGTTTACCTTGGCAGCGCATTGGACGACAGCAGGTGGTGACGATGCTCTAAACTAGGCTGGTCCATTCTGCTATTCTCCAAACGTTCTATTTCCTCTGCGTCATGACCTCAGGCATACTGCGGTCATGAATACGCTGCCAGACTTAAGCCAACTGACCCATGAACAACTGCTGGAATTTACCAGACAGTTGGCAATGCAGCATCAGTCTCTGGCACAATCAAATCAAGAATTAGAAAAATCAAACCAGCAATTGGATGCCAAAGTTCAACATCTTTCCATTCTCACGCAAAAATACGAGCATGAGCTCGCACTATTTAAACAGCACAAATTTGGCAGTAAAAACGAACATCTCACCGCAAAACAAATCCATCTGTGGGACGAAGCGGTTGAAGAAGATATTGCAGCCGTTGATCTGGAACTGGAACGGCTGAATGCAGATAAAACCGATGCAGCGACAGAGAAAGCCACAGTCAACAAACCTAAACGTCGACTGCTGCCGGATCATCTACACACCATCCGTATTGAGCATGAACCTGCATCAACCCAATGCAGTTGTGGCTGCCAGTTACGTCGTATCGGCGAAGATATCAGTGAAAAACTGCATTTCAGACCGGCACAGTTCTATAAGGAACAGCATGTGCGTGGCAAATGGGTCTGTGATCAGTGTGACACCCTGACTCAGCAAGCGATGCCCGCCTATGTGATTGATAAAGGCATTGCTTCACCTGAACTGCTCAGCCATGTGCTGGTATCGAAGTATGCCGATCATTTGCCGCTGTACCGTCAGCGCCTGATCTATCAGCGGGCGGGCATTGATCTGTCCAGATCTACTTTATCTGACTGGATAGGTCGCTGCGGTGTAGAACTGGAGCCTCTGGCCAATGCCTTAAAAGAGGTGGTGCTGCAACAGCGGGTGATCCATGCCGATGAAACGCCGGTCACCATCATGCGGATGGGTGATGATGAGAAAAAACCGAAGAAAGGTTATGTCTGGGCCTATGCCACTACACAGTACAATCCAGTTCAAGCGGTGATCTATGACTTTCAGGATAGCCGTTCAGGTCAGCATGCAGAAGAGTTCCTGAATGGCTGGCAGGGCCATCTGGTCTGTGATGATTACAGTGGTTATAAAGCACGCTTTAAATCAGGCGATGTCATTGAGGTGGGCTGCATGGCGCATGCACGTCGTAAATTCCATGAGCTACATGTGACTGGGAAAAGTCAGATCGCTGAACAGGCATTACTGATGATTCAGAAACTGTATGCGATAGAAGCAGAACTCAGGAAAAAGACCGATAGTACAGCAGAACACCGCCGCGAATACCGACAACAGCACAGCCAACCGGTGATGCAACAACTGTATGAATGGCTCAACCAACATTATCTGACGGTGCCATCGAGTTCTCCAACCGCCAAGGCCATCAATTACAGTCTGAAGCGTTGGCCAGCCTTAAGCCGCTATCTGGATGATGGCAATCTACCCATTGACAATAACTGGGCAGAGAACTCAATGCGTCCCTGGGCATTGGGCCGTAAGAACTGGTTGTTTGCAGGTTCGCTGCGCAGTGGACAGCGAGCGGCAAATATCATGACTTTAATCCAGTCAGCAAAGCTGAATGGGTTGGATCCGTATGCCTATCTCAGTGATGTGCTGAAAAGGCTGCCGACGCATAAAGCGACCCAAATAGAAGAATTACTACCACATCGCTGGAAATCCAACTCAAATTAAAAAATAGGCATGGGGTTCAGCGGACGCTTACTGAAAAACTTGCAGATCCCTTTTTAATTTGTAATCCTTGCCGCAAAGGGTGTCTAGCTCAGCTAAGGCAGGTGTTTGTTGTAGTCGGGCCG
>NZ_CP026424.1:0-18295 GCF_002934695.1 Acinetobacter sp. ACNIH1 | reverse complement strand
GTCACCGAAGAATAAGGATGCTCCAATGAAACCTAAGATAATGATTGCCAGTCTTTTTCCACGGGACAATCCTTTTTGCCTAAGGTTTAAGGCGAGTAATGCCATGATACCCCCTTCACCATTGTTATCAGCTCTCATGATCACCAAAACATATTTAAGCGAAACAATTAAGGTAATGGTCCAAAAGATTAAAGAGAGAATTCCCAGGATATTAAGTTCATTAATAGGTAGCCCGCGTGTCGCATGAAAGCTTTCTTTTAATGCATATAATGGACTCGTTCCTATATCGCCGAATACTACTCCTAGTGCAGCCAGTGTTAATGCTGGTACTGCCGGCTTACTCACATTATTTTGCATATATTTGATTTACAAAATTGGGGAGCCTCGAATTTTATCATCTGGCTTCTTATGAAATTGCCTTGTACATAAAAACCCATACTTTCTTAGAGTGTTATAGTTTTTCTAGCTAAGCCTGCACTATATAGGTGCTATTTCACTTATAAGTAATCCAAAAATATATGATTCTTTAATAGATAATTTTAAGTTTTTTCTAAAATTAACATAATACACGTTATACAAATTCCCAGAGCATGGCTTTCAGTCCTGCTTTTTTATCAAAATAGTATAGCTGAATGATAGCGAGCCAAATAACATAAAGCATCTATCATTAAACTTAATGCAAAAATTAAATGATAGCATTATCATTGATCTAATCGAATTAAGGCTAAATGATAGAAATGAATACACGTATTTATCTACGAGCTTCAACTAAAGATCAAGATGCAGAAAGGGCTTTGCAGATTCTTCAGGATCTAAACCAAAACTTGAATTTGGGCGAAACCATTGTGTACGTGGAAAACTATAGTGGTACGAAGTTAAACCGACCTGAATTGAATAAGCTACTGTCAGAAGCAAATCAAGGTGACACCTTGTTGGTTGAAAGTATTGACCGATTATCACGCCTAACCCAACAGGATTTTCAAGAGCTGAAGCGCAGGATTCAGGAGAAAGGACTTCGATTAATTGTGGCAGATCTTCCTACTACCTACCAAATGATTCAAACCAGTGACAGCATTACTCATTCAATCTTGGAACTCATCAACAATATGTTGATTGATCTCCTGGCAACAATGGCCCGCCTAGACAATGAGAAACGTATAGAACGTATTAAGCAGGGCCTGGAACGTTCGGGTTACAAGCCAACAGGTAAGAAAGCCAATGAGGCTAAGCACAAACGAATAAAAGAATTGCTAGCAGCTGGCAATATGACTAAGGAAGAAATTGCCAAAGCAGTGAATTGTGGAGTTGCAACTGTCTATCGAGTTGCTAAAGTTATCTAAAAGAGGCTTATCTCAACGCGCCCCAATGGGGCACCGCTGCATTCAGATTGCTTCACATAAGAGATTTTATGTTAAATATCAGGCCTATAAATTAGAATTTTATACAGTTTCTGCCACTAATTTTAGCTTCATAAAGATGCTTATCTGCAATCCTAAAGACTTCTGAAATGTCCTCGGAGCTTTCTGGCCAATATGCTATACCTATAGAAATAGTAATGTAGCCTACATTTTCTATAAATTGTTGTTCTACCGCTTTTCTAAACCGTTCTGCACTTTCATAAGCTTCCTCTTTACTTACGTTTGGTATTAGAACAATAAACTCTTCACCTCCATAACGGCAGCAAACATCATTTTTCCTAAAGTTTTTTTGCATAATCTCTGCAAGGCACTTTAGGACTAAATCTCCTTGCTCATGTCCATATGTATCGTTTATTTTTTTAAAAAAGTCTACGTCTATCATTAAAATAGAAAAAAAACTATTTATACTTAATTTTTTCTCTATAGTGAAATTCAAACCTCTACGATTCATTAAACCAGTAAGAGGATCCGTATTAATATGGTAATCCATCTCATTTATTCTTAATGAAAAGCTTCTCATACTTAATAATAATGAAAGCTTAAATTTAACAATCTCATAATACCACGGGATAATGCTTTTAATTTCATTACTTGTTTCTGATTGGTCAAGTGATCCTGCAATAGAAGCAAGTTTATGCAACGGAGATGCGATATAAAATGAGCATTTCCAAACAATATAAAAAATAATTAGATAAAATATAAAAATCCCACCCGAAACCTTATAAATAATTGAATTTGCTTGAGTTAGAAGTTCTAATGTAGGTTGTTGAGAGATAATAATCCAATCAGTAGTTTTGATATGTGCAAATCCTGCAAGGTTATCAACTCCTCGGCTATTGATAAGACGAGTTGTCCCATTTTTGTTTTGTTTTATATATTCCAATCCACTATTATTTTTAGCTATTTCACCAATTCTTTTGTGATCAGGATGAAAAATTATTTGGCCATTTTTATCAATTACATACATGTAACTTTTTCTATAGCCTTCAGTGGTTGTTAAAAGTTGATTGATCACATTTTTTTCTTCTAAATAAATTGCTGATCCGATAAAGCCTTTGTACTTTTTCTTTTCATCAAATATAGGATACGATATAAAAATAATCATATTATTTTTAATAGAGCGATATGGCGTAGAAATATAAAATTTTTTACTCTTTATAGAGTTTCTAATTCCTAATGTAGTTTGTATTTTGGTTTTATCAATATTCAAAATATTAGGAGAATAGTTAATTAATCTACCTAATGGATCTCCTATAACTACACTATTGTAATAGTTAGATTGCATTTTGAGACGTTCTACTTCTGCTTCACGTTCTTCATTATTATATTTTTTCCCTAAAATTTTTGCACTATATTCTAATTCTATAGCAATATTTTTAAAGTAATTGTCTGTACTCATCGCAATTTTATTTGCATACTGAGAATTTAATGATAATGAATTGTTTATAAGTTGTTTTTTTACTATTTGGTAGCTAATAACTAAAGAAATTATAAAAAGACTAGATACAGAAAAAATCGATAAAAAAAGTATTAGTTTTCTTAGGTTTAAATTGAATTTTTTTTCAGCAAATCTAAATAATTTCATGTATTTATGATTAATTAGGCATATGTGGTTAAGTTTATTACACTTTTCTTTCGTAGTTAAAGTAGTGTATTTATTTTTTTTACTTTTATTCATATAAATCTAAAATGAATAGGCAACCCAATATGAAAAACCCCGGCAGGATGCTGGGGTTTTTTATTGCCTATCATTTCTCATTTGCAAAACAAGCATAATGCTCCTAAAATATAGACTATAATCTATATTTTGGTTGTGGTATGTGGACAGTCATTACGACAGATCTATTTAATGAATGGCTTGAACAGCAAGACGAATCAACACAAGAGAAGGTTCTGGCTGCCCTAGTTGTTCTACAGCAGCAAGGACCAAGTTTAGGCCGCCCTTTAGTAGATACTGTCTATGACTCTAAATTTACCAACATGAAAGAGCTTCGTGTTCAACATCGAGGTAAACCACTGAGAGCTTTCTTCGCATTTGATCCTTTACGACAGGCTATTGTTCTATGTATTGCTGATAAAGGCAGTAAAAAGCGTTTTTATAAAGACATGCTGGATATTGCAGATGAACAATACCAACTTCATCTCACCACCCTAGGAGATAAATCTAATGGCTAAGACTCTGCAAGAATTGTTAGCTAGCCGCTCTCCAGAGAGCCAAGCCCGTATTCAAAAAATGGCAGATGAATTACTGCTAGAAAATCAGCTTCATCTTATTCGTGAAGAACTTGAAATCTCTCAAAAGGAACTTGCTGAAACTTTGGGAATAAAACAGCCATCGCTTTCAGCAATAGAAAATCGTGGCAATGATCTTAAGATTTCAACCATGAAAAAGTATGTTGAGGCAATGGGCGGGAAGCTCCGTATTGATGTAGAGCTTCCAACAGGAAAACATATAGGATTCAATGTTTAACAATAAAAATGGGAGCTAAAGACTCCCATTTTTAGATTCGTATAATCGCCATTATGTTAAATAAAAAACAAAGGAAAATAATTGACCTATATTTAATTGTGTGCAATTATATTTTACACAATATAATATTAAGCAAGGTAATATACATGAGTACTCTCTATTCAACTCAAGTCAAAGCAGTCGGTGGACGTTCGGGAACGATTCGTAGTGAAGATGGTATCTTAGAACTAAAATTGGCTTTGCCAAAAGAATTAGGTGGTAAAGGTGATGCAACGAATCCTGAACAATTATTTGCAGCTGGCTATGCTGCATGCTTTGGAAATGCAGTGATCCATGTAACTCGTAGCAATAAAGAATATAAAATCCGTGATAACGATGTAGAGGTCCTGAGTACTGTTGGAATAGTTGCTAATGGCAATGGTGGATTTGCCTTGACAGTACACTTAGATGTCACGCTTTCAGGTATTTCACAAGCTGATGCAGAGAAAATCGTGGAACAAACGCATCAAGTATGTCCTTATTCCAATGCTATTCGAGGTAATATACAGGTGTCTACCACTGTCTATACCAAATAAAAAGCTATGTCCAAGAATCAGCTTTGCTTAGATGAGCAACTATGTTTTCCTATTTATGCTGCATCTAATTTAATCGTAAAAGCTTATCGCCCTTTTCTTACACCTCTCGGACTCACTTATCCTCAATATTTAGTGATGTTGGTTTTGTGGGAAAAAGAATGTGTAAGTGTGGGTGATCTTGGACAAATTTTACATCTTGATAGTGGAACATTAACCCCACTATTAAAAAGAATGGAGACATCTGGTCTAATTAATCGATCACGTGATCCTAATGATGAAAGACGAGTTCTTATTTCATTAAAAGATAAAGGGCGAGACTTATCTGCTGAAGCAGAAAAGATTCCTAAAGAGCTTACCAAGAACATTGAGTTTGATAACTTAAATCAATTACGAGATGAATTAAAAGTATTAGTTAATCTATTATCAGAAAGAATTTGAGACCTCTTAATATCTGATAATGGAAGCCTGTTTACTTTCAAGAATCAATTAGTTTTTCTAAAATTAACATAATACACGTTATATGAAGTTGAAAAACTGAGGCTATATCATTAATTTTTATATTTTTTTAAAATTTAAGACCTAGGCCTGTGCCTAGTTTTTTTTATTTCGTATAACACCCATTATGTTAAATGGGGGATTTATGAATTCTGAATATATCTTTATATGTAATAAATATTGACAAGTATTATTGATAATGAGCATATCTTCTCATATAAGCACAAGTATAGGCAGAGGAAAACTATGGACGTTCTATTTTCGAATTTTTTAGATAAACCTGTTTGGATGTGGATTTTCTTTATCCTTATTGTACTTGTCCTGCTTATTCTAGATCTTGGAGTATTTCATCGTAAGGTAAGAGAGATTGGTGTTAAAGAAAGCTTAGCACTATCAGCATTTTATATTACATTAGGTTTACTTTTCGGCGCATGGGTGTGGTGGTATCTCGGACCCACGGCAGGGATTAACTATGTAACCGGTTTTGTAATTGAAAAATCATTAGCGATGGATAATATCTTTGTCATTGCAATGATTTTTTCATATTTCTCGATACCAAGAATTTATCAGCATAGAGTCTTATTTTGGGGAATTATAGGTGTAATTTTTCTAAGAGCTATCATGATTGGCGTGGGCGCAACACTGGTTAGCCAATTTTCATGGGTTCTTTATATATTTGCAGCCTTTCTTATTTTTACAGGGATAAAAATGTGGCTAAGTGTTGATAAAGAATATGAAGTCGGAAATTCTCCTATTTTGAACTTTATTAAAAAAAGATTTCGTGTCACTGAGCAGCTTCATGCAGAGAAGTTCTGGGTGAAAAAGATTGATCCAAAAACTAACCAATTAACCTGGTTTATGACACCACTTTTTCTAGCCTTGATCATGATTGAATTTGTAGATCTGATCTTTGCAATAGATAGTGTTCCTGCGATTTTTGCGATTACGACAGATCCATTTATTGTTTATACTTCAAATATTTTCGCAATTCTGGGATTACGTGCTTTATATTTTGCCCTATCAGCAATGGTCGACCGCTTCCATTATTTGAAGTACGCATTAGCAGTATTGTTAGTCTTTATTGGATCAAAAATTTTTATAGCTGATGGATTAGGTATAGCAAAAATTCCACCGCCAGTCTCCCTTTCGATCACGTTCATCATCTTGTTTACAGGAATTCTATACTCTCTTTGGAAAACAAAAGATCAAAGTACTCATAGGTAAAAATTACAATCCTTTAAATAATTAATAGCTACCAATAAAACAGTGGCTGTTAATTATTCTGATTATAAGTTTTCCTAAAATTAACATAATACACCTTATACGAAATGCGTTATAATTCCACTTAGAAATCAATGCTGTAGTTTCTAGTTGATAGCCCATCTTCCCCAAGGTGGGTTTTTTTTATGATTTTTCACGTTCCACGCCTATTCTTTGACCAAAGTTTCACGACTTTGTTCATATTAGTTAAACAATCGTGGTTAATCATAGGGTCTAAAAAAACGGCTCCAAAACCCTCTTTTTTCCGGTTCAGGCTCTACGTGTTCAGGAACTGGAATGCGCTTGTTCTCGATTACTTCAGGTTCTTTAGGTGGCATTGCTATAACCTCTTCTTTTGCTTCTGTCGCTGGTTCTGGCTGTACCGATCCATGATCACCAGATTGAGTGATATGGGGTTTTGGTGCTTCCAATAGACGTTGCATCGTTTCAATTTGATTCTGATAAAAAGACTCGCGGTCTTTGGCATCATCAAGCTGATTTTTCAGCATGTCTATCTGCTGTCTAAGCAGTAAAACTTCTGCCGAATTTGGACTGTCTACTTTTACAGACTCTTTTACATCATGTTTTTTATTAGGCTCCCCAAATACACGGATAGCTTCGGCTAGATCAATCTTATTATCAGAATTTTTGCTTAAAATTCCTTTCTTTATGTTGTTGTAAATAGTTTGTCTATTAATATTGTAAAGCTTGGAAAGTTCAAGAACCGTAAGGGTTTTCATCCTGTAAACCTATGCCTAAACTTGTAAAAAGTTAGTGTCTATTAGACTGTCTAATAGACAAATGATCAAGTTTAAATTTTAAGCAAGGTAAATGATAATTTTTAAAATAAATTATGATGTTTTAGTGAGTTTCAAACCGCACATTAAATTCCGCTAATTTTTCTATCCATCTGCTACCTTCATTATTCTTAAAATCATTTTTTACTCGTTCGACTAATTCATCTGTTGTCTCATTGGATTGTTTAAGCCGTAAACTTAATTCTTCACTTTGAATTATCGTTAAGTAAACCATTTTTGCAGTGACTTTAGATCGTATTTGGTTATTACCGATTTCATCTTGTTGTTCTGTTTTTATAGTCTTCTTTTTTCTCACTATAAAATTAACATGACTAGCTTTACGTCCCTCTTTTTTAAGAGCTTTAAATTCAACAGTAAGTTCTGTTTTCGCGTTAATTGCATCAATGTGAGGTTTAAGAATAGTAGTTTTAAAATCTCGGTACTCAGGGTAGGAATTTTCAGCAAGGCCTAAAGCACTTTTTAGTTCCCTAATGGAAACATCAAAATTAGAGCGAAATTCATTTTGTATTAGGAATGGATAGAGTTTTAAGCCATGGCCATGTAAGGCAACTGCTGATTTCACTTTGAATTTTGTATACGAATTTTGCTTGTTAAAAACATACATAATGTATAGGGCAAAGTGCGTGAAACCAATATAAAAGCATCCATCCTTATATGAGCATGTACTAATGAGTCTTGTACGAATTTCTCTATCTTTTTCAGGATGATAAAAAATAACACTATGTTCATAAAGAGCATCTACGACTCTCTCTAATGCTACATAAGCACTGTTTAGCTTTAATCCTGTTAATTCCGCATATTCCTTAGCTGTCACAGTAAATTCAGTTGTTTCATTTGGGTCTGATGCTAGTCGAACTTTTGGGCTGAATAAGAACAGTAATTTTAAAATATCATCTTTAGGAGACCGCTCATGTTTTAATTGCCAGAAAATATTTTGAAAGACAGCAAAATCTTTTGGGTAACGTTTAGCTGGTGCTGAAAGAGGAAAAAAAGATTTGTCATGTTCCTCAAAATTCTTAATTTTCTTTAATGATATAGCCATGTAGAAGGAGTCACTATTATTACTATTATGTGGGGGTTGCTTGATAATAATTACCCCCACTTTATAAGTCAAGTAATTCATATAACCTAACAATCCACCCCCACCAACCTAACAATCCACCCCCACCAACCTAACAATCCACCCCCACCAACCTAACAATCCACCCCCACCAACCTAACAATCCACCCCCACTTTAAGCCAAAAACCTAACAATCCACCCCCACTTTAAGCCAAAAACCTAACAATCCACCCCCACTTTGATGTCTAAAAGCCTTATCTATCAATACATTCATACTATCCGTAAAGCTTTTTAAAAGCTTTTTAAAAGCTATTAAAAGCTTTTAATAAAGCTTTTAAAATAAATCTAAATAAAAATTGCCCTTGGTTTTCGCTATGCTCAAACTCTATTGAATCTCGCTTTCGCTCGATTCTGAGGGGCGATTTTTTGCTTAATTCAGTTGTAAATTAAAGGAAAAACAAAAGCTCCATCGTTCGCGCACTTCGTGACGCTCTTCATCTCCCGTTTAGACCAATAATGGGAGCCTGTAATCAGGGAAAAAGTGGCGGCAAAATTCACTTACAACTGTTCGCTCGTAGACACTCGCTCTGTAACTTGTTGTCATTGTTTAAATATTCTTAATAACGGTGAGATTAATAGTAATTTTTTGATTTATTAACGACATTAGTTAAAACACAGGATGAATATAGCTTTGTTTCTTCACCATTTGAGCCACATTGAGTTTTTATTGTTCTTTGGTGTCAATGTACCGTTTTGATTGCTTCGTTCAATCTGAGTGATTCTGTGCGTTTTTAGAGATTCAAAAGTAAGCCCTCAGACGAGGGCTTGATTCTTATTTTGTGAAAATCATTAGATTTCGACTGTTCACAGTATATTCATATGCTGGACTTTCTAAATAAAAACAACTAGATACTTGAGGACCCTGGGTAAAATTGAACTGTTTTTTTGGCAATAGGCTTTGACAAAACTCTTTGTTTTCTACTGAAAAGCCGAGTTGGGTCAGATTATTTCTTAATGTCAGATAGTTTAGAGCATCATCTACTGTCTTTTCAGATGCACTTTTTACTGCATAAGCAATACACAATGCTGTTCCAGTAAAGCCGAACCATGCGACCAATATAATTAATATCCAGTTCCTTTTTACAATCGCTTTCTCTTTGCTGACATGCTCTTGATACGTTTTTTCTCGTTGCATGTGCATTGTGTGTGATTCTTTCGCTATTGCTTCTGCTTCTGCTTGTTGTTTTTTGATGTTTTGCATCCAATTTTGATGTGCTGTATCAGTTTCTTTTTTGAATGAATGTAGATCATTTAAGATTGTTTTTTCAGTGTGTTTGAGCGTTGAATCAATGTTTTTAAACGCTTTGTTTGTAAGTGTTTGAGCTACTTCGTTCGCTCCTATTTCAATGCCTGTGACTGTTTCTCTGAAAACATGATTCTTCAATCGTGATGAAACATCTGTGACGACATTATCTGCAATTCTTGTTGAAACGATTTTTGAAAAACTATCTGCAATGTTTGCTACTTCTGTTTCTAATTCTTCGATTTTTTTTCGTGCAATGTTTGTTGCTGCATTCATATTTTCTAAATATTTCGTGCTTGAATTACGTAAGTGATTGCTTAGCTGTTGTGCTTGTTGATCTGCATTACTGAGCTTTTCGATGATGTGATCTAGTTGTAAATTTTTTGATTGTTGCTGAGTATTAAGAACTGAGTTTTCTATTGATTTGATTTGATTAGTGACTGTACTTAAACGCTTGTCGATGTTCTCGATATTGCTGAAACTCGATGCAATCTTGTTGTCGAAAGTTGATAGCGTTTCGATCAATTTTGGAAAATTTGTGCTGATTACATCGGTCT
This sequence comes from Acinetobacter sp. ACNIH1, assembly GCF_002934695.1. Classification (NCBI taxonomy): domain Bacteria; kingdom Pseudomonadati; phylum Pseudomonadota; class Gammaproteobacteria; order Moraxellales; family Moraxellaceae; genus Acinetobacter; species Acinetobacter sp. ACNIH1. Next base: position 8,338 of record NZ_CP026424.1, on the reverse strand, counting down.
TTGATGTAAGTAATTTCAATTGTTCTAGTAGCTCTGATTTAGCTATCTGTGCTTTTTCATCTGAGCTTTCAATCGTGCAGACAATTGCAGTCAAAAGATCAATAGTTTCGTTACTTGCAGTCATGTGACTTCCTTATTTATTAATAATTAAAAGGGTGAGTAATCGTTGTCGTTGTCTTGTTGCTTCGGCTCGGCCAGGGGAGTTGGTGGATCAGCTTGCTTTTGCTTTAAACGATCTAATTTTTGTTGTAATGATTCGTGTCCGGGTGTGGGACCAGGGGAGTTGGTGGATTTTAGACGATCTAATTTTTCACGCAGCTCAGGTGGGCCAGGCTTTGGATCTTCTGCCGTTTGGGTCGGTGGTTTGAGACTGTTTAATAATTCTTTTTCAGCAAGTTTTTGACCGCTCAAGATTTTATTTGCTAACTCGAAAGGCAAAGGCACATTGATAAAATTGAGATAATCCGCCTCTGTTTGTTGCTTTGCTTTTTGACGTTTGTTGTATTCATTCACAGCCGTTTTTTGACCGCTTGCTAGAATGTTTTTTCGTGCTTCACCTTCGTGAACAGTGGCTGAAATCTGCAATCCGAGGTCTTTATATGATTTATGTGTATAGCGTTCAATTCTGTTGTTTAGCTCTAACGAATTATTAATAAATCTGCACCACTCTTGACGCATGAATTGCAAAAAATTTTGCTGTGTATTCATCAAATCAGGTTTGTCTTTTTTGATCTCTGAGCCGAATTTAATTGGATTAAAATCTTTCACTTGGTTGCCGAGCTTGAACGTGTCAGCAATCGCTTTTTTCTTACGCTTTGCTGTTAAGTCGCTTTCTGTGAGTGCTGAAATTTTGCAGTACGGAATCACTAAATGAACATGATTGTTCTGCATTTGCATACGCAAATCGTCATCATCAGACGGCAAATTATGCTTTTCGATTTCCTCTAGTTTTGCCCGTTTCTTTTTTTTGTTGTCAGGTTCGTGAATCGCAAAACTAACTGCTGTTTGATATGTGTCTGTGAAATATTTGCAAAAATCTTCGACTAATTTTTTTTGATTATTTATATCTAATTCTGATGGCAATGACATGATTGACGAATATGCAAGAATGTTTGTTGATGCGTGAGAGTTGTTCTCTAAATGATTATAAAATTGTTCTTCGTTCATTCCTGTTTCAATGCCTAAAGGCATTAAAAAACCTGCATCAATCACGCCCTTTTTATTAGAAAAATTATGTTCATCACCACTGAAACTGTTTTGCATTTTTCGTGCTTGAATATATGCAATAGCTCGCAATGGGCTATGACCATTGGATTTTTTGATTGCAGAAATCCGGCAAGAATATTGATTACGAATAATGATTTTATCAGACATGCTTTTGCGCTTTTGCTTTGTACTTTTAAGACATTAGCTGACATAAAAAAATTGGCAAAGCACAATGATTTTTAGATCAGAAAAAAGGTTTAAAAGTCCCCCCCCTTCCCTGGTTTTTTAGGGGGGCGCACGACTCAAAACGAACATGAGCGAAGCGAAATGTGCGTTTTGGGTTAAAGTGCGCTTCATTCTACGTCATTTCTACGTTTTTACAGTCTACGCTTGCGCTTGACTGTAAAAACGTGAAATGTCGTGAATGAAGTTGTCACGTAATTCGACTATACACTACAAAAAAAACTGACCTGTATTTGGTGTTATTTTTCGATTTTTTTCACTTGTGATAATTTCAATTAATTGTTTTTTCCGTGATAGTAATATGAATATTGATTACTCTAAATGTGTCTTGATGAATACTAAGACAAAATCTTTTTTACAGTATCATTTCAATAATGAGAAAGTGAAAGACTTAGGGACTCAAATCAAATTTTATGCATCATTTAACTGACTTATCGTATTTTATAAGTTTTTATTTTTGTATCTTTAAAGTACACCCTAAAGTAACGTCATGGCGGCCCCAATCTTGAACCTAAAATCAATGTCTTAGAAGCCGTGGAACATCAATTTTAGTATGCTCAAAGAAAGTCTTAGATTTATACGTGACAATAAAAAGCCAGTTGTATGAACCGGCTCTTTCTATTTGGGATTTACTTACCCATTGCGATTTTTTACCGTGCCTCTCATAAATTAACAGTCAAAGCTGAAGAAGTGTTCTGGGAAACAAGAAACAAAGGCTTTTTGAATATCGCTGTACTCACACTCAGGATGCTTCTCTAAATAACGTCGAGTCCAAATCAGTGTGGCTTCATAATCATTAAAGCACTGATCGAGTTGTAAAAAAATCCACAGTTCATGGGCTTTTTGAATGAAAAAGTCATTGATGATCATGAGAGCAATTTTCTTTTCAGTGTTTGAATCCGGGTATGAGTACATATTATATTTCTCCGATAATAAGGATAAATGGGTTAGCTGATAAGCTATTTATAACACATAAAAAATGTGTTTGTCACATTTTTTATGTGTTTTTTTAAGTTTTATGGTCTGTGTTATACTTCTAATTCAAACAGATTGTATTTATCACGATGCCATACGAAGAATTTCAAAGACTTATGGGGAAAGCAGGTCTTTCAATTAAGGAATTTGCAACCTTATTGGACATGAACCCAAACTCCATAACTAACTATAAAAAGATCGGAAAAGTACCTACTCATATCGCTGTTCTGGTTTACTTACTTTCTAGCATGAAAGATGAGGGTGTAGACTTTTACCCTATTTTTGAAAAAATTAAGTCGTATTCAAAAGACTAAAACTCTCGTTTGTTGATTGTTGTAAGCTGTTAGTGATGACGTAAAAAATGCCTGAAGTTCAGGCATTTTTTTGTTTCAGGGACTTATAAGCCTCGATAGAACTTTTCAATAAAGTATCGAGTTTTGAGAACCAGGGTGATCATCAAATTCTTATATTCTGATATCTTAGGTCGAGCAATCGGTAAACCGGACATTTCTATTTGGGGGTTACAACTGAATTGCGTATAAGAGATTTTATGTTAAATGCATGATCAAAAGACTTAATTCATAAGTAAGCGTCCGCTGAATCCCATACCTATTTTTTAATTCGATTTAGGTTTCCAGCAGTGCGGCAGCAATTCTTCAATTTGGGTCACTTTGTGTGTCGGTAACCTTTTCAGCACATCACTTAAATAGGCATACGGATCCAAGCCATTCAGCTTTGCTGACTGGATTAAAGTCATGATGTTTGCCGCTCGCTGACCACTGCGCAGCGAACCTGCAAACAGCCAGTTCTTGCGTCCCAACGCCCAGGGACGCATCTGATTCTCTACCCAATTGTTGCATATCGGTAGATTGCCATCATCCAGATAGCGGCTTAAGGCTGGCCAACGCTTCAGAGTGTAATTGATAGCCTTGGCGGTGGGAGAACTCGATGGCACTGTCAGATGATGTTGGTTGAGCCATTCATATAGTTGTTGCATCACTGGTTGACTATGCTGTTGTCGGTATTCGCGGCGGTCTTCCGCTGTACCATCGGTCTTTTTCCTGAGTTCTGCTTCTATCGCATACAGTTTCTGAATCAGCACTAAGGCCTGTTCAGCAACCTGACTTTTCCCAGTTACATGCAGTTCATGGAATTTACGACGTGCATGGGCCATGCACCCCACCTCAATCACCTGGCCTGATTTAAAACGTGCTTTATAACCACTGTAATCATCACAGACTAGATAGCCCTGCCAGCCTTTCAAGAACTCTTCAGCATGCTGGCCTGAACGACTATCCTGAAAGTCATAGATCACCGCCTGAACTGGATTATACTGTGTGGTGGCATAGGCCCAGACATAACCTTTCTTCGGTTTTTTATTATTCTCACCCATCCGCATGATGGTGACCGGTGTTTCATCTGCATGCAGCACCCGCTGTTGCAGCACCACCTCTTTTAAGGCATTGGCCAGAGGTTCCAGTTCTACACCGCAGCGACCTATCCAGTCAGATAAAGTGGATCTGGACAGATCAATGCCAGCCCGCTGATAGATCAGGCGCTGACGGTACAGCGGCAAATGATCGGCATACTTCGATACCAGCACATGGCTGAGCAATTCAGGTGAAGCAATGCCTTTATCAATCACATAGGCGGGCATCGCTTGCTGAGTTAGAGTGTCACACTGATCACAGACCCATTTACCACGCACATGCTGTTCCTTATAGAACTGTGCCGGTCTGAAATGCAGTTTTTCACTGACATCTTCGCCGATACGACGGAGTTGGCAGCCACAAGCACATTGGGTTGATGCAGGTTCATGCTCAATACGGATGGTGTGTAGATGATCTGGCAGTGGTCGACGTTTAGGTTTATTGGTTTTGGCTTTCTGTGTCGCTGCATTGGTTTTATCTGCATTTAGCCGTTCCAGTTCTAGATCAACCGCGGCAATATCTTCTTCAACCGCTTCATCCCAGAGATGGATTTGTTTTGCCGTTAAGTGTTCATTCTTTTGGGCGAATTTGTGCTTTTTAAACAGCGCCAGTTCATGCTCGTATTTTTGATTGAGAATAGAAAGATGTTGAACTTTGGCATCCAATTGTTGGTTTGATTGTGCTAGAGACTGATGCTGCAGCGCCAACTGCCTGGTGAATTCCAGCAGTTGTTCATGGGTCAGTTGGCTTAAGTCAGGCAGCGTATTCATGACCGCAGTATGCCTGAGGTCATGAGAAGAATGAAATAGAACGTTTGGAGAATAGCAGAATGGTCGAGCCTGGTTTAAAGCATCGTCACCACCTGCTGTCGTCCAATGCGCTGCCAGGGCAAACCTTGGATCAGTGCCTGTAACTGTTCCGGGCTGAGGGCCACGGTTTCACCTTGGTGAACTTGAGCCCAGTGAAATTTGCCCTGTTCCAGCCGCCGGGCACACAGCCAGATGCCCAATCCATCATGTACCAGCACTTTCATGCGATGGCCACGTTTATTACAGAACAGGTAAGCACAATGCGGTTTGATGTAGCCAAAGGCTCTCACCACCTGAGCCATGGTCGTATCCATACCTGCACGCATGTCCATGGGCTGAGTAGACAACCAGATTTCATCAATGCGGATCATGTTGCAAGTGCCTTGAGTAATTCTGCCAAGGCAGGTATTTCTGATGTCTGCCATTTTAGCTGAATATCATTATTCGTATGAGGCACGGTGATACACAACGTGATCCTCTCATCAATAGGTTGGCTGATTGCAGCAGTGTAAGGCAAAGCAATAAATGCTGGATTCACATGAGTAGGATCCTGCACGGCACCCTCATGATGGCTGAAGATCCTGATCCAACGACTGACAAGGTTGGCATTAATACTATGTTGCAGTGCGACCGAAGCGATCGAGGTATTAGGATTTTTGCAGGCATTGACAATACTGAGTTTGAATTCTTTGCTGTATTTTCGGCGTTTTTTAGCAACAGGAGGTGTTGCTGAATATATATCCATGTTCATGGATTAAGTCCCCACTTGTTTTTAGGTGGGAACTAAATTAAGGCTTATAGGATCGCTTGGTAAGGCTGTGTTAGCCGGATGCTTACATTCATAAGTCTTTTGAAAGCACTTTATTATATTAATTTTATTCTAAATAATTTTTGTACTGGTTAAGTTAAAGCTTTACTTTTTAAGATAGAAAAGCTATCTCCATGTGTGCTTAACAGCTCTATAAAAGCTGGAATAGTAGAGCTATTCAGTAAATAAGGATTAAATTCATCATTATGATAATGCTTAAAGAAATCAATAACTTCTTTATGAATCATGGCATATTTCATATGCCATGCAGAAAATAAATATTTTTCGATATTTTCGAAAGATAAAACTTCACAGTTTTTATGACGTGGATCTTTTAAAATTTTTTCATAAAATAGATATTCTACTTTATCTTTCTGACCTTCTACGCATTGAATAAAGTAATCGTTTCCATAATAAAGAACACCATAAATTTCATTTAGGCTATTAAAAGCTACGGCTTCTGTCAAAATATCATATAGATCATTTACCGGATTAATATTACTTTTGATCTTACTTACATATAGTAGTCTAAAGTCATTCATAGCTTTTGCCTTAATGAAAATTTTAAAAATTTTTAATACGATTAGGGTCTGTTGACATTTCAAGTATAGAATTTACCCGATAAAGGTAGCCAAATAAATATACAAGCTAATGCATGAGCCAAAGCGTACAAAATAGCCTAAATTTTATCCACAAAAAATGTGGATAATTTTAAGCATTCAAGCATTGATAAAATTTAAAAAATCGCAAAATCGACTACTTTTTAAACAAATTTATTGGCAAGAACTATCAAAACTGCTCATAAAAAAGCCGACTTGTTTCAAAATCGGATTTTTGGGCATTTTTGGATTTTTCTGTTTTTATTAAGTAATTGATATTTAAATTAATATACAAGTGTATTGCGTATAATCGCCATTATGTTAAATGGAACCTTCTTTAGTTGAATATTCATACTTTCAATGGAGCAAAACTTGCAGAATCTTGTCTAATTTGTAATCCTTGCAGCCAAGGGTGTCTAGCTGAGCTAAGGCAGGTATTTGTTGTAGTCGGGCCGCTATAATATTGATAAAGAGCGCCTGTATGTTTAATTTCAAGATTTTTAATAAAGTCTCTACGGAAGTGTTGACGATAAAAAATGACCTTCAGCTTAATTCTGAAATTCAACTTATAACAAAATATAAGACCTCTACTTCTGAAGATTATAAAAAAGCAATTATTTTGATCTTTAAAGAACGTGGTTATTCAGCTTTAGAGATTGGTCAACTATTGGAAAATTAAAGTAAAAGATTTATTCTGATCAGATAGGCACCCTTATTTAAAGGTGCCTATTCATTTTAGAAATTCTTAAATTTCAATCTGACTACCTAGCTCTACCACCCGGTTAGAAGGGATTTTATAAAAATCACTGACAGGGCTGGTATTTTTTTGCATTGCGACAAATAACTTTTCACGCCATGTAGACATCTTGCTGGACAGACTTGGAATTAATCTTTCTCTAGAAACAAAGAAGCTGATATTCATTAAGTCATACTCAAGATCCAGTACTGAAAAAGCTTGTTTCAATGAATGAGGCACATTAGGCTCTTCTTTAAATCCATAATGGATCGTTATTCTGAAAAAACCATTCTCTAGTACTTCAGTAACGATTCGCTTAGCTTCATCAACATACGGGATTTCAGAAGTCTTGATTGTCACCAAAAAATTACGTTCATGCAGAACTTTATTATGCTTTAGATTATGTAAAAGCGCATGGGGTACGACTTGAGGCGTTCCAGTTAAAAATACAGCATTTCCACTCACTTTCTGACCTGTCTGTTCAAGGTGCTCAAGAAACACATTCAGTGGAAGCGTGTCCTTCTGCAGTTTGTCCTGAAGAATCTCTCTGCCTTTTTTCCAGGTCATCATGAGGGTAAAAACAATAACCGCAATAACGACTGGTACCCAGCCTCCAATCAGGACTTTTAATAGGTTTGAACTCAGCAAAACCAGATCAATAAAGGCGAATGGAATAATGAACAGTAAGACTTTCCATGTTTTCCATTTCCAGTAACTATAAGCCAGAAAAGCTACTAACAGTGTGTCACAGAACATGGTCACAGTGACGGCCAGACCATAAGCACCTGCCAACTTGCTGCTACTTTCAAATATTAAGATCAAGATGGTGATAGAGATAAACAGGAGCCAGTTCAGTAATGGAATATAAATTTGTCCAATTTCCGAAGCGGAGGTATGTAAAACTGTAAGCCTAGGTAGATATCCCAACTGTATTGCCTGTTTAGCCATAGAGAATACCCCACTGATTAAAGCCTGTGAGGCAATCACTGCAGCTGCAGTAGCCAGAATAATCATAGGATATAGAAGGGCTGAAGGCAGAAGCAGGTAAAAAGGATTGGTGATAGCCGAAGGATCTCTTAACAGTAACGCTCCTTGTCCAGCATAATTCAGCATCAGACATGGCAGTACAATTAAAAACCAGCCTAACTTGATCGGTAAAATACCAAAATGTCCCATATCCGCATATAAGGCTTCACCACCTGTTACTGTTAAAACCACAGCTCCCATTACAAAAAATGAAATAAGAGGATTGTTAATAACGAATAAAAAAGCCCAGTGTGGGCTGAATAATGCAAGAACAAATGGACTTTGAATAATACTTATAATGCCAATGGCACCAATAGATAGGAACCATAACAGGGTAATAGGACCAAAAAACTTCCCCATCATTGCAGTCCCATGTTTTTGAACGGCAAAGAGAGCTATAAGAATTCCAATACTGATTGGAATAATGAAGCGATCAAATGACGGGGCAGCAACAGAAAGTCCCTCAACTGCAGATAAAACAGAAATAGCAGGGGTGATGATACCGT
>NZ_CP026423.1:0-40249 GCF_002934695.1 Acinetobacter sp. ACNIH1 | reverse complement strand
ATCTGTAAAGGGTTTTTCAGCGATATAATTTTCAAATGAAGAAGCCTGCACACAAAATCTACCGCACAACCAATTGGCCCGCATATAACCGAGCACTCATGAGTCGCGGAAATATTGCCATTTGGTTTGATCCTGCTACGCAATGGTATGCTCCATCAAAAGGCAAACAAGGGCGAAATCAAACCTACTCCGACGCAGCCATCCAATGCTGCTTAATGATTAAATCCTTATTCCGTCTGTCTTTACGTATGGTCACAGGCTTTGTGCAAAGTCTGATTAAACTTTGCGGATTAAATTGGATAGCTCCAGATTACACCACGCTTTGTAGAAGACAAAAGCATATTGATATTGTAATCAGCTACCAAAAAAGTAGCGATGGGCTGCATCTACTCATGGACTCTACAGGCATGAAGTTTCTAGGTGAGGGCGAATGGAAACGCAAGAAACATGGACCTGAATATCGTCGCCAATGGCGTAAACTTCATATTGGTATAGATGCTAAAACCCTACAAATACGAGCAGTTCAGCTTACAACCAATAATGTCAGTGATTCACAGGTGCTTGGTGATTTACTTAATCAGATTCCACAAGATGAGCAGATTAACTCTGTTTATACCGATGGAGCTTATGACACCAAGCAATGCCGTCAGGTCATTGCAGATCGGCAAGCGCATGCGGTGATTCCACCTAGAAAAAATGCGAAACCATGGAAAGATACAAAGAGTAGCTCGCTAGAGCGAAATGAATTACTTCGAGCAATTAAACGTTTAGGCAGGACACTATGGAAAAAATGGTCAGGCTATCATCGGCGAAGTTTGGTTGAAACTAAGATGCATTGCATCAAATTATTAGGAGATAAACTCAGTGCAAGGAGTTTTGATAGCCAAGTGAATGAGATCCATGCACGTGTAGCAGTCCTTAACAGATTTACGGAATTAGGTCGCCCACTTACCCAAGTTACGCCTTAAATTTGGCTCAATTAGGGGCGCTTTGCATTTCAAATCTTTGTGCAACAAAGCCATTTAAAATTGAAATATCCATTAGACTTATGAATATTTATAAAAGGTATATAATGAGTATTATTAACCCTCAAGAAACCTCTATGAAAGGTTTACAGTCAATCATTCTTTATGATTCTTTTCTTTCATCTAAACTATTCCGAGTTGATATTAGTGGTGGTCATACAAACATTACCGGTATCAACGGTGCAGGGAAAACCTCATTCCTGAACCTGATTCCTATTTTCTTTGGTGCCTCACCAAATGGGTTAATAGAGAAAGCTGCAAACAAGAAAAATTTCGTAGACTACTATTTGCCGAGCAGTCGAAGCATGGTGATTTTTGAATACCTTGCTCACTCGGGTACAAAGTGTGTGGTGCTGTATCGCAATAATAATCAGGGCAAGCACAACTACCGATTTGTTGATGGATGCGCGGAAGATACGCTATTAAGTGAGAGCAGTCTGGAAATCTTGGGTCTTTCTCAGAATGTGAAAGACGTATTTGATCAGGTTTATAAATCTGGCGTTGATGTGAGCCGTCAGATCGACAGCATCCCTGAATATATCTATACGCTGACTGCAGATAAATCACGACTGACAGGTGAAAGAAACCTTCGTGATTTATGCAACCGCTATTCACTGTCTGGAAGCAAACAACAGCTAAAATTCCTGAGCAATCTGACCCAGGTAACGATTAACCAGAACAATGTTGTCTCAAACTTCAAAACCATGTTAATTGAAGCGTATTTGGACAACGAGAAAATCAAAACAAAACCAACCTCTACCGCAGATTGGTTAGCAACCATCAATGATGTGAAAGCCCTACAAAGCCTTCAATCGGAAAAGCAGAAGATTATCTCTGGCATTCAGTTAAAGAATGCGGTCTTAGCCTCCTTTAATGCGCTTCATGCACACCTGTTGGTACTCCGGGACCATGTGGTGAACTACGAGCAGCAGATCAGTTCGATAGAGCATGAAATCTATGCGGTAAAGAACAAAGGGAATGAGACAGTCCGTAACCTGAATAACCAGATTGTACAAGTCAAAGAGCTGATTGCAGTAAAAGAAAAGTCTGCAGGTAACTTTAAACAGGCAATTCATGATATTGAAGTTGCGGAAAGACGTTATCAAGACATGAATATTTCCGTCATGGAACAGGAATATAAGAAACGTGCGCACTACTTCAACGAGATTGAAGAAGCGAAGAAATACAAACAGTTTTTGACTGAAAGCTACGAAAATATCAACCGCGAGTACGACAAGCATTCAGCAGATTTGCTTCGTGAAAAAATGGCATCCAGTGAAGCCCTTAATGCTGAATCTAACGAGGTTCAGGAGGCAATCAACCAGTTGCGAAACCGCTTTGATCTCAAGGTGAAAGAGCTTGAGCGCAAACAGGCTGAACAGCTCCAAATTCTTGATCAAGAAATTTCCAGTGAACGTCAAAGGCTTCTGGATATCCAGTCAGCAGCTATGGAGCGCATGCACCAATCAACACTGTTTACGGATGAAGAAAACCTACAGCTACAGCGCCTCAAGTTGGCTTATGAAGTCAAAGAGAATACCTTGTCTGCAAAGTCTGACGAATTGAAAGCGGCTCAAAACAAGCTTAAACAACTTAATTTTGATCAAAACAAGGCGCAGTATGATCTTAATGGATTAAAAGCCAAGCTTGAGAAAGCCAAGCAGTCAGAAGAGAATCTGCGTACAACCCTGTTCCAGAAAGACACCTTGCTACGGTTCCTGAATGATGCACCGAATGAAGATGTGGACTGGCGTACTACCATTGCGAAGGTCATCAATCCTGAGCTTTTCTTCAAAACCAACCTGAACCCTGTCTGGCAAACTGGCGTGAATGCCAATGCCCTAAGCCTCTATGGTCTTGAAATAGACCTGAACAAGTTGGAGATTCCAGGGGAAGCCGACAGTCTTGAGCAACTACAAATACGTCTGAAAGATGCCGAGATTTACACGGCTTCTTTGGTTGAGCAGTACGACAAGCAATCGCATCTGGCTCAGTCCATCCATAGAGAGATCAACGAGACCAATATTGCAGTTGTTAAACTCGAAAATGAGTTAAATACCCTGCAAAACGAGAAGCAGCAAGCCCGACAGGTTTATGACCAGACTGAGAAAGAGCTGAAAGCGAAGAAGGCAGAAGCTACACGTATTGAGCAAGAAGCTGTAAATAGAGCGAAATACGAGCTGCAAACTTTCAACAATCAGATTGAGCCGAAGAAACGTGGTGAGCTTCGATCAGCCAACATGCTTGAAAAAAATGGCTTAAAGGAGAGCTATGATGCGTCCTATGCAGACTTGCGTATCAAGCTTGATCTGATTGCCACAAAGGAAAAGCAGCTAGAGAGCAGCTATCAAGCCAAGATGGATGATTTGACCAACCTGTATCACAGCAAACTGCGTGAGCAAGGCGTGGATGAAAATATCCTGAAACAGGCAGAAATGAAGATCAAGGCTGCGATTGCACAGCACACCAAAGTCAAAGGCTATGAAAGCATTTTGGCTGAGTACGATATGTGGAAGAAAAACCACTATCAGTACAAGCAGAACCATATCGAGGACATGAACCAAGCTCTGAAACTTGTATCTGAATACAGCCACAATCTTTCCAAACTGGAAAGTGAGCTTGAACAAGTCCGAACCTCCCTTCGTACAAGAGTGGACAATCTTGAAGCGAGTGCACAAGATTTCAGGGAGAAAATCAAAAAGCTGGATAAACAGGGGCGTGAAATCGAAAACCTGTTCGATGACGATATCCTATTGGTAGAGGTAGATCGACCTGAGTTTTTAAGCTTCGACAGCTTCTCTCGTGATCTGGGTACGTTGGCTGATACACAGAAGAAACAGATTTATCAATTACGCTTGCAGACAAACGCTTCTAAGGCATTACTGCGCAAATATGAAGCCTTCTCTCTGTTCAAGCTGTTTGAGGAAAAGATGGAGAGTATGGGGACTACCAGTGAAACCATGAACACCATTAACTCCATGTCTACCATCGAAAGCATCATGGACTACGACTTGCCGAAAAAGCATGATGCAGTCACAAACATTTTCCGTAATAAATCGGCTCAGTTGCGTAACTATATTCAGGAAATCCTTAATCTAAATAAGCGTTTAAAGAGCGTATCTACGGAACTGTCTGGCTACCTGAACCGTAGCAACAAGTTCAAGGCATTCACTGACTTCTCAATGAATCTGGAAAGTGTGCTGAATGACAAGAACACCCTAGATCAGCTCAATCAGTTTGTTTTGCAGTGTGAGGACTATCAATCCTTTGAAAACATGCAAAGCAGCTCCATTCCGATCGAGGATTTCATTCGTTGCTGTGAATACACCTTAAAGGCAATTGAAAGCACCAAAGGACATACTGATGATATCCGCTCTATGGTACGTCTGAAAATGAGCGTGATGAACAATGGTCGTCTTGCCGAGCTGCGTACTGACAACGACTTTACCAGTGCAGGGAGTACAGGAACGTCACGTATTCTGGTGCTGATCATGTTCCTCGCATTGTCACGGAAGTTATGCCCTGATAACTCGACCTACATCCATATCCCACTTGACGAGATTGGCAACTTTGATGCGATCAACACCAATTTGCTGTTCGACATGATGGACCATAACAAAATCTATCTGGTCTGTGCTCAACCGGAAAACTCAACCTCTAACCACAAGTTTAAGAATCTCTACATTGTTGGAGCCAATGGTGTCAGCACTGTTGTTCCACTGGAAATCGAAGGCGATAACCCATTGCTTGCAGCAGAACCAGTCTAACAGGGAAAAAGTGGAGAATTTTAAATGGCTGATAAACGATTAACAAAAGTAGCGACCAAATTATTAGAAGGTTATCTAATTGACCAGTGGAGTGATTTTGAGAACTTTGAGTTTTTGAATGATGTCGAATTTTTAGATCAACTAAACAACCATATTAGTTTTCTAGGCAAAAAGTGTATTCAGACACCGTGCGGTGGTGGGTATTTCCTGATTTACCTTGATATTGAAAGTGACCCTGAGATCAAAAAGGTCATCACCAAACAGTTTGAGGAAAACGTCAGCAAAATGGAGCCACTTGTGGACTGGCTGCGACTGTTCAGAAAGGCAGGGGGGCGCAATGAACCTCTGATTGGAGGCGACAGAATTACGTCTGGTGAAATCCTGGTTGAAGTGGAGAAGTCCAAGCATGTCCAAAAAGGGCTAAAAGAACTCTCTGCAAAGTTGGGTAAGACCGCAAGCACAGTGAAAGACCAGATCAACGGTGTTATTCAGTTTTTGGTACAGCGCGAATATTTAGTGCCGGTTGGGGTTGTGGGTACTGAGTTTTTGGCAACTTCACGTTGGTCGATTTTCTACGATGAAGCTGAGTACCTTGCCGAACACAATGCGATTGATATCACTCAAACAGATGATGTGGAGCAGGGCGAGTTACTATGATCGACTTCGTGAATCCGGCTGAACGTGGGGCGAAGGTTTTCTCTGCAAACATTGATGCTATTGCCGAAGCAATCATGTTTACCAGTTCGTCTATTCAGGTCAATGAATCAAACAAATCCTTGATTGATAATTTGCTGTCTTGCGATCTTGGGTATCTGGATGCAGAAAAAAACACGCTGCATCTAAGAAACTTCGTCATTGAGTTTGTGAATTTCTATAAAAACAGAAAGAAACGCAACATTTCCGCACCCGACATTAGCGGTCTGATTGATCGTATCAAAACGGTGAGTACCGACTATGCCTTGTCAAAAGTCGAGGACCCGGAAAGTGCCGAAGTATTAAAGGTTGAAGCAAGTGACCTGATTATTGAGCTTTCAAACAATATCAGCGAGAACATGACCAATTTTGCCGATCAGTGCTTTGAGTATCTGTCGCTGTTCAACAACTACGACATGAAAATGCGTAAGGCTGAACAAAGCTTAAAGACTGCCAAAATGCTAATTACGGCACTGGAAATCCTTTCACCAAATACGATGGATGAATTGGCGGTAGGTGATGCAGACTTGCAGAGAGTGATCTCCAAACGTCTCAAGCCAAGCGTGTTTGAAGCCATTGAAGAAATGAACCACAGCCATCACCGACTGGACAAGCAACTCTTTGAATGGAAAAAGGACATAAAAACCCAGGAGCGAATCAATCTGATTGATGCGCTGCACCGTCATTTTGCCAACAACCGGACGCTGAATGCCGATATTGATTTCAACAAGGCACCTGATAGCTTCCGTCGTGTACCACTTATCAAGCTGAAAGCTCGTGCCGATATCTACCTTGAGGATTTTGAGAACACTTTATCTGCGGTAGCTCAGACAGCCAATCAGAAGCGTGTTAAAAAAGATGGTCCAGTTGTTGAAAAAAAACGCCCACCGGTAGAGAAGGCAACGCATACGATAGTGAAGGCAGTCTCACCTCTGGATAAAGCTGCATTTTTCTTCTTTGACGCTTTTGGCAGTCAGGCAATCAATGAAATATCAGCAAAGAACGCCTACATACGCCTAGAGCCTGGATGCAAATTTGAATACTGGATTAGTCGCCTCCTGTATGAGTTTGAACTCAACCACTCAAACCATCTTGAGTTGCAGTTAGTGGGTGAAACGGATGCTAAATATAATGGCAACTACTACATTTCAGATATCGTGTTTCGTCGCAAAGACAGCAACGGAAAGGTGATGCAATGCGCTTAGGGCAAAGAGAACTCTCAATCATTCAGACGGTTTTACAGCTTAAAACCAGAGTGGTGAAGCTTAACAAGACATGGACAATGCTGAACAAAGACATGCAGATCGGTAGCATCATCAAACGTGAGCTGCATCTAAGTGAATCAGATCTTGATGTGCTTCGGGTTCTGTACGGAAAGCATGTAAAAACGGAGCCAGAGGTAACGTATGACTCCAATGCAGACCGAATATCGCTTGCTGATCATCGTATAGATGAAAAGTCTGGCAATGCCAGCGTTTTCGGTGAGCAGCTTTGGTTTGCTGCGATCAATGCACAACTACCGTTAAAGTCCGGTGAGATGCACATTGCACATCCTGGCGTGACAACAGCCGTGTCCTTAGAGCATCTTGCAGTAGAAAAAATCAGGAAGCTGATCATTATTGAGAATGGCACTATGCTTGTACGGATTTCGGACTGGTATCAGCAAGTTCCACTCGAATGGCAAGACAGCCTATTCCTTTACAGGGGGCATGGTAAGAACTGCCGGTCAGTCAATCAGTTGCTTGAAGTTCTGCCAGAAGAATGTCCGGTAGCGGTGTATACCGATTTCGACCTGTATGGGTTGAATATCGCCAATAATTTCAACCTGATCAGACCAGTCTCTGTGATGGTTCCCCAATGTTGGCAAAGCATTAAAGAACAACACCCTGATAACAACTTCTATAAGTATGTAGACCAGTCAGAGTACATTTCGGATTTGTCGGAAACCGAAGGCATGTCGGAGCCGATGAAAGCGATCTTGAAGCATGTGAACTTCAATAAAGTTGCAGTTATGCAAGAGAACGTGAACCGGCTTGGTCCATTGGTGTGTATAGCAATTTAAGGGCACTGTTGCAAAAGTTCAAGGTGTTACTTTAGACTATACCCTAAAGTAACAATATAAAAGTTCTTAAAACTATGTAACATTTAAATGATTTTTAACCATATATAACATGTAACTTTGATATTTAAGATTTATAATTTACGAAATTGTTCATTTTTATCTAATTGGGGCGTGAAAGAGTGAAAGGCCAAAAAGTAGGTTATGTGCGAGTGAGTTCGGTCGAGCAAAATACAGGGCGTCAACTTGAGGGAATTGAAGTCGACCGGATTTTTGTTGACCGTGCTTCGGGTAAAAATACCGACCGACCGAAATTTCAAGAAATGTTGAACTATGTCCGGGAAGGGGACAGGGTGATTGTACATTCCATGGATCGTTTTGCACGAAGTCTAAAAGATTTGGTCACTGAAGTAGATAAACTGGTCAAAAGAGGGATCGCTATCCAGTTTGTAAAAGAGAATATTACTTTTACTGCCCAATCCACGCCGATGGATAATTTGATGCTGCAACTGATGGGTGCTTTTGCGCAATTTGAACGTGAAATCATTCTGGAAAGGCAAAAGGAAGGAATTAAACTCGCCTCTGTTCAAGGGAAGTACAAAGGCCGGGTACATAAATTGAAGCCTGATAAAGCTGAAGCTTTGCGACAAGCATGGAAGGAAGGGCAGTATCCTTCAAAAATGGCATTAGGCCAGGCATTTGGAATTAGCCGCCAAGCGGTATACCGCTATTTAAAAGCCGGAGAGGAACTCAGTTGAAATTGGCGACTATAATTATTTATCTTATGAAAACTGTGGAACACTGACCCGGTACGGTTCAGTAGGGCTTTTTAATAGATGTGTAGTGACCAAGAAGAAAACCAATACATACTTTTACTTTCTGCTGCTAACGTGTAAACCAAACATTAACTCCATGAATGGTTCTACAGCATCTTGGTGTTCGATGGTAAAACATAGAGCCTGCTTTTGTTTGGTTGGATGCTTTGGATCTTTATCTGGGTAGCCCGAAAAACATGATCTGTTCGATTCCCTAGCTTCAACGATTCCATCAATTGTTAAGCAGTCACTAATTTTATCAACATATTCAGGTGTGTATGGCATAGCCAAATTTGCTTGAGTAAAACCATCAAGTTGTATGTGAAGAAAATGCTTTAAGTTACTATGAGCTAGTCTATGTACTTTCTTATTTGGTGGTTGACTTGATGGCTTTAATACCAAGGTGAAACCGTAATTTTCTGTTAAATGTTCTTGTAAATTATCTGGCAAGAATGTCATGTGCTTGAATCCAAATACTATCAGTAGAATTAAGTATGAAGGCAGGATTTAGGCTTTCTAATGAAATAAACCAAGAAAGAGATTGAATGATTGTTTTTTAGACTTTTGATAAATCCTTGGCAAAAGAAAAGCGGGGAAATGTCAATTACCCCGCTTTCCCACACTTGGCACTGTTTTCCAAAAGAATAACTTGCGGTAAAACTTTTGGCTCGAAACAAACAACGCACCAACTGAAAAGGTTTAATGACTGTATTGTATGAAAATAGGAAGCGCAATAGATAGGCGAACTGATGTGGTTCCGTTAATTAGACCACTCAATCTAGTTTTATAAGTGATAAATCCGCTCTAAATATTTAAATTATGCTGCCATTACTTTTGGTAAATGTCGATCATAAAATTCATTTGGTGTTGCCTTATTCAAGCTTGAATGAGGACGTATCGTGTTATAAAAATCCAAATATTCAGCAATTGATTGTTTTGCTTGTTTAACCGTATCGTAAGCCTTCAAATAGACTTCCTCATGCTTCACACTGCGCCATAAACGCTCAATCATCACATTATCCATCCACCGTCCTTTTCCGTCCATACTGATACGGATATTTCTCAATTTTAACTCATTCAAAAATGCCTCGCTTGTGAATTGACTGCCTTGGTCTGTATTGAACACCTCAGGACAACCATATTTCACAATTGCTTCTTGCAACGCATCTATGCAAAAGTCTGTTTCCATACTGATCGATACACTATGAGCCAGTACTTTACGACTATGCCAATCTATAATCGCACACAGATAGACAAAGCCTTTAGCCATAGGAATGTACGTGATATCTGTACACCAGACTTGATTAGAGTGATCTATAACCATGTTTTTCAAAAGATATGGAAAAATACGGTGTGCAAGATTAGGCTTACTGGTATTGGGCTTTGGATACAAGGCATGTATTCTCATCAAGCGCATTAAACGTCGGACTTTACGCCGACCTATTTGATGTCCTTGACGCTGTAGCATGTCTCGTATCATTCGACTGCCCATAAATGGGTAGTCGATGTGAATTTCATCAATCAGACGCATTAAACTCAAATCAGTTGATGAAATCTCTTTGGGCTTGTAATACAACGTGCTGCGATTGATTTGAATCAATTGCGATTGTTGTCGTACCGAAAGTTGATGGGTCTTATCGATCATTTTTTGCCGCTCAGTTGCCCTGTTTTTCTGAGTGCACCTTCTAAAAAATCAATTTGCAATGCCTGATGTCCTATCTTGGCATGTAAAGCTTTAAGATCAATCTCTGGTTCTTGTTGTGCTGTTGGTCGTGAAAAAATATTGATCGATTGCTCAAGCAGTTGATTTTTCCAATCAATGATTTGATTTTGATGTAAATCGAATTGAGTAGAAAGCTCAGCGAGTGTGTGGTCGCCTTTAATTGCTGCGAGAGCAACTTTAGCTTTGAAATCTGCTGAGTGATTACGACGTTTTCTTCGTGTCATGGTTGACTCCAGAAACAAGCATTTCCCATGCTTATTGGGGAGTAGATTATCACTTATAGACGTGGTCTAAAATCATAGATCCACATCAATCATTTATCCTTGTATCATGGCAGATTTAGCCTATAAAGGATTTCATCAGATTAAGAGTAAGTTACTCATTCCAATCAAGAAACCTAAGAATTTATCATTACCCAAAATAGCAAAAAAGATCAACCAAGAAATCAGTCGGCGTAGGATCACAATTGAACATATCAACGGCAAACTTAAACATTTTCGGATATTAACAGAACGCTATAGAAATAGACGGAAACGATTTGGTCTAAGAATGAATTTAATTGCTGGAATGGTGAATTGGATGCTCTTAAATTAACTTTCGCAAGAGATCTTATGTTAATTATTTCTTTCAATAGCCATTTCATAAGAGCTTTGAAATTGAAACTTCATTGTTTCATCTGTTGTTGATTTAATGAATTTTTCCATTTTGCCTTTGTATTCATTATGTCCAGATTTATACATGGCCAATAAGTAATCCCATTCAGCATAAGCATAAGCTTGATCATCTTTAGAAATTTTGTTTAATTCTTCTTTTATGCTTTCAGCTATTCTCCTCTGACAATTTTGAAGATCATTTTTAGGATATTCTAAAATTTGCATCAATTCACAATGTTTGAAGAGATTTGATTGCGAAGGTATTTTTTCTAATTGTCTTTTATTTAATTCATAGGCTTCCTTATACATTTCAAGAGCCATACCCCAATCTCAACTTTTTAAGTGATTGAAATAAAAAGGACATAACCCTATTTTAGTTTCCACCAAGAAATTAAAGCAAAGTTATGTCCATTGAAGAATTTATCATTTTTGTCTATGTAATCATAGAAGAACTTTATCCCATTGTTGTTACTCAGCCCCTGAGAACTCGTGGTTTTCCGCCTGCTGTTACTGATGCAGAAATCATCACTATGCAAATAGTAGGTGAATTTCTTGGTTTAGATACAGACAAAAATATTTGGATGTATTTCAAAAACAATTGGTTAGAATGGTTTCCAAAATTAGGATCTTATCCCAATTTCTGTAAACATTGTGCAAACCTGTGGCATGTCAGTCAATCCATTATGGCACAGCTCATTCAGCGTTATGGTTCAGATAACATTCACTTTATTGATGGCTTCCCACTCCCTGTCTGTAGTTATACCAGAGCTAGAAAGCATAAAAACTTTAAAGAATACGCAGGTTTTAGTTATTGTGCTGCAAAACAAGAAAAATATTATGGTTTCAAAGCTCATATCGTCATTAATCTTTCAGGCATGATTTCGGGTTATACCTTTGCACCTGCTCATTGTGATGAGCGAGATGTTGCACCTGAAATTACGAATGATATTTACGGTTTACTGGGAGCAGATAAGGGCTATTTAAGACCAGAATTGAAACGATATTATGAATATCAGGGTATTGATTTACAAACACCCTTTAGAAAAAACATGATAGATTTCAGACCTAAAGAGACACTGCAAATACTGATGAAAGCCAGAAGAAAGATTGAAACAGTGATTGGTCAATTAACAGATCGCTTTCACATTCAGAAAGTGAGGGCAAAAGATCTATGGCATTTAACCCACCGCATAACTCGTAAAATTCTGTCGCATACAATTTGTGTGGTGCTAAATAAAAAGCTTGGTCATTCACCAATTCAATTCGAAAATCTTATTTTAAGTTGAGATTGGCGTAGCCATATAAATATTCATTTCTATTTTTTCTTTTTCATTCTGATTTTTGATTTTTGATTTTACTCGACTCTTTAAGAAAATTTTTTAACTTTTCTTTAGATTCAGGAGTATGAGTAGAATCGATACTATTGATTAATGTTTTATATTTTTGGATGATGATTTTATCTGATTCGGATATTTGTTCTTCTACAATTTGATTTTTTTGAGATATGTCTTGTGCATTTGAGCATCCAGCAAGAGTCAAAACTGTACAGATAACAAAAGGTCTTATTATTAGGGTGTGTTGACACTTTTAGCTTAAAAAATAGCGAAGTAGTAAAATCAAATCGCCAAACCCAATTTTACTATTCGCTATGCCTCGTACCATGCTGACAGATCAACACTGGCAAAAGTTGAAAACTATTTTGCGTAATTTATCTATTCTACGTGCTCATCAACATTCTGCCGGTATAGCGAATCAATCCATTTCTAAAAGTGTAGAAGGAAACTCCTCAAAAATACATTTGATTGTTGATGCAAATGGCAATCCTGTTGATTTCATGATTACCGATGGAACCAGACATGACGTCAAAGTTGCACCTGATTTAATATCAACATTAGACTTAAAAGAGATAAAAGTGGTCTGCGTAGATAAAGGCTATGATTCAGAACCACTGCGTGAACAGATCAGAAAAACAGGGACAAAAGCGAATATACCAAAGAAAATAAATAGCCAATCGAACAATGATCATATGGACTGGTATTTATATAAAATCAGGCATTTAGTTGAAAATATGTTTTGTAGATTAAAGCAATTTAGAGGAATAGCTACTCGATATGACAAGCTCAAAAGAAATTATCAAAGTGCTGTTGCCTTAGCCTGTATATTTTTATGGCTACCTTTATAGGTTTAATTATGAACAGTAAATGTCAACAGACCCTAAGTAATTTACATATTTGAACTTAATTGTCGTGGAATCATTTATATAAATGTTTTATTTTGTCAATTGCGTCACTTTTTTGGCGCATATTTGATAAGTATTTTACAAAAGCATGGGAATTAATATGAATATTTTTACAAAACTAACACTAACTGCATTGTTAAGCACAGGTTATATCGCTACTACACAAGCCGCTGTTACTGGTCAAGTTGATGTTAAGCTGAATGTTTCAACGGGTTGTACTGTTGAGGGTTCTACTGTTACTGGAAATATGAACCAATTTGGTACATTAGATTTCGGTAAAACTCCTGGTACTTGGAGCAACGTTTTAACTGGACAGGTTGCCTCTTCAGGGACAGGAAATCATCTCACTGTAAAATGTGATAGTACAGATCCTGTTGGCTTTACTGTTGCAATTGATGGTGGTGAGCGTGCTGATCGTAGTCTTAAACATACTGCTGGTACAGATACTGTAAACTATAGCGTTTATCGTGATGCAGCACGTACCAATCCTTATGTCATTAATACAGCTCAGACTTTCACTGCTGCGGCAGGTGTAGCTCAAGAAGTTCCAATCTTTGGTGCAATTGCTGCAAACATCGGCACTGCAAAAGCACAGGGTGATTATACAGACACGTTATTGGTGACTGTTAATTTCTAATCAGTATACGTAACAGTGAACAGGTTTGTTGTTTAACAGGCCTGTTTTTAGGAGGAACGTATGCACCTATTACTTAAACAATACGTTGGATTGCTACTCTGTAGCATTGTATCGTCACTCACTAGTGCTGGGCAGTTGGGCGCTAAGTTAAATATTCAACTTGAACTAGAGCCTTCCTGCAAGATCAACAATGAGACCGTGAATAATGGAACAAATGGATTAAATTTTGGACAGCTGGATTTCGGAGAAACCACAGCTGCATTTAATCAGGTGATAGAGACCAGTTTAAGTCAGGGTTCTACATCAGGTTTGACCATTCAATGCCCTGGCAATGCCCCAATAAAAGTTACCTTTGGTGCGGGGCAACATGACAGCAAGGTACCAGCACCTTTTGGCGCAAATTATTTTCGTGCAATCAGTAATGGCACAGATTTCCTTGCCTACAACATTTTATATGGAACTGCTCGCGAAGCGTTAAGGCCCAATCAAATCATTACTTTGACCAATAATGGTCAGCCGCAAACGCTTAATCTCATGGGACAAACTGTTAATAATGGTCGGTCAGTCTCGCTTGGACAATATACCGACACTATTCCAATTACCATTGAATTTTAAAGAACAAAATCATGAAAAAAATAGGTTTAAGTGTTCTGCTGATTTCGATTGTTCAAAGTGGGTTTGCTGTTGATCCTGTAACTTCGGCAAGTTTTAAAGTGCAGGCGACCATTGAAAATGGGTGCAAACTCAGCAATGTCGAACAGCTACTTGATTTTGGTCGTCATCCTGTTGTGGCGCAGGGGCAGTTAAAAGGATCCGTCATTAATACTGCGCAAAGCTGGAATATCCAATGTACTGCACAGTTACCAGTAAAGGTGATGTTGAATGGTGGTGATCACTTTTCAAATAATTCTCGGCGGATGAAACATGCCCAGCAGAATGAGTTTGTACCTTATCAGCTTTATCAGGACAGTAGTTTACAAGGCGAATATGCCAGTGGGAGTAGTTACTCACTGCCACCAACCACTACTTTGAACACCGTACTGGGTTTTGCAGTTTATGGTGTTGCAGACTTGAATAATAACAATCAAACACGATCAGCTGGCCTGTATAAAGATACGGTCGCAATTACGATTACATGGTGATTCTATGAGTTTAAATAAAATGAAAATATGGTCGGGCAGAACTTTCTCTACGGCCGCGATATTGATGGTCACTTCACCGGTATTCGCACAGGCCACTTTTTTAATCTGGCCAATCTATCCCAAAATTGAAGAAAATGAAAAAGCCACTGCGGTATGGCTACAAAATACCGGTAACTCTGATGCCATGGTACAGATTCGGGTATTTAAATGGGATCAGAATCATCAGCAAGATGCTTATGCGGAACAAACTGAAGTTATTCCGAGTCCACCCGTGGCAAAGATCAAGGCAGGAGAAAAGCATATGTTGCGTTTGACCCGCTCGGCTGCTGTACCTGATGCAAAAGAACTTGCCTATCGAATTATTGTCGATGAATTACCCATTAAAGTGAATCCAGAAACGGATAAAGAAACATCGACAGTCAGCTTTCAGATGCGTTATTCGATTCCCTTGTTTAGCTATGGCAAAGGACTTGGCAGTGGTTTAACTGAAGTTTCACAAAAAACCAATGCGAAAAATCCTTTGGCTAAACCGATATTAAGTTGGTGGGTCAAGAATAATGAACAGGGCAAACCTGAACTTTATATTAAAAATACTGGTTCAAAATTTTCACGACTTTCGGGAATTAAATTAACTCCGACTTCAGAGCAAATGGCTTTTGGCAAAACCGCCTTTGGTTATGTGTTGGCAAACAGCACCATGAAGTTTGATCTAGACAACAAGTTACTCAACAGCCTGAGTGGTCAAAGCAGTTTGTACGGGGTTGACAGTTCAGGAGTGAAACAGGAATTGGTGGAGATTAAAAAAGAAGGAGAGGGGTAAATGGGTTATTTATCAGGGTTACACCCCCCTTCTTTTTTATGTAAAAGCCTGACATTGATATTGGTCGCGAATATCCCATTGCTGAGCTGCAATGTCTATGCAAATGGTTTACCCCCGCCACCACGAGATGTTTCAGAAGTGAATAGCTTATTTAAGCTCTATCTCGACTTGGTGATCAATCAATATTCGACGCGACAGGTGATCCCCATCATTGTCAAAGGTGATCATTATTTTATCCAGCAGTCGAAACTGGATGAGTTGCAGATTAAGCTGCCTGCCGATGTACTACAGCAACAGTCAGAAAAAAACCTGACTGATCTGGATATATTTACTTTGGGCTTTTCTGGCAAAGCTTTGGATTGGGTCAGCCTCAATCAGATCCCTGAATTGAAGTATGAGTACAATTCAGCGCAACAGTATTTTAGTCTAGATCTACCTGCCAGTTGGATGCCGGTGCAGATACGCGGCTTGGATTCATGGTATCAACCTGAAACAGCGCAGTCGGGTATTGGTTTATTAAATAACTATGACTTTTATACCTACCGCCCAGAGAATGGTGGCTATAGCAGTACACTCTTTACAGAACAACGCTTTTTCTCCCCTTATGGGGTACTGAGAAATTCAGGGGTTTATAGCAAAACTGATTTTAAATCTGATGGGATTGGAAACGATTCAAATCAAGATAATGATGGCTATCGCCGCTATGACACCACTTGGCAATATGATGACCCAGTCCGGGTAGTTTCATTTTTAGCGGGTGATGTAATTACGGGAAGTAAAAACGCTTGGGGAAGTTCCGTGCGTTTAGGTGGATTACAGTTACAACGTAATTTTAGTACGCGTCCAGATTTGATTACCTATCCTTTACCCCAATTTAAAGGACAAGCGGCCTTACCGAGCACCGTGGACTTATTGATCAATGGACAGAAAGCCAATTCAAGTGATGTGCAATCGGGTCCCTTTATTCTAAATAATGTTCCGTTTATTAATGGTAAGGGCGAGGCGGTGATTGTCACCACAGATAGTGTTGGCCGTCAGGTAGCAACCTCGGTGCCGTTTTATATTTCGAATACTTTGCTTAAACCGGGGTTATTGGATTATTCGGTGTCTATAGGACAAATCCGAGAGGATTATGGGATTAAGAACTTTGAATATGGCAAATTTGCCAGTTCAGCGGATGCGCGTTATGGGATTAATGACTGGCTTACGGCTGAAGGACGAGTTGAATTCTCCGATTCAATTCAGTTGGCTGGACTAGGTTCAGTGCTTAAGCTGAATCGGTTTGGTGTTGTAAGTGGTTCGGCAACCCAAAGCTGGGCTGATGGAGAGCTTAATCAGTTAAATAACAACTTGAACGGAAATAAAAACCTCAAGGGAAATCAATATACGCTCGGTTATAGCTATAACCAACAACGTTTTGGATTTAGTCTCAATCATACCCAACGCGATCAGGATTATTATGATCTTTCACGCTTGCAATATACAGATTTGATTTCAGCCAACAGTCATAAAAGTTTGGTTGCCAATACTTATTTTGCCACAAAAAAGTCGGGTACTTTTGGGGTGGCCTATATCCGAACCAAGAGCCGAGACATTGAAAATAAACTGATGAACCTGTCTTGGGCACCAGTATTACCATCCTATCTGCGTGGTACGACAGTGTCGTTAAGTGCCAATCGGGATTTTGTGGAAAAAGAGTGGAGTGCCGCATTTCAGTTGTCGGTTCCATTTTCCAAGAGCCGATCCACAGCCAATCTAGGTTATAGCCAACAATCCAGTGGTGATTATGCTTATGTTAACTATAACCGCAGTGTGCCATTGGATGGTGGCGTTGGTGTTGATTTAACTCGACGTTTTAATGAAAACAGCGATGATTTTAATCAAGCACGCGTGAGCTACCGTAACCAATATTTTAATACCGATGTCGGCATGTCGGGTAGCCATGACTATAACTATTGGTTTGGACTTTCTGGTTCAGTGGTGTTGATGTCAGGTAATGTCTTTGCTGCCAATCGATTGGGCGAGTCGTTTGCTTTGATTGATACCAACAAAGTTGCAGATGTTCCTGTGCATTATGAAAACAGTTTAGTGGGGCGGAGTAACGCCAAGGGCTATGTTTTTGTACCTTCAGTGACCTCGTATTACGCAGCCAAATACAGCATCAATCCGATTGATTTACCTTCCAACTTTAATGCAACCCAAGTTGAAAATCGGATTGCGGCAAAACGTGGTTCAGGTGTGGTGATTGGCTTCCCAATCAAACAGTCTTATGCGGCGAATGTGTCTTTAGTGCAAAGCAATGGGCAAGTGATTCCAGTGGGTGCTGTGGTACATCGTGCCGATCAAGAATCGAGTTATGTAGGGATGGACGGGATTACTTATCTTGAAGATCTGAGTGCAGAAAATACCATTCGGGTGCAACTGCCAGATCAGCGCGTATGTGAAGCAAACTTTTCGTTGGATTTAAAACAAGCGCAACAACAGATTGCTGTGATTAAGTCAGTTGTTTGTCGTGAGGTGGCTAAACCATGATTACTTTAAAAAAAATAATACCCGCAGGTCTATTATTCTCTGGATTAATATTGATTACTGCTCAGAGCTATGCGGATTGTAGTGTTAACTCAAGTGGCAATATATCCATTGGTAAGGTTCCTTCCATTACTCTGGCAGAAAATGGAGTTCAATCGGAGCAATTCAGTGCAGGTTTATCCTGCAGTGGATTTAGTTTGGCTGCTTTAAATATAACTTATCTGAAATATCGGGTTGATCAGATGCCAGCAAACTATATCAATAGTGTCACTGGTGAACGTCTTAATGTGAATTATTTGGATACCAACAGTAATCCAATTACTGTGGGGCAAGAAAGGAATCTGAGTAGCTTTACAATTATCAATTTCTTTACGGGGCCAAATGGTGAGTTACCATTTTATGCAAAAATTAATCCTGGACAAGCTGTATCGCCTGGGATCTATCGAGCTGAAACACCATTTAAAGTCAAATGGTATTATTCTGTGCCTGCTTTGGCTGTAGCTGGAATAGGATTTTATTTTGAAAGTCCAGATTTTCGCCGTCCGGGGATAAGTCCAATCAATTGGGGAAGTGGTAGTGATTCTTCATTAAATTTGAGGATTGAAGTTTTACCAGACTGCCGTATTGCGACCAATGATGTAAATTTTGGAACAGCAGCCTTTGCAGATGCTTTTACACCAGTAAAAACTTCTATGGGTATACGTTGTTCAGTCAAGACCCCTTATAAAGTGAGCCTGAATGATGGTCTTTATCCACAAAATGGCAATCAACGTGCGATGAAGTCAGAGACGGGTAATAACTATATGAGTTATGAAATTTATAAAAACTCAAGCACAGAACGCTGGGGAAGAAATAACGAGCAGTGGTTGAGCGATGTTGCGACTACAAATCCTGGTATTTATGATGCGAAAACTCAGCAAGGTTATGCTTTCACAACAAAAGTTCTGGAAACAAATTCACTGAGTCTGCCTGCTGGTAAATATAGTGATACTGTAACTGTAAAAGTTGAATTTTAAAAATTCAACTTAGTATTTTCAAAAAATTATGTTAGGGGACTGTTCTAAGTTAGGTTTACATAAAAAAGGAAGCGATATGCTCACTGCTGTCCCATAGTTTGCTTTAAATAAAAAAACCTGAGTCCTAACAGTTAAAATATGAGTGCAAACAAACACTTTAATGACCAGGATTCAGGTTTTGTCACATCAGAATACCGTATTTCATGAGCTAATTAAACCTGTTGTGCGACAAGATTTTGAACAACTTGCTAAAGTACACCATGTTGGACAGAAATTTAGAGCGGCTTCCCGGTGGGATCAGTTTATTGCCATATTGATGTCTCAATTCTCTTGTAGGCAAAGTCTGAGAGATATTCAATCCAATTTGGAGTGCCAACAGGAAAAGCTAAGTCATCTCGGAGCAAAGTCTATTCCCCCGAAGCACGCTGGCACGAATCAATGAGCAACAGCCTGCTGCCTTGTATCAACAGCTATTTTACAAGTTGCTTAAATACTATGAACACTCAAAAGTAGCTCATAAATTTCGCTTTAAGAATCCCTTGTATTCCTTGGATGCCAGTCATATTGACCTGTCGCTTTCCTTATGTGAATGGGCCAAAGTTCACGACTCAAAAGCCAGCATGAAACTCAGTATAGGATTGAATCACAGCAATGATATTCCTGAGTTTGTTGCAGTTGAAAATGGCAAAGAAAATGACATGGTACAAGGCCGCAAATTCCAGTTTCCTGCTGGCAGCATTGTAGTTTTTGATAAAGGCTATGTCGATTACCAATGGTATGCAAATCTGACTGCTCAAAACATTGGATTTGTCACACGTTTTAGGCCTAAATCTGTGTATCAGGTGATTCAGCAACATCCAGTGCTTGAATCCAAAGGTATTCTAAAAGATGAAACCATTCAGCTGAATAGCGCACATGCCCTAAAAAGAAAAGCCCCAGTGTTAAGAAGAATTGAATATAGAGATCAGCAAAGTGGCAAGCACTTTAGCTTTCTCAGCAATAACTTTCATTTAGCCGCCTCTACCATTGCGGCGATTTATAAAGATCGTTGGAAAGTTGAGCTGTTCTTTAAGGCGATTAAGCAGAATCTCAAATTAAAAGCGTTTCTAGGCCGCAGCAGGAACGCAATTCAGACACAAATCTGGATTGCGATGATCGCCTATTTATTGGTGAGTTTCGCTCAACATTTAGGAAAAACAGGTTGGACAGTTCAACGTTTACTCAGAATAATTCAAGTGAATTTGTTTGAAAGAAGAACTTTAAAAGCTTTATTTTCACCCGATAAAATACCCATAAAACAAGAGGAAGCTCAAATGAGCTTCCTCTTGTGAAAAATTGTAGGACAGCAATGGCGATATGCTTCCTTTTTTTAATTTTATATAAATTTCAATAAATTAAACACCTAGACGCATTAGCTTTTCTTGAATTGCATCGCTTACAAAGTTATTCAAGGAATTACTTGATGCTAAAACAGCTTTACGGTGTAGATCAGGGCTAATCCGTACATTAAACGTACCTTTAAAAGGCTGATCTGGTTTTTTATTTAGTTCGATACAAGATTCTAAATAGCCATCTACAGATTCTTGAAAAGCTTGTTCTAATGCTTTTAATGTTTCGGCTTCATAAGTGATTAAATCACGTATAAAAGCAACTTTTCCAAACAACTCACCTGTTTCTAAATCAGGCTCAATTGTTCCAAGATAACCTTTATATTTTAGATAGCTCATAAAAATCTCTCCTGCTTAAGTGCCTGTTTTACAGCTTTCAATGCACCGCCTTTGATTTCATTCTCAGGGTGTGGTCTATGCAGTAAAATCATATGTTCAGTTTTTTCATTAAAAAAACGAACACGAGAGCCTGCCATTTCAAACTTTTCATAACCGAGTTGGCTTAGTAAAACGACTAAATCTTTATATGGAAATGTATTTTTTGAATTTCCAAGTTTTTCCAATAACTTTTCCGTTTTACCCATATTTTAGTCCCACTCAGTTCTAACTCAGTATAGTACCTTTGATTTAATTTTTGCAACTAAATTTAGTTGCAATGATTCAAATGTTATTTATGGAACGTATAAGAATACAGATCGTTGTAGAATAATGGTTGATATCAAATGAATAGAGTTTTTATATGGCTGTTACTGCTGCTCAGCAAAAAGACATCAATAAAATTTTAAAGAAGTATCCTGACTCTTGTTCAGTTTGCAAAGGTCATTTTGATGATGACGAGCTGATCTATACTGTTTTTGGATATGACAAACTACAGCGTATGCAAGTTGTTTCAGGATGTTGTATTGATAAAGTAGCTAGACCAGTTCTTTTGGGTTTATGTGGTTGCTATGATCCAGATGACATAAATAATTTAATGAAAGATCATCCTTTAGCTAGTCAATTTTTTGAAAAGGAACTTTAACCTAAATCTTAAGTTCCTCTAAAATTAACATAATGGGCGTTATACGAAGTTACACCCCATCTATGGGCCTTTTGATCACTTACTTAACATAAAATCTCTTATGCGAAATTCATCATCTGTAAGCCCAAAATAGAAATGTCCGGTTTACCGAATGCTCGACCTAAGATCTCAGAACATAAGAATTTGATGATCACCCTGGTTCTCAAAACTCGATACTTTATTGAAAAGTTCTATCGAGGCTTATAAGTCCCTGAAACAAAAAAAATGCCTGAAGTTCAGGCATTTTTTACATCATCAATATCTACTAAAAAGCTTACAACAATCAAAAAACGAGAGTTTTATTCTTGTGAATACGACTTAACTTTTTCAAAAATTGGATAGAAATCTAATCCCTCATCTTTCATCGTAGAAATCAACGCAACGATTACAGCAATATGTGTAGGAACCACACCTTGTTTACTGTAATTCGTAATCGAATTAGGTTTCATATCCAATAAGGCAGCAAATTCCTTAATTGAAAGCCCAGCTTTACCGACAAGACGTTGAAATTCAGTATATGGCATTTAATTAAATTTATAGAAATGGTGTTTTGAGATTATAGCATAGGGTTATATTTACATAAAAACACATAAAATTATGTGGTAAACACATATTTTTATGTGTTATAAATAGCTTATCAACTAACCTATTTATCCTTACTATCGGAGTAAATGTAATATGTACTCATACCCGGATTCAAACACTGAAAAGAAAATTGCTCTCATGATCATCAATGACTTTTTCATTCAAAAAGCCCATGAACTGTGGATTTTTTTACAACTCGATCAGTGCTTTAATGATTATGAAGCCACACTGATTTGGACTCGACGTTATTTAGAGAAGCATCCTGAGTGTGAGTACAGCGATATTCAAAAAGCCTTTGTTTCTTGTTTCCCAGAACACTTCTTCAGCTTTGACTGTTAATTTATGAGAGGCACGGTAAAAAATCGAAATGAACCGTACCGGGTTTGTCGGAGACTTTTTTATTTAAGTTAGGCCACCTGACATAACGGGTTAATCTTATCATAGTACATTGCTTCTTTGGTGGAAGCCAAAATGCATTGCATCAAATTATTGGGGGATAAACTGAGTGCAAGGAACTTTCAAAGCCAGGTCAATGAGATTCATGCCCGTGTAGCAGTATTAAATAAATTTATGGAATTAGGCCAACCTCATACCCAAGTTATCACTTAAATTTGAAGTGATATGGGGAACCTTAATTTTTAAATCTTTGTGCAACAAGGCCTATTGAATCCGAAAAAGATAATAACTAGGCTTATAGATAATTTGATTTTTTAAATTTCCACAGTGGAAATTTAAAAATATTTTTTTTATTTTTTTATTATGCTAATATAAATTTAATTTTTATATATATTACCCATGACAATATACGTAATCGCAAATCAAAAAGGTGGTGTTGGAAAGACAACGCTATCAACCAACTTAGCTGTTGCTCTGAGTAAAAAAGGCAAGACGACTCTTGTAGATGGAGATGATCAACAATCCTCTATAAAATGGAGTAAACGTAGACTACAAGATTCTATTACAACCATTGCTCTTAAAGATAATTTAAAAGAAGAATTACAACAATTAAAACAAAATAATAAATATATTGTATTGGATGTTGCAGGGCGTGATTCAGCTGAATTTCGTTCAGCATTATTAACAGCAGATGTTCTTATTATTCCAACACAACCTAGTCAAACAGATATTGAAGTACTACCTTTTGTTCTAAGATTAGTAAATACAGCAAAACAAGTGAATAAAAATTTAAAAACATTTGTGGTGTTAAATAAAGCCCCAACTAATAATAAATCTACAGAAATTGATGCTGCTTTAGAGCTATTACAGCAAGTCAAGTCTGTTAAAACACTAAATACAATTTTGCGTGATCGCAAACAATTTCGCGATGCGATGATCGAAGGAAAATCAGTATTAGAAATGGGTAGCAGCAAAGCAAAAGATGAATTAAATGAATTTTTGGTGGAGATCCTGTAATGGCAAAAAAACCATTAATTGTCGATTTTAATGATTCTCTTGAAATGGAGCAGGCATTTATTAATGCAGCAGGAACAGGAAAAGTATCGTTAATATCATCAATTGAAAATAATATTGTTGATGTACCTATAGAACTTATTGACTTCTCAGAGCATCAACCTCGTATTATTACAGATAAAGTTTTACAGGAAGTTGAAATTCTTGCCACGAGTATTGCAACGAATGGACAAATTTACCCTATTGTTGTTATAAAAAAAGAGGAAAGATATGAGCTCGTCGGTGGAGAAAAAAGGTTTAGAGCTGTTCGAGATATATTAAAGCATAAGACGATTCGTGCAATTATTCGAGATGATAAATCCAAGGAAAAAACAGCTTTAATTTCATTGATTGATAACTTACATCGATCGAATCTTAGTGATTTTGAATTAGTCAACGCCATACAAAAACATTGTAATGAGTTTGGATACTCTATACAAAATGTAGAATTTATCACTCAAAAATATCAACTAGATCAATCTAAATACTTTAGATTAATGAGCTTTTATAAACTTCCAGATTATATAAAAGAAGATCTAAAAATAAATCCAAAAGCTATTTCAGGTGCAACTGCACAACAATTGTTAACCGAATTAAATAAACTCGTTTTAAAATTTAATCATCAATTGGTTGAATCTGCCACATTTAATATATGGAAAAAATATCTAAATGAATTTACAGAAACTAATCGTCCATCAAAAAAATTCATTTACGAAATAGAAAAAGCATTAACTGTACAAGAGATAGCTAAAAAGCAAGAACAAAATATCACAAATACGTCTAAAATTAATAAAATGGTACTAAAAGATAAAAATGGTCTTAAATTTGGCTCAATTAAGATTGAAAAAAATCTCAATGGGAAGACAGTCGTAAATATTCGTACTAGTTTAAATGCTGAATTTAATCAAGAAAAAATTGAAAAACTAGAAGCTTTTCTTGCTGATTTAGACGATAAGGTATAAAAAATTATAAATTTCCACAGTGGAAATTTATAATTGAGTATCCAATATGTTATAGATTGATATTGGATACTACCATTTACCATATATATAAGATTAAAAAATGATACATAAGAAAGGTTATCATCAGAAAGGTAGTTGATCTTCTGCAGGATCTAAAATTTCATCCATATCAGAATCTGCAATATTTTTATCTTCATGCTCTGCCATATTATCTTCAGACGCATCTTTTTTAAAGATATTCATATTGCGTTTTGCTTGTATCCAAAAATAGTAATCCAGATCAATAAGTTTATGATCATTCAATATATCTAACTTATTTGTTAATAAGCTACGCATCGTTTTTTTAGCTGTAATCGTATCCAAATCACCTAAAAAATAACCATAATCGTTTAAGAAAACATCACAATTCACTAAAACTGTGATTTGCTTAGAGCTCAACTTAGTGACTGGTTTAATATATTTAACGCGTTCTTTATCTTTAAAGTGTGATCCATCATCACTATATGGAATTGCATTTTTAAGATGTTTTTCTTTTAATCGATCAATAATACGTTGAAAAATTAGATTTCTATGCTCTTCCTTCATTTTGTAAGTAAAACGTATACCTACAACAAATTTTCCATTTTTAATCGTTTCATAATCAATTTCAAGATTACTTAACTTATTAATTTGTGTTTTAGCAACATTCAAAACACGGCTTTTTAAGTTATCGATTAGTTTATATTTATCTTCAATATCTAAAGCAAAACGCAATCTTTCCAAACTTATATCATGAATTTGCTGAATACCTAATGACTCAGCTTTCCATAATTCAGAATTGAGAATCCTATAAATCCGCATGGCATAATTAGAACGCATCCGCATAACATAGCGAATTTGGTGTGTACTAAATGAATGCGTCATACCTGTCGGATTAATTAAGTTGTAGAAGTAATTATAAAATTCTCTAGCAAAACGAATCTGCATGCATTTAGTTTCTTTACTATAATGACAATAAATAATCATTGGTACCTTAATTGGTGTAGGATCATCTTTTTTCTTGATCAACATTACCTTAGGCTTATAACTATCATAAACACGCTGCAAGGCCTTTTCACCATACCGATGAATTTCATATAGCTCACTTGCTGTGACAACATCTTTATCTAAATCTTTTTCTGAAATCAATTCACCAAAATTAGCTGCACTAATCGTAATTAACTCATCTGGATCAAAGCGCATATTTTTATTTAGTTCATTTTTGCGCACAGCAACCATAGCACAGTACACTAGCTTTTCTTCATTAGCTTCATAACTGTAATTTGCAGTGGTCATATCATTACGTGTAGCCACTAAATCAGTGTATTGAACACGACGAGAAGAAGGCTTTATTAATTCTGTACTTTTCAAACCAAACTCCGTGGTTACAATTTTATAACCATACATTAATAACATTTTGTATTGAAATCAACAATGAAAGCAAACAGATCAATAAAAATATATCTTTTAGCTTACGGACAAAACGTATGGTTATTCACAGATATTTAATAAAATTATCAACAACGGACAAAACGTATGGTCATTTCATATAATCTAATAAATAATGAGAACAGGACAAAACGTATGGTTATATCAAAAATAAAATTCAAATAAGCTCAAAGCATTGCTATTAAATGCTTTTAATGTCATTACAATAAAAAAAATAAGTAAAATAATCCAATATATCAATAGAAAGAAAAACCAATCTTCAATAAAAAAGCATGTACATCGGACAAAACGTATTGATAGTGCTTAAAACATCATCATTTATTTGGAATAGAAAAAATTCATGGTTATAGTTTTTATTGTGCTAACTGCAATGAATATTTGTATATTCACTTTAAGAGAATTTTTACTATTGATAATTTTGTGGATAAATTGAGACAAAACGTATGGTTATCGGACAAAACGTATGGTTGAACGGACAAAACGTATGGTTGAACGGACAAAACGTATGGTTGAACGGACAAAACGTATGGTTGAACGGACAAAACGTATGGTTATTAATGAATAACCAATTGAATTTAAATATAAAAATATCCTTATAAACCTTATTAAATATATATAAACATATATAAATACTTATAAACCTTTAATTTAATTTTTTAATAAAATTTTAAATAAGACGAATTGAAGCAACAAGTGCAACACTATAAAAACCAGCGATCACTTCACTGAGTGTATACCAACATAGTATCTTTCTAGGACGATTATTTAGACCAAACTCTATCTATTCTATTCGCTCTTTTGATACATCATCAAACGATAAGGATTTTGGCAAATATTCATTCGTATTTTCATTTTTAGCGCGTTGATTAGACTTTTATGGATCCACAAAGTAAGTGTCTATGCATGCATCTGTTATCCTACTATGCTCTGAAAACTCCTTACCATTATCAAAAGTCACACTATAAGCATGACTGCTACGCAAACATTCTAAAGGACACGAGATCGTTTTAGTTGAGGTTCATTTGCCACAAATGAACGATATGTACATATAGACTCTTACGTTTCACATTCGAGTAGTTCTAAATTATTTTGGCTGTGATTCATGCAGGAATAATGAAGAGCATTCGACAGCCGTGGGAATTGATCGGCATAGCGTTGGTAAATACTGATTTCGTGATTGAGTTGAACAATACTGTTTTCTACACGTTCCAGTTCGATTTGCAGCTGGTCTTTCGTTTCACAAGATTCTTGCTGTGTTGGAAGATGGATGGTGCTGGACTGTGTGATTGGCTGATAGTTTTAGATGTGACCATCTCTGATTTTTTAAAAACAGCTTAGTATCTACATAGACGTAATATTCTATATCGTGTTTGAAAAAAATATTCCAGTGAAAATCTATTGTCTATAGCACCTCTAACACCTGCGATAATAGGAATTTAAATATTTCAATTAGAATTTAAACTTTTCTTGAAAACAAAGAATATTTCTTATGTGATCTAAATTCTGATAAGATATATGAAAAGTTTAGAGTCTAAGTGTAAATAATGATAAAGAATAATATTCGACGTGAAAGCTACCTGAAATTTCTGAATACATGGAAAAACCGTGATCTCATTAAAGTACTATCGGGTGTACGTCGTTCTGGAAAATCTACTTTACTAGCGATGTTCCAACAAGATCTAAAAGAGCAAGGTGTACAAGATGAAAATATCATTGCTATTAATTTCGAATATATGGAATTTGAAGAACTCACCGATTATCGTAAATTACACGATTATGTACTTTCGAAAGTCGATAAAAACAAAAAAAACTATGTTTTTTTAGATGAAATACAGCATGTCCAAAATTTTGAAAAAGTAGTCGATTCTTTATATATTCGTGACTATATCGATCTATATATTACAGGTTCAAATGCATTCTTTTTGAGTGGGGAATTAGCGACGTTACTTACAGGGCGTTATATCGAGCAGCATGTTTTACCTCTGTCATTCCAAGAGTTTAAACAATGGCATACTGAAAATAATCCAACCATCCAACAATTATCCAATCGTGATTTGTATGCGATGTACACTCGCAGTAGTTTCCCTTATACACTTGCAATGACTAATCAGCAGGAAACCTATGATTACTTACAAGCAGTCTATGCGAGTGTCATGTTTAAGGATGTTATTCCTCGCTTGAATACTGCAGATATTAACGCTTTGGAGCGTGTTGCAAAGTATTTGGCAAGTGTTACGGGCTCACCTATTTCTATTAATAAAATTAAAAATACCTTTGTTTCAAGTGGAGTTAAGATCTCATTTGAAACAGTAAAACGATATATTCAGGGTTTACAGGATAGTTTACTATTTTATAGTGCAGCACAATTTAAAGTACGTGGGCGAGAGCTATTACAAACCTCTGAAAAATACTATCTAGTTGATGTTGGCTTGCGCCGAATTATGTTGCCTGATGCAAATGCTGATCAAGGCCATATTTTAGAAAATGTGATTTATCTTGAGCTCGTCAGACGAGGCTATACTGTTTATGTTGGGCGACTTGATGAATATGAAATTGATTTTGTTGCTGTTGATACGTTACAGAATTTAACTTATTACCAAGTCGCGTTAGAAACACTGAATGAAGAAACATTAGCCCGAGAGTTACGCCCATTGCAGAAAGTTTCTGACTCGTATCCCAAGTATTTATTGACCTTAGATACTATAGGTACTGAAGCCAATTATAATGGTATTGTAAAAATGAATGCTCTCGATTGGTTACTGTCTGAAAATAAGTGAACTGGAACCTAGTGATTAACAGCTAAATTATTGATCAAAGCATAGATATTTTTAGGATTAATCAAGAGTCAAAACAATTTACAGGCTCTACATTTGCACAGCTAAAGCTATTTCCTACTATCTTGTCGATGTCTAAAGCCTTTAAGTACATTAACTTTAACGAGTTTTATGTCGGAAGTTTTCTGAGGAAATATGATCCTGCTGTGGTCAACCATATTGTTGAATACGTCGATTCGATCAGTCCTGCATCTCGATCAAAACCCAAAGCCTTTTCAACCTTGACCAAGAGTTTGATCAAGCACAATTTTCTGGTGGGTAATCATAATTTCTGCCCGCTTTGCGATGGATTGATTTATCTGGATTCAACAGAGTCGGATCATCTCATTGCCAAAACTATTGGTGGGCAGGGGGGGGGGCTCGATAATGGCCAGCTGGTTCATCCGCTATATAACCGGTTGAAATCAGATCTCAGCCTGGAAGAGATCAGAGCAGATTTGTTCGGAGAGTGACTCTATTCAGCTGAATTGATATAAAAATAAAGTTAGTAAATAAATTATATAAATCAAATATTTTATTATTAAATCTTAAATTTGTTTGATTTAATTTTATTTATTTTGGGACTATGTTAGTCTATTATTTCAACGCTAAAAATAACTTAACTTGCAGAAAAAATGATGACACCATTGCTCATTGATGGGCAGAGTAAAACTTGAAGTGCGACATAAACCACCTAATTAATTTAAAGGGTTTATGGAGTATATAAAATTGTCATACCATCATCTTAACTTTGAAGATCGTACTGCATTAATGCTTGAGTCAAGAAAAGAAGGCTTTTCAGCCAGAAAATTTGCTGAACTCATTAAAAGACATCCTAGTACGATCTATCGTGAGCTTAAAAGAAATAGCATCAATGACGTTTATCAAGCTCAATATGCTTCTGATAACACCTTCGCTAGACGTAGACGTGGTCACAGAAAACTCAAAATCGATTCAATCCTCTGGAAATTTATTGTTGAAGCGATCCGTTGTTTATGGTCTCCTCAGCAAATAGCAAAGCGTTTAAAGACATTTCCTGATTTGGATCAAACAATGAATGTAAGCCATACAACGATTTATTCAACGATACGAGCATTACCCAAGGGTGAGTTGAAAAAAGACTTATTATCCTGTCTACGTCATGAAAATAAAAAGCGAAAAGCTAACGGTGAACCTAAAAAAGATTCTATATTACAGGATATTAAAACTATTCATGAGCGCCCAGCCGAAGTTCAAGAAAGAAAAATACCGGGTCATTGGGAAGCTGATTTAATTAAAGGTAAAGACAATAAAAGTTCGATAGCAACACTTATTGAACGAAATACACGGCTCTGTATCTTGGCAACATTACCTGATGCAAAGGCAGAATCAGTGCGCAAGGCTTTAACTGAAGCTCTGAAATATTTACCTGCAGAACTGCGTAAAACGTTGACCTATGACCGTGGACGCGAGATGGCAGAACATAAAATACTTGAAGAAGATTTAGGCATAGATGTATATTTCTGTGACCCACATTCA
This sequence comes from Acinetobacter sp. ACNIH1, assembly GCF_002934695.1. Classification (NCBI taxonomy): domain Bacteria; kingdom Pseudomonadati; phylum Pseudomonadota; class Gammaproteobacteria; order Moraxellales; family Moraxellaceae; genus Acinetobacter; species Acinetobacter sp. ACNIH1. The sequence continues at coordinate 9,889 of NZ_CP026423.1, read as the reverse complement.
CCCTGGCAAAAAGGCACATGCGAAAATATGAATGGTTTAATTAGGCAATATTTACCTAAAGGGATTGATTTAAATCAGGCAGATCAGCATTATTTAAATCAAGTTGCCATGTCACTGAATACTCGTCCTAGAAAAGCGTTAGATTGGCTTACACCATTAGAGAAATTTGCTCAGCTTGTTGATTATCATAAGGCTTTTGAAACTGTCGCACCTCATGTTTGAATTCGCCATGCATTAACAGGTGGTGTTTCAAAAAGTATGCTGACATTAAATGAAGCCATTATTGATGTAAAAAAAGGTTAAGTCGAAAGCTTTAAAATGGTTTTCAATCTTTTTTGAAAAATTACAACTCCTTCTAGGGTCTGTTGAGAATTACCGAGAGTTAATTAAACTCGCGCATAATTGAATCATGGCTTCAAAACTCGTATCTGTTTTACAACTACGCATCGCTATACGTTTAAATTCTTTTAACTTACAGAAATAGTTTTCAATGAGATGACGCCATTTATACATAATCGTATCAAATGCTCTCATTACTTTTCGATTAGATTTGGGTGGGATCACCACTTTCACTTTACGTTCATTGAGTTCTTGAATAAGCCAATCTGCATCAAATGCTTTATCCGCTAGTAATGCTTGAAAATCAACATCTTCAATTAAAGGTTTGGTTTCTACTCAATCGTGATATTGACCAGGCATTAATCGAAACTTAATGAGGTTGCCTAGACTATCCACTAAGGCAAGAATTTTACAGGTCATTCCACCTCGAGATTTACCTATAGATTGTTTGAAAGTCCCCCTTTTTGCACCTTGCCCATGTCGATGAACTTTAACAATCGTTCCATCAATCATGGCGTATTCCAAATCAACATCTTCATTTACAGATGCAAAAATAGTTTCAAATACACCAGCTTTCACCCAGTCACGGTATCTTTTAAAGACGGTATTCCATTTACCAAAATGAGCAGGTAGATCACGCCATGGACTGCCTGTACGGGCAATCCAGAGGACTGCTTCTAAAAATAATCGATTATCTTTTCCACTACGACCTCGATCGGTCACTTTACCTAGGCAAAAAGGTTCCATTTTTGCCCATTGGGCATCAGTAAGTATGTATCTATCCATAGTACTATTATAAATTAATCAGTTGCCTTTGTTAATTCTCAACAAGCCCTAAAACCGCGCCTAATTCGATGCCTTATTTTGCAATTATTACCTTCAATACCTACAGTAAAAAATTTACCAATACTTTGCTTGCAGTTTTTAAAAGCAGTGATGAAACTGTCCCAATGATCACTTGCAATTCGGGTGTAGTGAATACCTAATTGTTTAAGCTTTGTCTTCAATCGTTGAACTGTAGCTAAGTCTCTTTTACCCCAAACATAAGCAACAATCTCACCTGTTTCTCGATGGTAGGCGTAAATAAGCCATTGTTTATTATTTTTATTTCCCACAAAAGTCCAAAACTCATCAACTTCAAGAGACTCATAATGACTTTGTTTAGGCTGAATTTGGTAGGTCGATTCGGTTAAAGTACGTAAAACTTTACCGATACTGATTCGCTCAACTTCAGCGATATCTCGTATACCACTACCTCTGACCATCAACTGTAATATTTTTCGAGTAATGCCTGAATTACATCCTAGATAGCTCAGAGCATGGTCACCAATAAACTGACGTTTACAGTCTTTGCACTGATAGTTTTGTTTCCCATCTACTTTGATGCCATTTTTCTTTATACTGTCACTGAGGCAGGTTGGACATTTGATTTCTAGAGTTATTCGCATTTCTCTATTTTATCAAAATTCAACCTGCTTTGTTTCAGCATACTTTTTGAAACACCACCAAAACTCTAAAGGACAGTGTGAAAAGAAGACACTGGGGTAAAGTGGATAAAGTGCAGGATAAGATGGTTGTTGCAAAAGAACTTCGACTAAAGCATTTAGATCTAGAAGAAATGCCTTTATTTTTTCATACACAGCATTTTTTAAAAAAACTACCGATTTCCTTTGTTCAAAAATTGGTAGATTGAATTGATATAAAAATAAAGTTAGTAAATAAATTATATAAATCAAATATCTTATTATTAAATCTTAAATTTGTTTGATTTAATTTTATTTATTTTGGGACTATGTTAGTCTATTATTTCAACGCTAAAAATAACTTAACTTGCAGAAAAAATGATGACACCATTGCTCATTGATGCATTAACAATATCAGAGGTGGTCCCACTTGTTTGAACAACTAAAAGCGTATTTATAAGTGATATTCCGCTCTAGTTAAGCCACCTTGTTTTGTTGGGGTAGCTGATCATAGTAAAACTCATTTGGTGTCATTTTGTCTAGACTCGAATGAGGTCGTTTCAAATTATAAAACTCAAAATATGCACTTAATTGCTTTTTCGCATCTGTGACACTGCTATAAGCTTTGAGATACACCTCTTCATATTTAACGCTCCGCCATAATCGTTCAACCATCACATTATCTACCCATCGACCTTTACCATCCATACTGATTTGAATGCCATTTGATTTCAATACATCAATAAATGCATCACTGGTGAACTGACTGCCTTGGTCTGTATTCAATATTTCAGGTGATCCATATTTTTCAATCGCTTCATTTAAAACCGAAATACAAAAATCCACCTCCATACTAATCGATACCCTATGCGCAAGTACCTTGCGGCTATGCCAATCAATCACAGCACATAAATAAACAAAGCCTTTTGCCATAGGGATATACGTTATATCCGTAGACCACACTTGATTACTGCGCTGAATAGCCAACCCTTTGAGCAGATATGGATATTTACGGTGAGCTTGATTAGCCTGGCTTAAATTTGGTTTGCAATATAACGCCTGAATACCCATTTTCTTCATTAAAGTACGTGTATGACGTCGTCCTATATGATGCCCTTGACGATTCAACAAATCACGCATCATACGACTGCCTGCAAAAGGATATTGCATATGTAATTCATCAATACATCGCATCAGCTTCAGATCTGATGAGCTAACAGGTTTTGGGCGATAATAATAACAACCACGGGAGACTTTCAGCAGCTTAGCTTGCTTAGATACTGAAATCTGAAGTGAGTCGTCGATTAACTTTTGTGGTTGAAGCGGCCCAGTTTCTTCAACACACCTTCTAAAAAATCAATTTCTAATGCCTGCTCACCGATTTTTGCATGTAACTTTTTAAGATCAATGGGGGGTTCTGATGGAGCTTTTGATTGATCGAAAGCTTGCGAGGAAGCTGAGATCAATTGATTTTTCCAGTCAATAATTTGGTTTTGATGAACATCAAATTCAGCACTCAATTCAGCAAGTGTTTTTTCTGCTTTAATCGCAGCAAGTGCTACCTTAGCTTTAAAATCATTTGAATGATTTCTTCTTGGTCTACGTGCCATAAAATACTCCATATATTGATGTTTATAACATCATTTGAGGAGCAGAATATCACTTATAGGAGTTGTTCAAATTTACGGATCCATCTCTATCTGAAGCCAGGTTTAAAAAACCATGCCCTGTTTTAGTTTTGAAAATGATGTTACTTAATGGGGAAAAGAGTAGGTTTTCAGAAGAAATTAAAAATCAAGCACTACTACTGCTCGCGACATATCGTAAGTTACTGCGTGCTGTCGCTAGTGATTTATGTGATGTAAAAACTCTAAAGGACAGTGTGAACAGAAGACACTGGGGTAAAGTGGATAAAGTGCAGGATAAGATGGTTGTTGCAAAAGAACTTCGACTAAAGCATTTAGATCTAGAAGAAATGCCTTTATTTTTTCATACACAGCATTTTTTAAAAAAACTACCGATTTCCTTTGTTCAAAAATTGGTAGATTGGGCACCACCGGTGGTTAGTGGTACTTTTTTAATCGAAAATGTTTTAGCAGGTTATATCTCTCAGAAGCTTTTGCCATTAGAAAAAATTAAAGTAAAAGAGCTTGGAAAATCTGTGCAACCCTATTTTCACATAGCTGACTTTTTTGTGCTTTTACCTCAACTAGAAGAACTTTATCAAAAATATCAAAAGCAAATTGTTCGCGTGGCTCCAACTGCAGAAGTTGCTTTAGCTTTAACAGACTTTGGGAAAGCGTGGATCTATCGTCTTAGGAGTGGGCTATGAATATTTATTTTAAGCAACTGCTAGAATGGATAAACCAGAATTCCCCTATAGAAGAACAAAAACTCCTCCGAGCATTATTTTTATTACGTGCACATTATAGCTTAGCCGGTATCGTTGTCATTTGTCAGCGAATCTTCACATTGATTGGGGATGATGAATTACCAGAATTTCGTGATGAGCTTAATACGTTAAAGATCATTAGTAGATTGCAGGATTCTGATCAACATTCACATTTTTTCTCAGAAACAACAGATAGAAACAAACATAAACTCACGCCATTACGTCCATACACTGGAGACAGTGGAATTTGTGATTTGCTATTGATTCAAGCAGGACTAAGTCGAAATAATGAGCGTTTTGATACTGTAATCATTTGGTTTTTAGAGCAAATATTTCACTTTCAAAAAAATGTACACACTCTAAAGCTTTATAGTCATTATTTAAAGGGTGATGGAAGCATAAAGCTGAAAGATCAAAAAGGATCTCGTGTGTATAACGCCTTTTTAGCGATCAGGCTGTTGGGTGATCCAAGTAATGAGGATATTTTAGAACAAGTCGAAAAATTACTGACTAAAAACGGACCGAAACAACTGATTCATTTGATGTCCGCTGGTTCTGAAGACAAACGATTAAATGAAGTTTTTTATGCATTAAAGCTCTTTTTATCACAAATTTGGCAAAAGAATCGACTAAAAAATAAGAAAAAACGTCGAGAGTTTTTACACCGTATAGGGTTAAAGCATCAAAAACTGATCTTGCAACGATACGGCTCATTAAGTATTGCTATCCAACCTTTAGAGGATGTAGATGAAATTCATCGTGGTCTAGTCTCTGAAGTATTTGAGTATGATGAGATTGAAGAAGATGAAACACCATTGGAGCCATTGTTTACATTTTTTTTGGCCGAACAATCCGATTTAATTCGAGGGTTTTATGCATCTAAGTCTATTTTTCAGCATGTTGAAGCTACAAATGTTGGTTTAGTTTGGACCAAATGGCGATTGTCATTAAATTCGATTCAAGATGTGTTTAGGCTCTGTCAACCATCTAAGGCTGATACCAGCTTAATTTTACGCGCAAAATTAGCTTTGATATTGAGTTTACTCACTGGACGTTCGGTTACTGAATTAACAGCGCCGTGTTTTAGTCAAAATACTGATCAGAATAATATTGCTATTCAGTATGATCATACTTTATCTGCATACGTATTGAGCGTTTTAGCAGGCACACCGACACTCAAAACAAAGCCAGAAGAGTCTAAATTTCATGTGCCATGGACCAAGAAATTACATTTGGTTTTACCAAGTGAGCTCAATGATTTGGTGAATCAAGTCAAAAATCTTGCGATTAAAACCCGTCAACCGGCAGTTGAACGCGAAGTTAGAAGACTTATTAACAGTGTGCCGAAAGAGTTAGAAATCAGCCTCAAAAGCATTAAAGATCTTCTTCCACGGTTGTTATATGAGCATAGCCAAGGTGATTTAGCTGTCGTTAAAGCAGTGACTAATGCATCCGGTCGGAATTATGATAACTTAATTCATTATGCATCTTTTGAACAGAGGAAACTTGAGCAGTTATGGGCTGATTGTTTAAGAACGATAAAAATTGATATTCCTGAATATATGCACTCTTCTAGTGAACGCGTGGGTAGCCCGACTGGGATAAAGATTGTTGAAATACAAAATGAAATTACACGAATAAAGAAGAGAATAAATCAGGCTGCCGAACAGAAAGATTGGCAGACGCTCTTTGATAACTTAACGTTGTATACAGAATTATGGATGAATCTTGCAACTGCAGGACGGGGGATTAAGCAACCCTTTCCAAAGTGGATAAGTCAGCAAGGCTGGGCATTGATTCAAGATAAACATCATCAAGATGAATCAACCGATCGTTATGTGCCATTGACGGCAGCATTTATCAAACAGATTCAAGTTTTACGTGGTTTGATGAGAATGCTGGGGGATCAAGTTGAACCACGTGTTGATTTATCATCTTATGCGTTGCAACTTTGTGATCCTCATCAGATTGAAGGTTTAGGTAGAAATTGGGCACGGAAGCTGGTTCGCTCTGATAATAATCAGTTACCTGGACGGTTCAAGGATGCTGGACTTGGGCACTGGGTACGCGGTCGTTATCCATGGGATATGTTATCAGTATTTCCTGTATCAACATTTAAACAACAGTGGCTTGATGTACAAGAAAACCTGCAAAAACAGTTAGGTTTCGAATGTCTTGATGTTTTTGATTTTTTTAAAAACCTGAATATTCCAACATTTGTTGTAACCAAAGAGATTAAAACAGTTCAAGCAGAGACGAAGCCGAGAATACAATATTCAGAAAATGATGTAAAAGAATGGCTGGAAAACTCAGAGTATGAGTCCTATTGTCAGTTGATTTTTGAGGAAAATCCTGAGCCAAACGTATCTTTCGAGCTTGGACATGTATTAGCTTCCCATTTAGCTAAAAATACAAACATTGATTTGCCACAAGCGATCAAGGCATATTGTGCTTATATTCGCGATAAAACGAAAATTCCTTTATTCGTTCAACTTCCTCAAAAAGCTAATCGTACATGGCTGACATCTGAAAATAGTTTTAGTACATGGTGTTATATTGAACAAAACTTACTTGATCTTATTCAGAAGGATTTAGAACATTTACCTGAACATCAAAATTGTGAGGTTGAAATAGGACGTTTGCTGGTTGTACTCTCCATGTATTCACAACTGTGCAGGGTAAGCCATTTACAAGCGATGTTGGAGTTTATTGCTTCTGATCAACATATAGTCGCTATGGGGAATAGTCGGCTCGTTGAGCTGACAGTGAATAATGATAGATCTGTGACGAAGATACGCCGTACAGTACTGTTAAGTCCTTATGTCTCGACTTTAATTTTAGTAGACCGACAGTATCTACAGCCCCGATTAAAAGAGATTTTAGCACAGTCAAGAAATCAACAAAGAACGGCTTGGCAAAAGTGTTTTAATACATATTTAAAACAAATAGGGATTAAGTCAACTCTATCATTAGCTCAATGGTTGAAAGCTTTACAGCAAAATGTGATGTTAAATAGCACTCCGTTAATTGCAGGTTATATAGCAGGCCAAGTCCTGACTGAAGATCTTTCAATAAATGAATTATTACGCTTATCCGAATATGAAAAATTAACCACAGGTTTAGATAGCACTGAGCCAGAAAGTGAAATAGAAATAGGCGATGAGCAACTACATTTGTCTGATATTTTAGCGATGATTCAGCAACTAAAAGGTGAGTCTAGATCAAGCATTTGGCTTGAACAGCTTGCCAATAATAAAACGAATCACTACTCAGTCAATTTATTAACGTGCTTTGTGCAATGGTTGATTTTACGCTGTGATGCAGAAGAGTTAAGTCTACAGAATCGAAATATGATTCATCTACATTTGGCCATCGTCAGTGCAGGTATATTGGGGTTTTCAGAAGATTTAACAAAAGATAGCCAGATTGATGAAGATGTATTTCAAAAATGGATGGAGTTGACGCAAGAGCATTTTCCACACCGCAAGCATCTCGCTGCGTGGAATCGCTTTAGAGATTTTTTAATTCAGTTAAATGATGATCGTATAAAGTTACACAAGCGTACAGCGCATCAAGCAAGTGCTAAAGTTTTTGCAAAAAATGAAGTGCAGCAGATCGTTCAAATATTACAATCTGTAGAATCTGGGGTGAGTGATGCTGCTTTACGTCTAGAGATTCAGCGTCATTTTCGTTTATCTGCAGCGATGGGTGTACGCCGTTCAGAGACACTTCATTTACGGCCCTTAGATATTGATGAGGATATGCTCCGAATTCGTCCTTATGGTGAGCATCAGTTAAAAACACTTGGATCAGAACGTGTTGTTCCGATGAATTTATTAAGTCAGACGATTCAAAAGGGATTAGATGATATTTATAAGAATAAAAAATATTCGATATTAATGTCTGATGAGGACAGTGAGCATAGGCCTTTTTTCAATCAAATATCTCAAATATTAAAGAAAGTCACTGGAGATGTTGATCTCAGCTTACATCATTTAAGACATACGTTTGCAAGTGCATATACTTTAAAGTGTTTGCAAACTGTGGTGGATTTTAAAGCGCTCACGATAGAACTGCCATGGCTACAAAATTGGATGCCATCGAATGAGCAATTTAATACGCTAGTAGGCAATGAAGGACAGGTTGGGCAAGGGATTAAGGCGATTAGTCGAGTGCTTGGACATTTACATGAATCGACAACATTAAAGCATTATGTTCATATTTTATTTCTGGCTACTTATGCCTATAGCATGCAACAACAGCAACCCAATTTACATACTGCATTTTTTAAGCGAGTCATGAGTCGGAGTAATTTATTCAGGCATTTCCAAGCGATTCATCAACAGAATGGTAATCTAAAATATGAGTTGAGAGATACCATCGAAAAATATGTACTCAAAAAAAGACAAAGTCAGAGGTGGGTAATCTATGCTCAAAAAAGAGGGAATTCGACTGAAAAAGTAATTAAACACGATTTATTTCAACAATTTGAAGATATTGAGCGGTATCTTATTTCAGGGCAGGGGCAGCCACGATTAGATATTGAGTCCTGGAAGAGAGCTTTAATTACGATGGCAAACATTCCGTCAGGTAAACGTGGTTCAAATATAGGAAGACATCCATTATCGACACAAGGAAAGTTAGCACGTTTGCCTGAATTACTAAGTGCTATAGATTTTAATTCTGCACAAGAGATTTTAGAGCGATTTGATTATTTAGAACAAAACCAATCAGAAACTTATAATTGGTTAATAAAAAAATGGTTGTATGAAAGTAATGTAACAAAAGTATTGATGCATTTTACGGCAGAGGATGAACCTATGCTTTCAATCCTTACAGAACATCAATTTTTTCCGATGGTGATGAAACATAATAAATATGATTATTTTAGAATTATGTCTCAACAAGCCTCATTAAGCGCCGTGCGATGGGCACTTACGTGGTTGAGTGCACGATATTTGGTGATTAGAGATCATATCAGAATCTAAGTAAATATGACTTACGCACGCTTTGTTACACAAAGGTTTGAAAGACAGCGCTACCCTAATTGAGCTAAATTCAAGTGACAACTTGGGTATAAGTGCAGCCAAATTCTGTGAATTTTTTCAAGACAGCTACGTGTGCATGAATATTATTTACCTGACTAGGAAAACTTTTTGCCGCTCATTTATTGCTTAATGCCTTGTATTTGATCCGCTACTAGAAGCCGTACAGTATCCTTCTTTATATGAATAGCCTAAGCATATATCGTTCAACCTAAGGGGCCCAGGCCTTTGCTTTGTCAAAATCTGATTTGCCAAGCAAAGGCCTGGGAATCCGCGAATTCTCTTTTTATTTCTAGAAGGTTTTGTTGTATAAAACATTATGTAACATGCTGATTTATAAAATAAAACTAGTGATAAAATTAAAATGTCAGTAATATCAGTAATAATTGCTTGTTTAGAAGACCCTACGTTTGACGTACGGATTAACGAGGGCTTTATAGAGTATGATTCGGAACGATATGAGTTCTCTTTAAATAGACCAATCGGTGACAATTGGTGCTTGTATATTCAGTACATACCACAGCCATTACCAGTTTTGGTACGGATTGAAAAGCGTATTATATTTATTCTCTTTGCTGCCTTGAATGATGCGATCGCCCTTGAAAAATGGCTTAAAGATGCGATACAGCGGCTTTGTTGCACAAACCTAT
>NZ_CP026425.1:0-39361 GCF_002934695.1 Acinetobacter sp. ACNIH1 | reverse complement strand
GCATATATCCAATCATCCCAAGTGACCAAAGAACTAATTTTTTTATCATCGTTTTTATACTTGATAGCCTTTGATTCAATCTTATTAAAGATACCCTTAAAACTTGCTTTCAAGTGTTGGCAACGTGCAGTAACGACCTTTAAAGGTATTGCAAATTCATTAGATAAGTTCGCCATGAAGCCCTGCCCTGCTTTTAATTAAGTAATTCTATAACACTATATCTAGTGCGGATCTCATACCTACTAGCCACTATATATAGTGTTTCTACTATCGCCCTCTATGCCTGCGAGAACGGTAGCCCTTGCCTACAGTCGGTTGATTGCTCAAAGCTTTACTTAGCATTGGGTATGCTGAAGCATTCCCAATACGTGCGTAAACTTTCGAGCTAATATTATACCTAAGTTGTATTGTACTCACAAATCATATTATGCGTATTAATGTTAATTAGTATAGCAGTAATAATAATTTCAAAAGTTTACATATATTGTTTTGTACTCACAAATCATTATATGTATAATGTATTTATTAAGTCGATTGGCGACTTAAATAATAGGTGATTAATTATGAACAATATTTTCACAAAGTTGGATACTAAAAAAATAGTTATTGAACTACTAAATGCTTTTGAAAAAGCAAACTTCGATTACTACTCAAGAGCCTATCTTGAAAGTCCAAAAGGTACATTTTGCGTGTCCTTTGGAAACTGTCAAATGCAAGATGCAAACATTATTACTATCTACATAGATAAAGCACCACATGAGTTTTATTTCACCCATGAACATTCCAATATTGCTGAAGCACATCACGAAGCAATTAATCTATTTAAACAAATTTTAGACTTTTACTTTACCTATCTAAAGCAAACATAAGTAAGCCCCGCAAGGGGCTTTTTTAATGCCTGCGGGCTTGGTTCAGATCGGGAGTGACCAAAACCACAGGAAAGGGAAACAACCCACTACAGCGAAAAATAAGAGCAATCAGGGCGCATAACGCTATTACATTAATTTACCTATATTGTTTTGTACTCACAAATCAATATAGGTATAATATATTTGTCAGGTCGATTGGCGATCTAATAAAAAAGGCTTTGAGTTATGACCAGTAAAGAACAACTTTCGTTAGAGTTGCCTATAGTTGAAACAGCTCAATCATACAAAGATATGAAAGGGCTATATAGCGTTGATATTTCCCATATATACCGCTTTTATATTCTCCTTAATTGGTATGGGGTACTAGAAAAAAGCAAAGTGATTAAAGCGGGCAGTGATGCAATTTTTGAATGTGATAATGAAATGATTGCAGATGAAATTTTAAATTGCATTCCGAGCTGTAAAAAAAGAAAGGTTTATCGAGTACCAAATTTTAACCCTATTTATTTTTCAGGAATAGATAAGCCATCGGTAAACCGTTGGAAGTTTTCAGTAGAAAGAAAACTAGGCTATGAAAAATCAATTTACTTTAGATCAGTTGCAAGCCGTTGGGATTATTAACCCCCTGCCCTAGTCGCAACCCTGCGGGATTGCTTTGTAAGTCCCGCTTAGGGGCAAAGGGGAGTAGTTGCGGTTCTGCGGTCAGCTCGACAAAATCACAGATTTTGTCGGCTTCGCTTGAACCTTGCAACGGTAATCAGGGAGGGAAGAATTTTTATATTTCTTCAGTTCGCAAAGTAGACACTTTGCTCTATTGATACCGCCTAGAGTTTTACACTTGTTTACATATATTGTTTTGTACTCACAAATCAATTTAGGTATAATGTATTTATCAGGTCGATTGGCGACCTCATACAAAAGGTACTCGAAAATGAAAAATTTTACTCAAAATGAAAAAGGTCAAATGTTCTATGAGGGCAGTTTGGTTTTAACTGCTAAAGACGGTTCGGTTTTTTTTGTATCAACTGAAATGCTTGTATGTAAGGCGTATCGAGCAAAAGCAAAAAAACCATTTATCAATACTCACTACAGAACAATTGAGCGTTTAAAACAAGCCGTTGGGGAAAGTATCCAATCATGTAATGCAAGATATGAGCAAAAATTACAGAACAAAGAAAAAACCGCAGAGCGTTTAAAAAAATTCCGTGAAGAACTACAGGTAGGCGATATTTTATCTACATGCTGGGGCTATGAACAAACCAACGTAGAATTTTATCAAGTGGTATCTAAGAAAGGCGCATTTTGTGAAGTTCGGGAAATTGCTAAACGCTCACATGATACGGCTTTTATGCAAAGTGAAGTATCACCAAAGCAAAACGAATTTATTGGAGAACCAATTAAAAAGAAAATTTTAGACGGCTATATCATGATCACAAGCTATATCAGAGCGACACCGCACGAATACGAAACACTAGCAACAGGCACAAAGGTTTATAAGCGCAGTTATGTTTCATCATACGCATAATTAAAAGAAGCCCCGCAAGGGGCTTTTTTAATGCCTGCGGGCTTGGTTCAGATCGGGAGTGACCAAAACCACAGGAAAGAGAAACAACCCGCTACAGCGCAAATCTGAAGCATTCAAGACACACAATAATAATTACACTTGTTTACATATATTGTTTTGTACTCACAAATCAATTTAGGTATAATGTATTTATCAGGTCGATTGGCGACCTCATACAAAGGAATTAAAAAATGACTGATTTAGTTTTGTTGACTGATGAAGAAATCGCAGACATGAGCTATGACAGCTTTAATAAAACCGACCTAGTTGCTATGCAGTCAATGCAAGAAAGCGAATTTCCACGCTATACAGTTGCAATGGCTCATACAATTTATGTATGGGAAAATATCTTATATCAAGAAGCAAGCCGATTATGTGAAAGCTATGACGGGGGAGTATGGGAAACTAAAAACGGCTTTTGGACTTTGCAATCTGATTCAATTTTTTATATGGAAAATGGATGGGACGAAGCGTTTAACCTGAATGCCCTAGAATTTTCAATTGTGGTAAATTTATTTGCATTGTCTAAAATTGCAATGATGACATACAGCTCAAAACCTGCAATCAATCGCAGAGCCGTTTTTTTTAGTGATTACATAAAAGACGTTATACATAAAAATAGGAATGTTTTAGATACTACAGCAATTTATAAATTGATTTATTAAAAGAAAAGAAGCCCCGCAAGGGGCTTTTTTAATGCCTGCGGGCTTGGTTCAGATCGGGAGTGACCAAAACCACAGGAAAGAGAAACAACCCGCTACAGCGCAAATCTGAAGCATTCAAGACACACAATAAAAATTACACTTGTTTACATATATTGTTTTGTACTAACAAATCAATTTAGGTATAATGTTTTTATTAAGTCGATTGGCGACTTAAATTAAAAAGGTATTGAATTATGAACGACCAAAATAACAATGATGCAATCAAAGCAGAACGCTTAAACCGTTATGAAGAACGCCAACAAAACCGCTTAGATCGTTATGAAGCTTTAGCTGATAAAGCAACAGTAAAAAGCACAGTATTGGCGACACGTTCAAATCAAATGGTTGAATGTATACCGTTTGGACAGCCAGTTTTAGTTGGTCATCATAGTGAAAAACGAGATAGAAACTTTCGTTCTAAAATTCACTCTATTATGGGTAAATCAGTTCAGGAAATGAAGAAAGCCGAATACTATCAAAATAAAGCTGATAGCGTAGGCAAGGGCGGTATTTCAAGTGACGACCCTAATGCAATAGAAAAACTTAAAAGCAAGCTTGAGAAGTTACAGCAGGCGCAAGAGTTAATGAAAAAGGCTAACAAGTTAATTAAAAAATTTCCCGAACACAATGCACGTTTAGAGGGATTAATTGAACTTGGATTCTCTGAAGAAAAAGCTATAGACGTATTAAATCCTAAATATGGCTCAATTGGTTTTGCAAGCTATTCACTTCAGAATAATAATGCTGAAATTAACCGCTTGAAAAAGCGTATTGCAGAATTGCAAACACTTGAAAATAGAACTTCAAATGAAGTTGAGAACGATCTTTATAAATATACAGAATGCAAAATAGAAAACCGTTGCATGTTTATATTTGATGGTAAACCTACGGAAGAAATACGCCAAATTTTAAAAAGTAATGGTTTTAAATGGTCGCCAAGTCGGGGCGCTTGGGTACGCCAGTTAAATGCAAATGGGATATACGCATCTAAACGAGTAATAAGCCTTATAGATCAAATATAATAAAGTAAGCCCTGCGGGGCTTTCTTTACTAATCAATGAAGCAATTTAAGGAAAGGTTAAAATGATTGAAAAATTATCTTTTGTTGGGCTAAAGGTGATCGAGTGTTTTAAAGATGCTGGGTTAGATCAAGTTTACATTGATGATAAAATAGAGGAGTTTTCTACATTAAATAATTATGCATCATTACACAAAGCGCTAAGAATACTTGATGATAAAAACATGCACAGACTAGCCCAAAAACTAGGTGTACATATTGAAGATTTAGAATCAACATTACTGGTTTTAAATCAAATATAGAAACCAAAAAAGTGGTGATAAAGTCGCCCGCAATTTTTTTGCGGGTGATATTCCAATGAAGCAAAAAAATTGCGGTTCATTGCGAATCAAATTTATGGATATGCAAAAAAGCATAGTCTTAACAGGTAAGAGCTAACATAAAGTTATTGAGGTCACTAATATGAATAATGCACAGTTCAAAATAGAATGCTTTAAGAATGGCTTATACAGTCGGGAACAGGTTATAGATTTTTATAATGTAGTCTATGAAGAAAATACAAAGTTCAATAAGCGTGATGCTCAATTATGGATGAATGGCAAAACTTCATATATCTATACAATAGATCAAACAGCTATAGATATGATCAATATGTTAAATAAAATTAGAGCCGAACTAATTGCAGAAGAAAGCGAAAGAATCCAAAAAGGCAAACCAAGATACACTAAGCTTTTTAAATCTGAAGTTGATTTATGGGCGGTACACAATGAACTTTTGAATCTACCATTAAACTTTTATCACTCAATATTGTTAGAGTTGAAAGTAACTGAATTAGATTACTATGAGAACATAGAGCAAATGGAAAATTTTAATGAAAAACACTAAGTATAAATCTAAAATTCTGATGATAATTATTTATACACTTGTAGGAATGTTGGCAGGGTATAACATTGGGAATTTTATAAGTAGCCACTGGTACAATGATCTTGGACAACCAAATCAAGATTTTTACGAAATGATTAAAATATTTTTTAATCTAGCTACAACTTTGCTATTTGGTACTGCCTGCTTATATATTTTTAAAGATGATATTAAAAACTAAACTCTAGGCGGTATCAATAGAGCAAAGTGTCTACTTTGCGAACTGAAGAAATATAAAAATTCTTCCCTCCCTGATTACCGTTGCAAGGTTCAAGCGAAGCCGACAAAATCTGTGATTTTGTCGAGCTGACCGCAGAACCGCAACTACTCCCCTTTGCCCCTAAGCGGGACTTACAAAGCAATCCCGCAGGGTTGCGACAAAATATAAGATATTTCAATTTTAGTCATTCAGCAGTAACACTTCCTGAATTATCAACTAAAGTGCTTTTTGATTTTTTTGCTTGTTCACGATCATTAATAAATTTGTCACCTGAAGCTTTCAAACTATCAAAATAACTTGGGTTATTTTTTGCATTTTCAATAGCACTTAAAAGCATCCCAGTGATAATGCCTTTATCTTCAGATGGGAAGTCTACCATTTCAAAAAGAGCGCCAATTGTAATAAGCTTGTGTTCACGTTTTTTTCGATCTTTAGCTTGTGCAACTTGGACTTCTTTTTTTAAACCTGCAAGAAGTTTTTTTTCATCCTCCTTGATTTTTTCCAGTTCTAAACGAGCTTTATATTTTTTAAACTCATTTTTCATAATCCGTTCAAAAGAACTAATTTGCTGTTTCGTTGGCGTACCTGATTCAATGTTAGAAACTAAAGTTAAGATAATTTCTTCAGTTTGACTTTTGTTCTCAAGTTTTTTTAAACGATCAATTTCTTCAGTGACGAATTTTTTTTGATCTTCAGTAAATTTAAAATCCTCAATATTCATTTTCTTAATCCAAAAGTTATAAGGTGATCAAATAATATCACAATGAAAAATTAAAAAATCCCAAAAAAATACAAAGCAACAAAAAACTATAAGAGTTCGCAAAGGCAATAGCACTGTCAATATTTTTCAGACTGAACGGAAGCCATAGGCTCACGGCTCATCTGAAAACATATTGATCAGCAAAAATCAAAAAAACACACTAATCCTAAAGGGGGTGTAAACGAAGTGTCTACCCCCGATGACCCACTGGCGAAGTGTAGGGATTCATAAGGGAATTATTCCCTTATGTGGGGCTTGGGGTGAAACCCCATATCTATATAAAAATAAATTACAAAAAAAGCCAAAAATCAGCCCCAAAAACCGCTTTTAAAATCAATGCCTTGCATTGCTTCAAAATCGGATAAATGCAAGCATTTGTTTTGTCACTTGTAGCGAATATATAGAGAGGTTATCATGACTATAGCAGTAGGAATGCACGCTTCCGCGTTTCTCTCCGAGAAACAGAAAAAGCAAAAGCAAAAAAGGCATAAAATGGCGATCTATCACTTATCAGTTAAGACAGGCAGGCAATACGGTTCTACAGGAACTCGTGGCGCAAATCATTACGCCTACATTAACCGTGATGGAAAGTATAAAAGAGATGATTTAGAAAATATTAAATCTGGAAATTTACCGTCATGGGCTACTGATGCAAAACACTTTTGGAAGTCAGCAGATAAGAATGAGCGTATTAATGGGCGTGTTTATACTGAATTAGAAATTTCATTACCTAGAGAACTTAATAAAGAACAAAGAGAAGAATTAGTAGAGAAATTTGTTGAAAAAACTTTAGGTGAAAACTTCACTTATTCTTATGCAATTCATAGTCCTCTAGCTAGTGATGGTCAGCAAAACCCGCATGTTCACCTTATGTTTTCTGAAAGAAAATTAGACGGTATAGAGCGTGACGAAGTAAAGCATTTTAAGCGTTATAATCCAGTAAACCCTGAAAAGGGCGGTGCGGGTAAAGATCGTTATTTTTCTTCTAAAATGTTTGTGGTTGATACCCGCCTAGAATGGGCTAACCATGTAAATGATTTTTGTGAAAACTTAGGTATTGATGCACGTATTGATCATAGAAGTTTTAAAGAGCAAGGTATTGAATTGTCTAGCCAAAACTTTAGAGCTGATTACGTTAGCAGTCACAAATACCATATCAATGAAAATATTAAGCAAGTACGTCATCAAAATGGTGAAATAATAATTGAGCGCCCAAGCGAAGCAATTAAAGCATTAACTTCTAATCAATCTGTTTTTTCAGTGCGTGAGCTAGAGCGTTTTTTAATGGCTCATACAGATGGTGAAGAACAATATTTAAAAGCTTATGAATCGGTAATAACTTGCCCTGATATGGCTACTTTATATGGTAAAGATAAAGTCGTATTTTCTTCTAAAGAGCTTGTAGGTATTGAGGAATCAATCTCAACATTTATCTATAATGCTAATGAGGAAAGCCGTATTCAAAAACCATTTAATCTAGTTGAGAAATTACCTTTAAATGCGGTACGTGTTGCTGAAACAAGAACATTTAATAGTGAGCAAGAAAAAGCATTCTATACCTTAACTTCTACCGATCGGATTACATTGTTGAATGGTTCTGCGGGCACAGGTAAATCATACGTTCTAAGTGCCGTTTCTGAAGCCTATAAAGAATCTGATTATCAAGTATATGGAATCGCATTACAGGCAATTACAGCTAAGGCTATAGCGAATGATTGTGATATTCCAAGTAGTACAATTGCTTCTTTCTTGTCTAAGTATGATAGCGGTAATTTAGAAATAAATAATAAAACTGTATTGATCTTGGATGAAGCAGGCATGGTCGGTTCAAGAGATATGCAACGCTTGCTTATGCTTGTAGAAAAACACGATGCA
The DNA here is from genome assembly GCF_002934695.1 of Acinetobacter sp. ACNIH1. Lineage (NCBI taxonomy): Bacteria > Pseudomonadati > Pseudomonadota > Gammaproteobacteria > Moraxellales > Moraxellaceae > Acinetobacter > Acinetobacter sp. ACNIH1. The sequence continues at coordinate 31,430 of NZ_CP026425.1, read as the reverse complement.
CAAATAAAATTAGTTGGTGATAGTTACCAGTTAAGTGCAGTAAGTGCGGGTCATGTATTTGCAAATATTCAAGAAAACTTAGATAAGAAAAATATTGCTTCACTAGAGGATATTCAACGTCAGAAACATGCCAAAGAATCTGACAAGATGATTCAAGCATCTAAATATCTTTCTAAGCATGAAGTAGGTAAAGCAATAGATATTTATAAATCTATTAATATGGTTAATGAATACGAATCTCATGATCTAGCTTTAGCTAAAACTGTTAAGTCATGGAGTGAAGATTCTAGCGAAAGTAAATTAATGCTTGCTCATTCAAATAGTGATGTGAATGAACTAAATCGAATGGCTAGAGCATTGCTTATCAAACAAGGTAAGCTTAATCCTGAAAGTGTTTCTGTGAAAAACTATCAAGGTGATTTAGATATTTCCATCGGTGAGAAAATTGTATTCAAACAAAATAATTCACAGATGAAAGTTAGTAATGGTGAACTGGCTAAAGTAATAGGTTTTGAAAAGGATAAATTCAATAATCCTAAAGCTATGATGGTTCAAATGGAAAGTGATAGCAGAATTGTTAGAGTTGATTTAAAGGAATATGACCAGTTCAAACATGGCTATGCAAATACTATTCACTCATCACAAGGTATGACTGTAGATAGTGCTTATATTGTAGCTAGTGAAAATATGAATGCTAATTTAACTTATGTTGCTTTAACTCGACATAAGCAAAATATTCAAATCAATTATAGTGCTTTAACTTTTGCAACTAATGAAAAAGAAACTGTTAAGACCCCTGACGGTAAAGTTTCTTATGACCATAATTACAAACCAGTAGAAAGAGAAGTAACGGCTTTTGAAAACTTCAAAAAGGTACTTGGACGTTCAGAAACTAAAGAGTTCTCTACAGACTTCACACTTGTAGAATCTAAAGATAATTTAATGAAGTCTTATTTAAATGATCATAGATTGCATTTAGAGAATAAGCGTGAATTGTTTGGAATAAATAGCAAGCTGTATTCATTGACCAGTGAAAATAAAACATTCACTAAAGAAGAAATCGTTTCTGAAGTTAGAGCAAGTTTGAAATCTAAAGCCTTACTTGGTGACGAGATCGTTAAGTTTAACGGCAATATGAATATAGCAAAAGGTGAGCTTGTAAAACTTACTAATGATCTTGAGATTAAAACAGGACTATTTAAAAAGGTAACTTTTGAAAAAGGTACTGAATTAAAAGTTATTGATGCTTATAAAGTTAAAGATAAGCCAGTAATGAAAGCACGAATTAAAAATGAAGAATACGAGATTCCTTTCAATAAATTGAATCTTGAATATTCAGATAAATACTTTAATGAGTTTAAAGACCAGTCAAAAGCTAGATTCGATTCACGGCATAAAACTGAAGTCTATACAGAGTTTAGAGAACAGCTTTTAAAGCAAAAAGCGAATGCACCAAAAGACAATTTGAATGCACCTAATCAGCGTATTAAAAACCCAAATACGCCTAATCGAAACACACCTAAATATTAAATGAGGGCGGTTTTATGAATAATTTTATACATAATGGAAAAATTGTTAGTCCTGATGATGAAGTATTAACACAGGCAATTTTGCAAGAGTGTTATCAAAAAGGGATTAGACCTATTTGCGCTTGTCTGCCACAAAAAAACATTGAAATGTATATCGCTAAAATTGGCGAAAACTTTGTTTTAAAGCGTATGCCTAACAGCGCAGATCAGCACGACTTTAGTTGCCTAAGCTATGAGCCACCTACTGAAATTTCAGGACTAGGCGAGGTTATTGGGGAAGCTATCAAGACAGATGAAACAGGGGCAAGTGTTTTAAAGTTTGAGTTCAGTTTGTCAAAAAGCAATGTATCCAAACAAGCGCCTACGCCAAGTGATACACCTAAAGATACTGTAAAAGCTGAAACAACAAAATTGACCTTAAAAGGGACGTTAGATTACTTGCTTGAAGAAGCTTTGTTAAACCGCCACCAACCGAACATGAAGCATAATTGGTTTCAATTTCGCAAGGCATTAAAAGTAGCTTTGAATGATAAAAAGAATAAAAAAGATGATTTAAGTGGATTGGTTTATATCCCTGAATATTACGACCAAACCAAACACAATGAGATTGAAGCCCGAAGAAAAGCAGAGTTGGCAGACCTGAAAGTTAAAGGCAATAAACGCCCATTAAAAATATTTATTGGTGTGATTAAGTCTATTGAAGATGCACGTTTTGATGGGGGCAGAATCATTCTAAAACATGCCCCAACCTTGCATTTATTTATGGATGCAAAAATGTATAGCCGAGTTAATAAACGCTTTGAAGCCGAGCTTGAGCAGGCGCATTATCAAGACGATGTAAACCTATTAGCAATTGGGACTTTTGGATTTGCGGATAGTGGTATCGCAAAGATTGAAGAAATTGCTCTAGTGCCTTTAAATCAAACTTGGCTACCATTTGAGAGCTTGGGTGAAAAAGAACTCTTAGACACGCTTACAATGCAGAATAGGTCATTCATTAAGTGCTTGCGATATAATCTAAGCCCTAAAAGTCCAATTGCAAACGTATTGCTTACAGACACCAACCCACCAACGGCATTTTACTTAATCAATGATCAGACTGAAGATTCTTATATTACTGAAGCAAAGGAATTGATTGCTTCAAGTGAGTTCACATCAATTCTGGTCAATGTCGATCGGGACGTTGTAGACATTCCACCACCTGAAAATAAACCGTTGTTAGGCTATAACAATCATACTGACACCGCAGTTAATAGTTAAGGATTCATATATGGATTACCAAGAACAGGAACAATTTAAAATTTTTGCGGGCTTTGTCGCTTTTCTGATAGCTGTTTTTTGCTTTCTAGTATGGAAAGGCTCAAGTGCCGTAGGTTTAGATTTTGCCACTGGAATGAAGTCTAGTGTTGGCTTAATTGCTTTGGTAGTGGCGCTGTACTTTGCTATCAAATGGGATATACCTAAAGCTATGCTTTACCCTACGGTAGCTGTTTTATTGGTTGTCTGCTTATTCCCTGCATTAAATTATTATGCGCTTGAAGCTTCAGAAAAATCATTTAATCAAACAACTAATTTTCTTGGTCAGCCAGTACAAGAATTTTCAGCGACCACAATTACCGTTATGTGGGGCATGTGGTATATGAAAGCGGTTTACATGCTTGTAGCGGGCTTAATTGGAGTTGTTCTACAAAGAATTAGGTATCCTGAAGAAAATTATTTTTAAGCGTACTAAGCAAAAAAAGCCAGTTCTATACTGGCTTTTTTATTTTTCTAAAAGGTTGTTTTTAGTCTAAGTTTCTTTTAATGATGATTTTGTATTTATTATGGTCACGCTTTCCACGTTGCCCTGAAAAATATATTCCTGAAGTAGATACATTGTCTGAATTAATCAAAACAAATGGTAAATTTTGTTTCGCTAGAGTGATATAAGCTTCAACACAATCTTTTAACTCATTGTTTTTTTGATCTTTTGGCAAGTCAGCTACGATAAAGCCAACATTAAGTTGATGCTTTTCAAATGTTTCAATAGCTTCACGTTGATCTGCGTCATAGTGAATTTTATTAATTAGTCTAGATATACAAATTGAAATAATTTCATAAACAAGAATTGCGAGTGCTAAAAACATCCCCGCAAAAACTGTAATTTCTTTGCTAAAAATTACACCTAAGTATTCACTTATAATGAATTTAATAAAAATAACTAAAGCTACAACGAAAATCAAAATTTTCAGTATGTTTAGAAGAGATGGATCCGTAAATTTGAACAACTCCTATAAGTGATATTCTGCTCCTCAAATGATGTTATAAACATCAATATATGGAGTATTTTATGGCACGTAGACCAAGAAGAAATCATTCAAATGATTTTAAAGCTAAGGTAGCACTTGCTGCGATTAAAGCAGAAAAAACACTTGCTGAATTGAGTGCTGAGTTTGATGTTCATCAAAACCAAATTATTGACTGGAAAAATCAATTGATCTCAGCTTCCTCGCAAGCTTTCGATCAATCAAAAGCTCCAACAGAACCACCCATCGATCTAAAAAAACTACATGCAAAAATCGGTGAGCAGGCATTAGAAATTGATTTTTTAGAAGGTGTGTTGAAGAAACTGGGCCGCTTCAACCACAAAAGTTAATCGACGACTCACTTCAGATTTCAGTATCTAAGCAAGCTAAGCTGCTGAAAGTCTCCCGTGGTTGTTATTACTATCGCCCAAAACCTGTGAGTGCATCAGATCTGAAGCTGATGCGATGTATTGATGAATTACATATGCAATATCCTTTTGCAGGCAGTCGTATGATGCGTGATTTGTTGAATCGTCAAGGACATCATATAGGACGACGTCATACACGTACTTTAATGAAGAAAATGGGTATTCAGGCGTTATATTGCAAACCAAATTTAAGCCAGGCTAATCAAGCTCACCGTAAATATCCATATCTGCTCAAAGGATTGGCTATTCAGCGCAGTAATCAAGTGTGGTCTACGGATATAACGTATATCCCTATGGCAAAAGGCTTTGTTTATTTATGTGCTGTGATTGATTGGCATAGCCGCAAGGTACTTGCGCATAGAGTATCGATTAGTATGGAGGTGGATTTTTGTATTTCGGCTTTAAATGAAGCGATTGAAAAATATGGTCGACCTGAAATATTTAATACAGACCAAGGCAGCCAGTTTACCAGTGATGCATTTATTGATGTATTGAAATCAAATGGCATTCAAATCAGTATGGATGGTAAAGGTCGATGGGTAGATAATGTGATGGTTGAACGATTATGGCGGAGCGTTAAATATGAAGAGGTGTATCTCAAAGCTTATAGCAGTGTCACAGATGCGAAAAAGCAATTAAGTGCATATTTTGAGTTTTATAATTTGAAACGACCTCATTCGAGTCTAGACAAAATGACACCAAATGAGTTTTACTATGATCAGCTACCCCAACAAAACAAGGTGGCTTAACTAGAGCGGAATATCACTTATAAATACGCTTTTAGTTGTTCAAACAAGTGGGACCACCTCTCTCGCATTTGCGGGGTTTTTAATGCTGAATAAAAGGAAAACTTGATGGAATTGCCCAATATTATTCAACAATTTATTGGAAACAGCGTTTTAGAGCCAAATAAAATTGGTCAGTCGCCATCGGATGTTTATTCTTTTAATCGAAATAATGAAACTTTTTTTCTTAAGCGATCTAGCACTTTATATACAGAGACCACATACAGTGTCTCTCGCGAAGCGAAAATGTTGAGTTGGCTCTCTGAGAAATTAAAGGTGCCTGAACTCATCATGACTTTTCAGGATGAGCAGTTTGAATTAATGATCACTAAAGCGATCAATGCAAAACCAATTTCAGCGCTTTTTTTAACAGACCAAGAATTGCTTGCTATCTATAAGGAGGCACTCAATCTGTTAAATTCAGTTGCTATTATTGATTGTCCATTTATTTCAAACATTGATCATCGGTTAAAAGAGTCAAAATTTTTTATTGATAACCAACTCCTTGACGATATAGATCAAGATGATTTTGACGCTGAATTATGGGGAGACCATAGAACTTACCTAAGTCTATGGAATGAGTTAACTGAGACTCGTGTTGAAGAAAGATTGGTTTTTTCTCATGGCGATATCACGGATAGTAATATTTTTATAGATAAATTCAATGAAATTTACTTTTTAGATCTTGGCCGTGCTGGGTTAGCTGATGAATTTGTAGATATATCCTTTGTTGAACGTTGCCTAAGAGAGGATGCCTCGGAGGAAACTGCTAAAATATTTTTAAAGCATTTAAAAAATGATAGACCTGACAAAAGGAATTATTTTTTAAAACTTGATGAATTGAATTGATTCTAAGCATTATCTAAAAATACTTAATTGTCTTTTAACGTCGCTAAATTTTAAATAAATAAGTGAAGAGTGTTAGTGGAGCCACTGATTTAAAGTTGGCAGAGTAAAACTTGAAGTGCGACATAAACCACCTAATTAATTTAAAGGGTTTATGGAGTATATAAAATTGTCATACCATCATCTTAACTTTGAAGATCGTACTGCATTAATGCTTGAGTCAAGAAAAGAAGGCTTTTCAGCCAGAAAATTTGCTGAACTCATTAAAAGACATCCTAGTACGATCTATCGTGAGCTTAAAAGAAATAGCATCAATGACGTTTATCAAGCTCGATATGCTTCTGATAACACCTTCGCTAGACGTAGACGTGGTCACAGAAAACTCAAAATCGATTCAATCCTCTGGAAATTTATTGTTGAAGCGATCCGTTGTTTATGGTCTCCTCAGCAAATAGCAAAGCGTTTAAAGACATTTCCTGATTTGGATCAAACAATGAATGTAAGCCATACAACGATTTATTCAACGATACGAGCATTACCAAAGGGTGAGTTGAAAAAAGACTTATTATCCTGTCTACGTCATGAAAATAAAAAGCGAAAAGCTAACGGTGAACCTAAAAAAGATTCTATATTACAGGATATTAAAACTATTCATGAGCGCCCAGCCGAAGTTCAAGAAAGAAAAATACCGGGTCATTGGGAAGCTGATTTAATTAAAGGTAAAGACAATAAAAGTTCGATAGCAACACTTATTGAACGAAATACACGGCTCTGTATCTTGGCAACATTACCTGATGCAAAGGCAGAATCAGTGCGCAAGGCTTTAACTGAAGCTCTGAAATATTTACCTGCAGAACTGCGTAAAACGTTGACCTATGACCGTGGACGTGAGATGTCAGAACATAAAATACTCGAAGAAGATTTAGGCATAGATGTATATTTCTGTGACCCACATTCACCCTGGCAAAAAGGCACATGCGAAAATATGAATGGTTTAATTAGGCAATATTTACCTAAAGGGATTGATTTAAATCAGGCAGATCAGCATTATTTAAATCAAGTTGCCATGTCACTGAATACTCGTCCTAGAAAGGCGTTAGATTGGCTTACACCATTAGAGAAATTTGCTCAGCTTGTTGATTATCATATGGCTTTTGAAACTGTCGCACCTCATGTTTGAATTCGCCCCATATTTTTGCTACAGTGAACCAAATTAAGATCATCTATTTACTAGGCCTCGCATTTGCGGGGTTTTTAATGCTGAATAAAAGGAAAACTTGATGGAATTGCCCAATATTATGCACCCGGTCGCGAAGCTGAGCACCGCATTAGCCGCTGCATTGATGCTGAGCGGGTGCATGCCCGGTGAAATCCGCCCGACGATTGGCCAGCAAATGGAAACTGGCGACCAACGGTTTGGCGATCTGGTTTTCCGCCAGCTCGCACCGAATGTCTGGCAGCACACTTCCTATCTCGACATGCCGGGTTTCGGGGCAGTCGCTTCCAACGGTTTGATCGTCAGGGATGGCGGCCGCGTGCTGGTGGTCGATACCGCCTGGACCGATGACCAGACCGCCCAGATCCTCAACTGGATCAAGCAGGAGATCAACCTGCCGGTCGCGCTGGCGGTGGTGACTCACGCGCATCAGGACAAGATGGGCGGTATGGACGCGCTGCATGCGGCGGGGATTGCGACTTATGCCAATGCGTTGTCGAACCAGCTTGCCCCGCAAGAGGGGATGGTTGCGGCGCAACACAGCCTGACTTTCGCCGCCAATGGCTGGGTCGAACCAGCAACCGCGCCCAACTTTGGCCCGCTCAAGGTATTTTACCCCGGCCCCGGCCACACCAGTGACAATATCACCGTTGGGATCGACGGCACCGACATCGCTTTTGGTGGCTGCCTGATCAAGGACAGCAAGGCCAAGTCGCTCGGCAATCTCGGTGATGCCGACACTGAGCACTACGCCGCGTCAGCGCGCGCGTTTGGTGCGGCGTTCCCCAAGGCCAGCATGATCGTGATGAGCCATTCCGCCCCCGATAGCCGCGCCGCAATCACTCATACGGCCCGCATGGCCGACAAGCTGCGCTGAGCCATGGCTGACCACGTCACCCCCAATCTGCCATCGCGCGATTTCGATGTGACAGAGGCGTTTTATGCGAAGCTGGGCTTTGCGACGAGTTGGAAGGATCGCGGCTGGATGATCCTGCAGCGCGGCGGTTTGCAGCTCGAATTCTTCCCCTATCCTGACCTCGACCCAGCTACGAGCTCGTTCGGCTGTTGCCTGCGGTTGGATGATCTCGATGCCATGGTGGCATTGGTGAACGCGGCGGGAGCCGAGGAAAAAAGCACCGGCTGGCCGCGCTTCAAAGCTCCGCAACTGGAGGCGAGCGGCCTGAGGATCGGCTACCTGATCGATCCCGACTGCACGCTGGTGCGGCTGATCCAGAACCCCGACTGACCGCATGCCCGCGAAAATCAAGATTTCTTTTCCTAGTCTTTTATCTATCTGTCAGCCATATAGTATTTTATTAAATTCTTATGGGAAATGACGAATGTTAAATTATCTTAAGAGCTTTAATAATATCAATACTTATTTGATTTTATCGATAATTCTGCTGTTAATCATAATATCTCTAGATTATTTCTAAACTGAATGAATGTTTATAATGAGTGATTCATATTGCTATTGAAATCGCCTTCTCACTTTGAAAGAAGGCGAGGATGAGGGACTTTTATGTTGAATTATCATTTTAAAAATGCCTTATAAAAGAAGCTTAATGTGTTTTCTTATATAGGTTTAAACATAATTGTTGTATATCTTAAATCCAATTGATCTTAAAATTTTCCTTTATTTTTTGTTATGAGTGCGAGAAAATTGTCAAAAAGGTCAATCAGACTGGGCGTTAATTTGTTTTGCATACTTTTTCCTATATCGAATTAAAGTCATATAACTAACACCATAATCTTTAGCTATTTGAGTGAAAGGGTATGAATCGTCCTTATTTTTAAGGGTATGAATTAACTCTTTTAGTTTTTCTTCTGTAATCGCAGGCGATCTTCCCTTGTATTTACCTTTCTTTTTTTTAGCTAATTTAATTCCCTCTGCTTGATTCTCACTAATAATACCCCTTTCAAGTTCAGCTACAGCGCCTAATACATGGAGTTGAAACTTATCGAACTTGTCATCTGAATTGGGGGTAAAGTTCAGGTTATTTTTGACAATATGAACAGACACTCCTTTTTTATTTAGCTTTTGAACAATGGTTACAAGGTCAATCAAGCTACGTGCCAATCTAAAAACATCATGAGCGTACACAATGTCCCCACTACGGACATAATCGAACATTTCCTGAAGTGCAGGGCGTTTGGCAGTCTTTCCGCTAAAATGATCAATAAAAGTTTTATCTAGCTCAAAGGGTAGATCATGGAGCTGTCTTTCAGGGTTTTGGTCTTTAGTGGATACACGGATATACCCCACTCTTTGAAAGGGTGTGTTTTTAATTTGATCTTCAATATCTAAATTTTCTTTTTCCATAACCAGTATAACAAAATTAGATAACCTCAATGTTATATCACATTAGATTAACAAAACAACCCTATTGTTATAGGGTTTTTAGGGTGTATTATTATATAACAATAGGGTATACCCTATTGTTATATATCTTCAGGTATAAGGAAAAATAACGATGATTAATTTTAATGATCTAAGCGAATCTGAATTATTAAGGATTGCACAGACTGGCATATCAAACCGTATAGGATTGCGTACTTCAGGACATTTGCCTGAAGATGATAGACAGGCTCTTTCAATGGAGCTTCAGGGCTTGTACGAGCAAGATAGAGAACAGTTGATACAATCAATCAAGAAACATAGTGAAGCCTATAAAAGCGAGCAGAGTAATCAGGAATGAAAATTTTTTGCTGAAGCTAATTATAAGTCTAGTCGTGATTTATGGTTGCTTGGGCGTAGTGTTTGTTTCAGAGAACTTATCAGATAACACTGTAGGCATTATTGGATTTTGTGGACTGATATTACTACCTACAGTTTATAAGTTTGTTGGAACATTCTTTAAGGCACAATGAAAGGGTGATCAATGGACAACCAATACAAACTAAGTGACGAAGAACATAGCCTTGTATTTGAGAAAATTAAAGCTGATTTTCTGAATAACTCACTGTCTATAGTCAGCCCTAAAGTCGTCATTACTGGCGGTCAGCCTGCATCGGGTAAAGGCAAGTTGGCAAGAGATTCTATAGATCAGTTCAAAGATAAAGGCGGGAGTGTAATTATTGACCCCGATCAATTAAGAGCCTATCACCCCAAGTATAATGAACTGCAAAAATTGGATGATAAAACATCTTCAGGATTCACCCACCATGATGCTAAAAAGTGGAGTTTAGAATTAATTGAAGAAGCTATAAGCCATAAGAAAAATATTGTTCTTGACCAAACAAGTGCAGATTTTCAAACCTTAAAAAATACAGTTCAAAATTTCAGAGATAAAGGCTACAAAGACGTTGAATTAAAAATAATGGCTGTGCCTGAAATTACATCACGACAAGGTATATACCATCGTTATGAAATGGAAAAGGCGCTGTATGAAACTGGGCGTTTCGTCAATATTGATATTCATAGTGAAATTTATCACAAGCTAGAAAACACAATAGAACAGTTAAAAGATGAACCCATAGTAGACAAGCTAACCGTTTATGACCGTCACTATAACGCTATTGAACAAAAGGACTTTAAAGCTGAAAGGGAAAGACCATTTTCAGATCAGGAGCGCCAACAGCATGAATATAAATGGTTCAAAGTAATAGAAGCAATGCAAACACGCTTTGCCCCATATACAGAGGTTGAGATTGTAAAGGGGCTTCAGGAAAGTGACAGACTTAAATTGAATAATCAAAAACTGGTTAGTGAAGTGACCCAAGTTGATGAAAGTACAGGTGAGAAAATGGACGTAAAAATAGTCAGTAACTTAACTAGCAACTTACTTGTTGCCAAAGATGATTTTGAAAAACAAGATGGTTATTTATCTAAAAATATCAAAGTTGATGGCGAGGACAATTTAGTTATGTTCCGTCAAAATCGAGATCATCTTGAGTTAATCAATGTTACTAAAAATGAAATGATGCTCGATAAGCCGATCGGTAATCATGATTCAAAACAACCTGAATCTACGGCATTACAGGTTTATATGGAGGTTAAAGAAAAGTTAAATAACCTTGAAAATAAAATTTTAATGAAAGTAGATGAACAGCTATCAAATAAACCTAAAGCGCCTGAAGTGAAAGGAGATAGTAAGGCTGAAGTATCTCAATTTCAAAGCAAAGCCCCAGAGCTAGATAAACACCAAATCATTAAAGAAGTCCGAATACAGCTAAAGCAAGAGGGGAAATTGGGTGCTGATTTTGCTAAGTCAGCTAATGGGCTATCCGTTGCTCATGGTGACTATATCAAGCTCAATGAAGCATACAGTCAAAAAGATGGTTTATTTAAAACCACTAATTTACCTAAAGACGCTGAAATTAAAATCACAGGTCACACAACTAAAAAAGGTGAAACCTATGCAACAGGCGTTCATAACAATTCAAATGTAGAGTTAAAAATCAGAAGTGTTGAAGCCCGCTATGGTGATCAATATGTGAAACGCTATGAAACCAATCCTGAAGTAAAACAGGCTGTAGATCAGAGAGTGATAGCACAGCAAACAACATTTAAATCTTTATCTGCTTCAAGGGTACAGGAGTTAAGCCAGTCAAGCCCAAAGCAGGATAAGCCCACTTCAGGCATGAAATTTTAATATTTCTTTCGCCAGTCATAGGGGTTAATCGGGTTAGGACTTTTCCATAACCCGATTTTTTTTGATCGAGCATTATTCTCTAAATCTATGTATGTTCTATCAGGAAGATTGTAGCGATAAGCCCAAGCGTAGCCACTGGCGACCATTGCTTTATTCACATTTAATTTATTCAAGTACAGCTCACCAAGAAACCTACCATTGTTATCAGTTCCATGCTCTTTAACGAGTACCGTTTTGTTTAAGACCATAGACATTAAATATTGTTTCGATTGTTGACCATAAGGCTGTGTAGGCGAATTTTTAGCATTATTGGCAACTTCAGGGGCATCTATGAATGACAGTCTAACCCGCCATTTAGTGTTGTTTGGTTTTGTGATACTCACAGTATCACCGTCTAAAACGTAAGTGACTTTGCCGTAATAATCAGCGTGACAGTATGCTGAAAACAAAAAAAGGGTAATACAAAAAAGCTTATTCATTTTGGTTCACCATAAAACCGTTTTAGCACGTATGGACTTGCAACTTCATTGCTTGGTCCATACGTGCTAAAACTCTTACTGTGAAAAATCATATCCCGATGCTTGGTCAAAACTGCAAGTATGCAGTCTTAACCAGGCATCTACTTTATTGAATGATTTAAGTGGGTTATGAGTGCGAGGAAATTGTCAAAAAGGTCAATCAGTAGTTTGGATTCTTTTGGCGTAAAATCTTCAATTCTTCTTTGCTAATCGCTTCGTTATTAACGATCTTGCTTTCAATTGAGTTGATTTTATCGTTTGAATTTACAGCCTTGATATAGTCAAGATCGGCTTGACTAAGCTCAGGCATAATTTCACTGGCTTGATAAATCACTACAGGTTCTTTGACTGATTCAGATTGGATCTCTTTTACTACTTTTTTAGCTTCAGGCGCTTTTGAAGTTGTTTGTGTAGTTGTGACTGTATTAATTAAAGGGCTTTCAGGTACTTTAGAAACAGATACAGTTTTTCCGTCTTTTTTAACCTCTATTTCGCCTTTTTTAGTGGTCAGTGATGTATGACTAGCCTCTATAGCAACTGGCGTTTCTGTGCCATTCTGTGCTGTTTCAGCGTATGTATTGAAAGCGATTAAGGCTAATACAGGGATTATGATTTTTTTCATAGATAATCCTAAAATTTAGACAAAAAAAAGCTAACAACCTGAATTGTTAGCTTGTGATGAAATTAGTTACCAAACCACGATTTAAAGCTTTGCGTACTGGTCACACCGCTTGAAGCATTGTTAGATGCAAGGTTAGTTTGAACAGCCGACAATTTAGCACCAATCGAGTTGATATAACCTTGTTCAATAGCAATGGCATTTGCTAAGTCTTGGGCTTCTTTAATATTGCGGGTCGAGTTAATTTTGTTCTTCAGTGTGGTTAAGTTTGCTACATGCTCATTTAAAGCATTATAGGAAGCATCACTGAAAGCAAAGCCAGTCTTAACCGTGTTGTAATTTCGCTTGTATTGATCATTGCCTAGCAATTGATTCATACCATCTGAACCAATGGTAGTAAGCACTTTGTCATAAGCCTTTTGAGCATTACCAAATGAGCCAGTCTTTTGATTGGCTACTACGTCTTGCCAAGAGCCTGAAACAACGTCTTGCACATTCTTAACGCCTGAAGTTCCGATACCAGTATTACCAGTCGTACTTTCATATTGTTTCTTCATGATCTCGTATTGCTGTTGCATTTGAACCAATTGCTTGACCATATTTGCAACGGCTGTCGGGTCGAATACAACGTCCCAAGCGTTTGCTGTGTTGGCAGTAAAGGCTAAAGCAAAAGCTACAGCCGACATTTTTATTTTATTCATTTTCATGATTTCACCCTTTCGTTAAATTCGTGTACCCACTGGGAGTAGGTCAAGTTTTCATCTTTACTCAATATTTCCTCAAGAATATTGTGTCTTAACTCATTGCCTGAAAGTATTGGGATAATTTCAGACATATTGCTTAAATCTAATTTGCTAATAACTGAATCATGCGAGTTTTTAATCATAAATTGGCGTAAATAAGGCGGTGTATTCACAACCCAATCAAATTCTGCTTGAGTACAGCCTAAGCCATTATTTTTCTCATTACCCATATATGTAGCGACATTCGCTTTATCATTCGGCAATAGAATTGATGTTTTAAACTGCCCGATCAGATCGTCATCTCTTGTAATGACTTCAGGCGTTGGCGTAACAAAGATCATCATACCGTTACGTCTACGGTACGTGGTTAGCATGATTTTAAGCCATGCTAAGTTAATCGGATTGCTGATATATCTTTGACCTTCTTCGACAACAACAATAAAGGGCTTGCCCTCAGACATGGATATATCAATTTGATGGAAGATATACATAGACATAGCGCCTAACACCACATCATTATCAATGACATTTTTCATTTCATAGCCGAAAATTCGAGCGCCATCAATTGAGAAATTGTCACTTTCATTGTCAAAAATATTGGCATAAACCCCATCATTAACCCATTTTGACATGCGTTCAGCCATGTTGTTATCTTCAGCCATACCAAACAAGCCAATAAAGTTTCTAAGCCGTCTAAGGTGCTTTTCATAGCTATAAACAGCATCTACAACGTCTTTGATCTTGTTTTCTTCAGCAGTGCTTAAAGGCTTTGGATTACCATTATCGTTGTAGTCTTGAGCCATAAAAGAAAATAGATTTCTTAGAAACAAACGGTTTTGTTCCGTGTCATCTAACTGCAATGGATTCCAACCAGTTTTAACCATTTCACTTAAAACAGTATGTCGCCCGCCCATGCTTTTAATCCAAACTGAAGCTGAATATTCAAAATCAAAATGAAAAATATAAGGCTTAAACTTATCTGAAGCAGTCAAAAGCGTATTAATTACAGTAGTCTTACCGCCACCAGTACCAGTCGTGATACGAGTATGACCTACATCATGTTCATGGAAATTGAAGTAGTAAGGCGTATTACTTGTCGTTTTAAGCTGAATGACATTCTCACCCCAATGGTTGCCATCTTTTTTGCCAGTAGAACTATTGTGCATACTGGCAAAGCCCGCAAAGTTAGTCGTGTTAATAGTTGCGGGTCTTTGGAGTAAGTGATAGTTGCCAATCAACATAGAGTAAAAAGTAGGTTCAGAAATTAAATCTTCTTTTTTAGGTATCATGTGATTGCGCTGAAATGCCCCGCTAGTTTTCTGCATTGCTTCTTTAAATTCAGATGGGGTCTTAGAGGTAACTAAAACATTTAATGAATAAATGCCGTTTAAGATACGCCCTGAAGCTAAGTCATCAATGGCAACATTAATCGCTTCAATTTGAGATTCTGACTTGTCTTGAGCATTTTTTAATTGGTTCTGACGAGTTGTACTCATGCTGATAGATTTACGTCTGTCCATCATCATGAAAGTTTGAGAAATAATTAAAGGATGATCAACTTTTAGAAATTCATCTAACATGGTGTGATCGCTACCCTCTGGATAGCTAGGAGTAGGCAAACTATAGATTGCCCCTGCCGTTAATTCACCGCTTGGGTGATAGAATTTAATAGTTCCATCAGGCGCAAAAACTCTACGTGTATAGCCTAAGTAGTTTCTGATTTCAGTTGGATGAAGTGGAATTTCTGCTTTTTCTAAGTTTAATAAATAACCGAGAAAATTCACTGTTTCAGAATACAAAACGCTATCTTTTGAATAAGTGCCTAGCTGTCTTGGGTTCGCATCTTGCAGATACTCTTTAAACATACTTACTGCATTATTTAATTCGGCAATCATTTGTTCTTCATTATCACTTCTGAAAAACAGATTTTTAAGACGAGTTAAAGGCGGGTCACTTGGGTTAGATTTTCGGACAAGCAACGACACATAAATATCATTTTGAAACATGCGTTCATTAGATAGTTTTTCATAATATTTTTGGTTAAAACTATCTGAAAATTCATTGCCATTTGCAGGCGGTATTTCGGTTTTAACTTCGTGACGATCATAATAAACGCTAACAACAAAACGAGAGCCAAGTTGTTTAAACATATCTGCACGATATTTTTTTAAAGTCTTTAATTGAGCATAGCTTTTAGTTTCATACGGAAAGCCAGTAATTTTTAAAACCGTAAAAATATCACCATTAACTAGCTTAATATCATGTTCATTGATTGGGCTTAGATAAGGTAAATTATTGATTTCCATTTGTTCAGCACCCGCTAATTTCTTTTGACTATATTCAATATTTTTATCGTCAGCTTTTGCGTGAGAATCAAAACTATAGCCACCAAAAACTTTAGTTCGCTGAAGTCTACGTTTGATCGAAAACCATAAATATTGAATCCCTCTATCTTCTTGGTAGGTCACTACAACCAACAATAAATAGATTATTCCCGATATTATTAATCCTAATTTTAGGTTGCCAATTAGTGCTAAAAAGCACGTAGCAAAACCACAAATTAGGAAAAAGTAAGTGAAAATATCTACAGGTATATTTGCCACCCTTGCAGTTCGGGCAAGACCCGCAAACAGCAAGTCTTTTTCTTCGTTTTTTTCAGTGGTTTTGCTCATGGCTCACCTATTTAGTTAAAGAAGAAATTACCAAGATCAGGGGCAACGAAAACAAGGATACCTGCAACGATTAAGCCGATACCCCAACGCTTAACTTTCTCACTACCACCGCCAAGCATTGTGATTGCCAAACAAATAACACCAGTCACGAAAGCGACTGCTGCGATAATGACTAATTCATCATTAAATTGGTTAAGCTTTTGAGCAAATTTTTGACCAAACGCAGCATTTGCCAATTGAGCATAAAAAACAGCAAATAAGACAATTGCGTATTGCTTAGGATTGAGTTTATTTAAAAGATTCATGATCTATTCCTTAAAATACTTGGACGTATTGCCCTTTGTTAAGAGTTTGAACAAACGATGCTTGTTGCACGTTTGGTTGATTGCTTGGTTGATTATTTACACGCAGGCGCACAGGTTCAGATTGTGCTGAATAGCTATTGTTTTCTGTACTTTGATTTTGACTTGCGGAGTATTGCGGGTACTGATTTTGTTGCCATGAAGCGAGAACTAGAATGTCACTTTTTCGACTGGCTTCAGTAGGGTTATTATTTGCAGTGTAAGTTTTAAATGAACCACCCCCATTTAGTGTTTGGTATTTACTGGATACAAGGCGTACATAGTTTTGTGTTTCACGGTAAGGGGGAATACCTCCAAACTTTTCAACTGCCCCATGCCCTGCATTGTATCCAGCAATCATTTTTGTAAGATCACCATTAAATCTTTTATTCAGGAAAGCGAGATAACGAGTACCCGCAATAATAGACTGTTCAGGTTCATATAATCGGCTAGGGTCTACACCCATTAAACGAGCTGTAGAGGGAATGACTTGCATCAAACCCCTAGCATCTTTATGTGATCGAGCATTTGGCTTAAAGGCGCTTTCTCTTGCCATAATTGCCGTTACTAAATTAGGGTCTAAACCATTGGCTACAGAATGTTTGTGAATAAGATCATCATAAGGTGACGCATATACAAACAGTGGCGTACTGCAAGCTAAACCGATTATAAGTTTTTTAAACATTGTCATTATTCCTTATAGAGTTATAACAGTATAACTCTACTAGCTTAATCAATAAATGGTCTATTTGAAAATTTATGTTTCTCTTTAAAGAACTGGTCTAAAGCGATAAGATAAATTAAGTTTTTGGTAAGTCTGCGGTTCTTAAATTCTTCAGGAACTTTTAATTCACCACGCTTATATCTCAAAAAGTGTTCGTCCATTTCTGCGAAAAATTCATCACTTACATAAAGTTGTTCACGTTTCATAACTTGTCCCTAAAATTTCTATACAGCCAAAAAAGAATCCGAAACTTTAGCATAGGTGCGGTATTTCATCGTTACTAAAGTTGGCGGGTAATGTCCTGAAAACTTCATATAAAAGTGCAGAGGTTTAAGACTGCTTATTTCTTCAGCTTTAACTACATTTTCTTTTTCTTTTACAAGTTCAGGTCTTGAATCTTTATTTGCAGATTTCATTTTCCTTAATACTTCAATTGCACCGAAAGCTTTTTCATATTCTTGGGGTGTATAAGTGTCTTGAGAGTTGACAGCACAGACACCAAAAGAAGAAAAACAACCACGTAGCGTAATAGAGAATTTTTCTCCATAGATCGTGATTAATTGAGCCAGACTTTGAATGCCTGCTAAAGCAATAAGTCTATGTTTACGTCCTTTAGTTAATACTGC
This sequence comes from Acinetobacter sp. ACNIH1, assembly GCF_002934695.1. Lineage (NCBI taxonomy): Bacteria > Pseudomonadati > Pseudomonadota > Gammaproteobacteria > Moraxellales > Moraxellaceae > Acinetobacter > Acinetobacter sp. ACNIH1. Next base: position 13,503 of record NZ_CP026425.1, on the reverse strand, counting down.
TTCGAGATACGATAAACGGTTCAAAGAGCCGAGTTCATCTAGGCAGAATATAAAATCAGAATAGTTATCAAAGTCAGATAATAAAGAACTACAAATAACGTCAGTCGCACAGCTAACTAATGGTTGCAATGCAGTTAATTGATCTTCACGCCAAGTAATAAAAATATTGCCAGTACCATGCTTTAAATAATCCCTAAACGAAAAATCACCAATTTTAGAATGAGTGTGAGGGCTTAAATATGTAGTAACAATACTGCGTAAAGTACCGACTAATTCAGAGTTGCCAAGTAAGCTGTAAGCTTGAGTACCTACTAAAAACTCTTTGAGTTTATCGTCACTTGAAATTAATAAAATTTCTAAAAATTGTTGTGTCTGCTGTTCTCTAGTAAGTTCATCCATTTCTAAAACTTTGGTCATGGCAGACTTAACAATAGTACGAGCCATCGTATTAAAATTTTCGTGATTTGCGTCTGAAGATTTAGGAATGATTGTCATTGAATATGTTTCAATGTCATAAGAATTTTGTACTTCATTAATCACTGACCAATGGACTGATCGAGCATCGAAAGGGTTGAAAATAACATCACCTTTCTTAGCAAATAAACTTGCGTAAGTTCCGTTAGGGTCAACCACAATTAAGCGGGTTTTACTGCGAGAATCAGCAACACAAGAATCTAAAAAATCACTGATTGAAACTGACTTACCTTGACCAGTACCACCAGTTAAAAGGAAGTGTTTATATTTTAAATCTTTAGGAACAGGCATACCGCAAAAACGGATTTGGTAATCTTTTTCTTTGGTCATTCTTCTTAATTTGAATGGGCTTACTAATTGCAAGCCCCGAAGAACACGAACGTATCTTTCGCCCCCAAAAGGTGTTTTATTGTTTTGAAAATAAAACCAAGCCAAAGCACTACTAATAACCAAAGCCAACAGCAATATTAAAACGTATAAAGGCGTTTTAAACGTCAATGGAATTGCATAAAGAATAGCTTGGACTTTATGATCTTTTGGGATAATAAAAAACTTCGGTAAAAAAATAGCCCATGTTGTAATCACAGTGATTACAACAGCTAAAACAGCGTGACCGAAGATTTTTTGCGATTGATCATTCATTTTACTGTCCCCAAGAATTTTTGAACGGCTTGATGGGAAGCGACCTTATAAGAATCCATGCTTGACTGCATCATGAGCATGTTAGCTTTAAGCTTCGCTTGATTGGCTACCAACATACTGTTTTCAATAGCAAGGGCATTCGCCAAGTCTTTTGATTGCTTTAACGTATTGGTACTTACTTGAGCCAACGACTTTAGGTTTTGCATATTACAATTTACTTGTGTCCAAGCTACTTCAGCGTCTACATAAGCTGTGTTTACACGGCTTGCAGTTATGTTTTGAATCTGTGCCAATTCCTTGCTTGCATATACACCAGTATTGGTCGCAATTTGACGTTGCAATTCGTTGTAGGCGTTTTGCTCTTTAGGTGTATTGAAAATATTAGTCGGTTGAGCATCAAAGCCATTAGGCAATTCAAAGCCTGCAATTTGCATCACATTGGTAAGAAGTCCTAGCCCTGCAAGCCCTTTAGTCACACTGTCATATTGCCCTTTCAAGACTTGAATCTGCTTCATTAATTCTTGAACTTGTAGAACTGCATCGGCATTTTTTGTCGGGTCAAAAACTGTTTTACCTACGCCACCAGTTACAGGGGGAACAGGCGGTAGGTTGATAGGTGAATCAATATCAACTTGTTCTGCTTCAGGTAGCTTTACAGGCTTACATGCGCTTTGTGTTTCTAGCTTGGCTTGTATCTTCTTCTGATTACTGTTTTCTATGCCAGTCGTTGCAGGCTTGCCACCTGAAGTAGTCCCGCCTTTAATTACGTTGCCACCAAAATATGAACCAGTACCGCCATAATTTCTATAAAACTGGGCGATCTTAGGCACATAGTCTTGCGTTTCTTTAGGCATAACTTTTTTATTACCTTTCAGATACGAACGTAAATTACCCATACCCCAGTTATAGGCATAGAGTGCATGGGGCATGTTGCCGAATTGCTGATTTAATTGCTTCAGGTAACGAGTACCCGCATTAACATTTTGTGTGGGGTCATTGGGATTGGTAACGCCCAAAGAACGAGCCGTTGCGGGCATAAGTTGCATTAAACCTTGAGCGCCTACGCCTGACTTAGCAGTATTGTTATGCGAAGATTCTTTTTGAATTACTGCATGAATTAAAAGCGGGTCATATCCATATTTAGCTGAAGCTGAAGTCACAATATCGTTGTAAGGTAAATTTGAAGCAATAGTTGCCCCGCTTAAACCTACCAGTACCAGTAGCGATAGTTTTTTTAATTTCATTTTCATTATTCCTCTACCGCAACGAGGACAGTTTAACCAGGAACTACGTTACCTGTTTAAACTTGGCCCGTTGCTATTTCATCACTTAGCCACAGCCAAACGGTTAGCTAGATCAACTAAGGTTTTATAGTGTGAGCCTTGTTCACCCATTGATAACTCATAGCACCCGCCATTTGCTTGAACTCGCATGAAGTCGTGAGCTTGGCTTGTATTGTCAGAAATGGTCGGAGATACAAACAATGCTTTTGCGTTAGGGATGCTTACTGGCAATTCACCAAATAACCCCACTTCTTGCGGTACACAAGCAGGGTCAATGCTGTAATAAACTTTAAGATCGGCACATGCTTCGTTTTGGCAACTGGCATCACTTGAAAATTTATAAGTGACATAGTTCCCTTGATTGGGAGCTTCAGGCACATAAGTTAATTTATTGCTTTGAGCAAATGACTGAAGAACTTGGGTAAATGTCTGCGGTAACTGTGCTTCAGCAGACAAACTAATTAAGGCGCAAAGAGCAATAGTTGTTTTTTTCATGGCTTAGTCCTTTTTAAATTTGTATGCTTGGCTTGGGTTATCAACATCGGTCAGAGTAATAACACCGCCCTTTTGTTCCATTAAGAAAGCGTCTTGATTGTTATATTGAACAACCATTTTTTTATCTTTCTCTACAGCCGATAATGCAACATCACCCCATGAGTTTTTTAAGGTAACTTGAGTACCTTTATTGGCAACGATAAGCCCGCTACTCATGCCTTGTTCTTTCTCAAATGCTGTTTGATCAATACGATTGTATTGTCCGTCCAAGCCCTTAGATGAGCAGGCAACACTAGCTAAACTAAGCAACGCTAGAAAAATGTGTTTTTTCATTTTTGAAATCCTCATAAGCTTTAAAATAAATAGCTGAACAGCCATAACCGCCTGTTTCTGTTCTTCCAAGTTGAACAATAATGTCTACACTTTGTTTAACAAAAGATTTAACTTGGTCACTGGTTAATGTAGTGCCTGCCATAAGAACCATAAGCGTTAAACGCTCAATAGCATTAAGTGGGTCATTGGCATGTAATGTCGCAATTGAACCGCCATGCCCTGAAGAAATTAGGTTTAAATAAGTGAATGCTTCAGCACCTCGAATCTCACCCAGTAAAATGCGTTTTGGATACAAACGCAGGCAAGCTTCCATTAATGACTGTGCATCGACTTTAGCTTTACCCTGTCCACCTCTTGAATAATAAAGTTGCAACGTATTTTCATGCGGAGGGCGTAACTCCTTAGCATCTTCAATAGTGATTAGTCGTTCGCCCAGTGGTATGCAGTCATGAATAATGGAGTTAAAAAAAGTTGTTTTTCCTGAACCTGTACCCGCAGAAATAATGATATTTTTTTCATAACCCACCGCTTTACGAATGAACTCATGAAAGTTTCGGGCTTCGTATAAATCGAATAGCTCTTGATCTTTTGCAGTGATTTTTGCAAATGGTTCAACAGAATTTAAAACTTCCTCATAAGCTGAAAATGGCAGACTTAAAATACTTGGTTTACGAATAGATAAGCCGATCGACCCGCCAGTTACGGCAGGGTCACGGACAAATTGAATACGGAAAAATAAACCCTCATGTTGCGGTGATGCAATTTGAGCAGAAAGCAAAGGCTGTGCTTCTGAAATTGTTTGATTGGTTTCAGTTGCAATGCCTTCGGCTAATCGCTTCAAAAGCGCATAGGTAAGGTTAGGATTCTCTTTTTTAATCATGTCCCTTGTACCTTTCATAGTAATGAAATATTCCAAAGGCTTATTAACTGAAATTTCAGTAATTTGATCATTATCAAGATCATCACCAAAAGCTTTTTTCAAATCTTCAAGTACAAGGATTGACATAATTAAGCGCCTTTCTTATTGGTTTAAAATAGTTGAAAAGTCCAAGTCTTTAGCAACTAGAACTTTAATGCGTGTGCCGTGAGCGACTGTAATAGTCGGAGGAATTGACAAGTTACGTTGTAGAACACGGTCAGCTTGATTGCCGAATGAGTTTGCAACTTCAGTACGATAAGTCTGTGAAGCATTGTTTTGGTCGCTACTGCTAACACCTGCATTACTTACACCCGCACCAATAATGCTAAGTAAAGTAGCTGTTCCGAATATGCGCCCATAATGGTTGTTCACTTTACCGCCTAAGCCTGCGATACCAAGACTGTTAGTGCTTGGGCTATCGAGCATAATTTCTACGCCATTAGGTGTGATTGCACGATTCCAAACCGCCCCGATTTCTGCTTGTCCGTCATTAACAATTGATGAGTATTGACCGAATAAACGAGTACCCGCAGGCAGTAAACGATTACGTCCTTGTTCGCTATAAACATCATTAGTTACACGAGCAATAATGTTGCTTGGTAAATCGCTTTTAACAGCAGTTTCTAAAACTGCATCTACGATCTTGCCTTGTTGTATAAGCATTCTACGATCAGCGTTATAACTTGCATGAGCAATAGGCGCTTTTTGATTAGAAGTGCTTGAATCAAAACGACCACCCATAGAACCCGCAGTGCTATTTGCAATGCGTGGATTTACATTGCTTGCACCCGCTTGGTTGCCATTGGCATTAGATTGTTGTGAAGCTTGCATACCCATAAATAACGGTGCAAGTTCAGGCGGTATGCCTGCCATTGCACTAGCATCACCATTAGGGCTAACACCGCCACCTTTACCGCCATTCTCATTAACCATGATTCCAGACTTGTAGCGGGCGTTTAAAAGGGCTTGTTCTTTAGCCATAGCATCTTGTCTAGCCTGCTCTTGTTGCATTGCTAGTTGTTGTTGCTGTTCAGCTAATTGACGCTCCATTTCGAGCTGTTCAGGGCTTTTTTCAGTAGGGTTTACAGGGTCAGGGGTAGTCGCAGTTGGGATTGGTTGCGGATTTCCGAATCCGAATCTATCCATGCCATTAAAATTACTGCCGTCCATCCCTGTTACTGGTTTAGCAACAGCACTTTCTACACCGCTTTCTACACGGCTTTCTTTGTTCTTTTGCAATTTCAGATAAACGCCAAAAATTACCAAGCCAATAATGAGGGCTAGTAAGCCACCGAACTTAACCAATTTGCCTATGTCTATATTTTTAACAGACGTTTTAGGCTTATTCTCAAAAGCATCTTGACGTTCAAAATCATCTTTACCATGTTCTTTTTTTTCATCATGGAAAACATGATTTTCAGTGCTGAAGTTATCTTGGGTTTTAAAGTCATCGTTACTCAAATTTTTATTTTCATTTGTCATTTTATTTTCCTCCAATCACTTCAGGTTTACGGAGAATACAAACGTATTCTTTGCCAAGTCGCAGAGTGAAAGCATCGTTTACTTTCTCAATCACGATTACATCCCCCTCTTGTCTTGAGTTGGTAAGTTCTTCGTATCCCTCACCATTAACCGCATAAACTGCGGGACGAGGTGAATTTTTCGCAATACGAATAAATGTGAATTGGTCATCATCACTTACGCCAAGAACTTTAATAGATTTGCTTTTAGTGGCATCCATTCCCCATTTTTGGCTTGTCATAGGCAGTTCACCTAAAGCGGGACGAGGTGCATTTTGTTGTGCCAATAAACGATTAGTTCTATTGGCATCTGCATAGTTAAAGCGCAGTACATAAACTGGTTGTGAACTATTGAATAGATTGAAGTAATAATTTCGCTTATCAGTGATTACGGTTAAGTTTGTACGGTTCATGCCTGCTTGTGGTTTTTCCGCAGGCTTGATGAATAGACGATTACCTTGTGGGATTATTTGCCATCCAATCGTGTCACCTGAAGCAACAGTTTGGATAGTTTCATTTCCAAACTCGACAGTAGTTGAAATACCAAAAGTCGTTGATAGTTCAACAACGTGGCTTTCAGAATACGGAACAACTTTAATGCGGTTATCCGTTTTCAAACCAACAGGAATTTGACGAGCAAAAGTTGGCGCTGAAGCAATGCACGTTGCTGTAAGTAAAATGCTTATAAGGGTCTTTTTCATATCCGATTACCTTATTAATTATTAGAAGTCTGTGCCACAGGCTCAGAAGCAGTGCTTGCTTCAGGTTTAGGCAATGGTTGAGTAACTGGGTTTTGAGTAACTAACGCATCATTTGATGAGTTTTGCGTTAAGTTCCAGTTCTTAAACTTCACGCCAAATGGGTTAATCCAACGATCTTTTACGTTGAGATCGTCAAAGTTGTCAGTGATATAGTCAGCCGTCACTGTGTAGCTGTACTGGCGAATTTCAGCACCTTTAATAACGGTTGTTTTAAAGTTGGCTTGAACTTTATTGTTGCCAAGAAAGTTGACAGCAATAACTTTAGGAGTGATTGAGCCAGTTTCACCTAGTTGGTTGTAAGGTGAGTTTTGATTCATTCCGCTAACTTCATTTTCAAAGTCGGTACGATCTTGGCTATCTAAGAAAATAGAAGCTTTGCTGTACTGTGCAGAAAGTTGGTCTTTACCAACTTTGCCGTAATAGCCATAGCGATTGCTGATAGTGTCCCAAAAGTAGGAGGTCACTAATTTTTCAATAAGTTTAGGGTCAGTAGTTGAATCAAACTTTTCTACACTGGTCATAATTCCAGTTTCAGAATCAATTACAGCAATCATAGGAACTGGTTGTTTTAAAGGTGTTAATCCTTTAATTGCGATACCTTGAGCAACATTACCTATACCTAGAACGGTCGCCAAACCAAGAACCCAAATAGTGATTTTACCGTTACGATTTTCAGACTTTTTAGTATTGTCTTGAATCTCTTTAATTTGAGCGTCTAACTGCGCTTTTTCTTGTGGTGTCATTAGCGTTTACCTCCACGACCAAAACTTTTAACCATATTGGTGCCTGAACTGGTGATACTTGAAGTCGCACTGGTTGAAGCTTCAAAGCCACTGCCGACCAAAGAAATTGCAATTTTTGGAACAAGCCAAAACAGCCCAATAACAACGATCAAAACAATTACCATGATGAAAGCCCCAGTAAACGTACTGCCGTTTTCATTAAGGTTTTGAATGCCTGCGACAACTGAAGTAAGCACTAAGTCACAGCTCACAATCAGCAAAAGAAGAACAACAAGAGGGGTTAAAATTGCTTGTAGCCAGTTTGTGGCATATCTGCGAGTTGCAGGGAACATTGCACATGCAAGAAAAATCGGTGCAACTGCGATTAGAATGCCAATAATGACTTTACAGATAATCCAAATTAAGAAGAATAAACCGCAGACAATGCAGGCTAAACCAAAAATCAAGCTATAGATCAGGACAAAGAAGAAGCCCGAAACGACATTGGTAATACCTGTATCAATGTTATTAAAAGCTAATGCGATAGATTCAAAGATAATAGATACAAAAGACTGCAATGTTGTTTTTGAATCTGTACCTGTCATTTCAGTAATCAGGTTCGGTACATCATCGAGGAATACTTCAGCAACGTATGGAAAGAAAGCATCCCATGAAAATACGATTGACCAAATCAACAGCATAATAACGAAAGTGGCTATCACACCCTGAATTTCTACAGCCATGCCTAACATCATTTTAATAGCTTGGAACGAAATCCAAATAATGATAAAGCCTGCAAAAACTGGAATGATTGGAGCTGTGACTTTCTGATAGTAACCTTGCAAATTGTCTTTAATGTTTTTATCAACACCAGTAATCAGACTATCAACAACCTTGTCTAATTCAGACATACCATTTTTGGTAACTTCAGATACATTCTGCGATATTTGATTAGAGTTATACGCACCGTTAGAACCGCCAGTCGTCCCAGTAGGTGTACTGCCATTGCCTAAATCTTGTGGATTGGTAAAGTTATCGACCGCATAAGCCGAGCTAAAGCTAAAAAAACTAAACAGAAGCAAGAAAGCATAGATAATCTTTTTCATAGTGACCTCAGCGAATTACTGGAATTTCGGGCGGGTTTTTTGAAGTCTTTAAGAAAAAGTTTTGTGTATCTGATTTTCTTAATTTTCCGTCTGAATAGACAAAACAATCACTAGCCAAAGAGCCTTCATAGCAATATGTATCGTCTTTAACGAATGTTAAGACCCCGCTTGATTCACCAGTAAATTTAGGCAACTTTGCAGGGTTATATTGGTTCATGTTTTGGATTTGATAATTGACTTTCTTTACTGGGAAATTGCCCTGTTTATCAGCTTCAGAAATCACATAGTACGAATAAAAAAATTCAGATTTTGGAGTGTGTTCGGGAACCCATACGCCTGAAATGTCAGGCTTAGAAGTGAAACAGCCAGTTAGACCTAAAGCGACAACCGCAGAAGCTAGACCGAGTTTAATTTTATTGATTTCCATTTTGCTGTTCTCTCTCATAAGTTAGAACACCGCTTTCACTACCAAGCTTTAGCTTTCCATCTACAAGCTGAAAACAAGCATCGTTAGGCGCACAAAGCAAACCGTTATCAGGTTTAAACTTCATGTCTGTAAAAACGCCTTTAGCTAAAATAGTGACGGTGTAAACGTCTTTAGTTGTGCTTTTATCAATAATGATTCGATCATTGATAATTACGTCATTTGCTGATTGCGATTGTTGCCCTATTGGGTTCATCCAAACGCCTACATAGTCATCCCCTTTCACTTCAGGCGCTTTAGGCTCGTCAGAACAAGCCGTCAAAACTAAAGCCGTAGCGATCGGAAGTAATAGTTTTTTCATACGACATTACCCCCAGTTTTTACCGTTTTAGTTACTTGAGCGAATGGGTCAGAGATTTGATTTTCAGCGCTTGGGATTGGTTGATATACGCAAGCGCATGGTGATTTTTTTAATCCCTTTTGTGATGATGTATTTGTGGCACAGGCTGTAAGTGCTGTTAGGCTCAAAATGCCCATTGTGACGAAGATTTTTTTCATAGTTCTAGCCTTATCGGTTATAGAGTTATAACAGTATAACTCTATAAGTTTAAAAATAGAACAAGTTTACTAAAATCTAACCATTTCAACTGTTTTAAATGGTAAACAAAAAGATAACACTCTTATTATTAAGTATTCATATTCAATCACTTAATTGTAATTTTTTACTATTGAGTATAAAGGCTCGAAAGTTTATGCACGTATTGGGAATGCTTCAGCATACCCAATGCTAAGTAAAGCTTTGAGCAATCAACCGACTGTAGGTAAGGGCTACCGTTCCCGCAGGCACAGAGGGCGATAGTTAATTTATTTTGATTTTATGAATAATAATTAAGCGTGTGGTGATACCCTTTATTTAGGGTGATTTAGAGTTATAACTCTATGATATTTCAATAAATAGCAAAAAAAAGTTTTTGATTGTTATAGGGAAATTGTGAAATAGCGCACAAAGAAAAAGCCCCGATAGTCTTGCAACTATCGGGGCTATGTTCTATATTCTTCGGTACACAGTTATTTGATGCGGTAAACATCATCTAACGAAGATCATAAGGTTTGGCGACCGTTATGATTTCACCTGAAAGGCTTGTACCTGAACTCTATTATTGCATTTATATTAGATTTTGCAAGTCATACAATGAAAAAACTTCGTTAATTTAGTGTCTATTCGTGTATCAAATAAGCGCATTGTTTATTTGCCGAGCTTCGTCTACTCCTGTGTTTTATAAAACTTTATGTTTGTAAGTGCATTGCCTTAAATGGGTCAACAATGGCATAGAGTTTTAAAGACGGTTGGTGTAGCAGGAGGATACAAGTGACGGCAGTATCACCAACGCAAGAGTTAAGCACCTAGCCAGTGTAAAACGCCCGCTTGCTGATGAACGCACAATAGGCGGGGACGCAGGGAATACGCTAGGAACTGGCATAAATAAGACGTTGGGGAAACCCTCCTTGAGATTGCCGACCTAGTGAGTGAGCTAATGCGTGTGCAGGGGAGCTGTAAGGCTCTAAATACTCACTTGCTGTTATGCCCTTACATTGGCATACAGTGTCGATTGAAAGCGATGTCGGCTCCGACAGCAATGCTACAACGGCAATATTCAAGATAGCCATTTTAAGCAATTTTTTTTGCTTAGGCTATCTAGGGTGAATATTGCCGAAATCTGCTCAATCTCACCAACCGCAAGGCGGTTGAAGCGAAGCGAAAACGACTAAGGTTGTGAGGTTGAAGCAGATAAGCGCCTTATTGTAATAGCGCCTATTCCCAGTACATATATAAGTATTGCTTATATATAGTTTTACTTATAAAGACTTTAAATAACAAACTATTAGAACAATAGAGAACAATTACAAAAGTATCTAAAATACCCCTTGATTGTTTTGTGAGTACAAATTAATATATGTATAAATAGTTAGGGAATATACCTATGATTAAATCTACTAAAGGTAAGACAAGATCAACAATGATTGGTAATCAAAACAGTGTTAAAGAAGTTGTCAAAGAAGATAGATTTCAAACACGTATGAACCATGAAGATAAGTTGAAACTTATTAAATTCTGCAAAGATAACAATTTAAGCCAAACAGATTTTTTAATTAATTCAATGGTCGATAAAGGCATTCTTCCTGAAAGCAGACGATCAGTAAAAACAACAGACAATACTTAATTTAAAGGAAAAGAACATGAGCAATAACACTGAAAAATTATCTAAAGTAATAGCATTGGTTAATCAGAAAGGCGGTGTATCTAAAACAACGACTTCAATTAATTTAGCTATGGGCTTATCTCTACGTGGGTATGACGTACTGTTAGTTGATGGTGACCCGCAAGCTAGTTCACTTGACTGGGCTACTGTACGTGAAGAAGCAGATATTGATTTAGGCTTTACTGTTATTGGTGTACCAAAAACCAACTTAGCCAAAGAGATTGCTAAAATTAAATCAAAATATGACTTTGTAATCACTGACAGCGCAGGCAGACAGTCAGAATTAACACGCCTTGCTATTGTAGCTTGTGACGTTGCGATCGTTCCAAATACGACAAGTCCATTGGATGCTTGGGCTACTAAAGAAACCTTAAAATCAATCAATGAAATTAAGGGCTATCGTGATTTTTCAGCTTACTTTTTATTGAGTGGCGTAAACCCACAAACTAAGGTCTTTAATGAGGTTAAAGAGTGGTTAGCTGAAAGTTACCCTTTACCAATTTTGGACACCAAGATTGCGTTACGAACTGCTTTTTCACGTTCATTGGGCGAGGGCTTGTCTATCTATGAATATAAAGATGATCATGGGAAACAGGATAAGAAAGCAATTGCCGAAGTCGATGCTTTAATTGATGAAATTTTACAACGTGAGGGAATGACTGAATGAAAGCACCTAAAGGCAATGCTACTGTGACCAGTAGCAATGCCCATATTGCAAATGAAAAGGCTCACATTGTTAATTCTTTGAACTTTGACAAAATTCAAAAAATTAAGATCAATCCCGATCTATACAAAAAGATCGAGAAAGTAGCGGATAAAAGAAAAGTCGTACTAGCAGATATTGCTAGATCGGCTTTGGACTTCTATTTAAACAATCCAAGTGCGCCATACAGTGAAGAATTAAGTAAGGGTAATTCTAAGCAATTAATCTACACCATTAATCACTTGTATGATGTGAAGATAAACAGCTTTAAGGCTGTTCATGGTATCAACCGAAGTGACCAAATTAGACAGGCATTATCGGCTTGGCTTATCAATGAAAACTTATTAAAGCTTGATGAAAATTAAGGGCTTGATATGAACCTAAATGATCTAAAAAATAAGGTGATCATAAATAATGAAATTGATCAAAAAAACTTTGATTACCTAATTACACAGGTAGATCAGGTTGCAATTGAGTACGCTATAAATGAATTGGAGAGCCAAAATAAGCGACCCTATCTATCTAATATTTTTAAGTTGCTAGAAATACCGCCCCGCCAATAAGTGGGGCTTATTTGTCTTTGGAGGGACTGACATGCAGAAAATTATAATCAGGGTACTTATCATCACTGGCTTTTTAATGCCTGCAATTATTATGTTCTTTTTCCCTAGCTTAACTGGGACTAAGTTTTTTTGGTTAAGTATGCTTGTATTCTGTTTTCTAATTTTGCGAATACGTGGAATTTTGCTACTTTTGGGCATTACTTATGCCAGTCTATCTTCTATGTTTTCCCGCCATTAAAACCGCCCTACCCTATTAATTAAAACCGTTTTAGCACGTATGGACTTGCAATTTCATTGCTTGGTCCATACTTGGCCAAAACTCTTACTGTGAAAAATCATATTCCGATGCTTGGTCAAAACTGCAAGTATGCAGTCTTGACCAGGCATCTACTTTATTGAATGATTTAAGTGGGTTATGAGTGCGGGGGAAATGTCAAAAAGGTCAGTCCATATTTTTTATAGTACCGCCAACTAAAGTTATAGGTATCCATTTAAAATCGTATCGTTCATAACTACCTTTTGCCCCATACCAATACAAGTGATAGTGCGCCCGCCTTAAATGTGGTCTGCGGTGTACTTTTGATGATTGTTTAGAATATTCAGTTAATTGATCATTTACGGCTTTAATCTGCTTAGACATTTCCTTGCCTGCAATAAAAGGCTTGTACTTTTGGGCTTCAAATAATCTAGGCACACGCTTTACGGTCTGAACGCCTACCCTTTCCTTATGGTTGTCAGGAAGCAATGGGACATAATCAGGCTTAGATAAACTGAACCAAAGCAAAATATTGATAAGTTGCTTTTGTAGGGATTGGTATTGATCTATTTCATTTTCATCTAATATTGAACGGTCATCATGAAATTCATCTATGAAATCTGATAAACAATCTTCTATAGCTTTTTCTTCATTGACTAATAAGACGATTGTTCGAGTTAAACCAGTATCAAGAAAAATCGTAGATACTAAAACTTTTTGATAGCAAAGTTCAGTTAAGGTAAATATCACTCCATAAATTTTAGATTGCTGAAAGTGCAAATCAAAATTATCAGTTTGAACGTAAATGCACAGCTCAGGAACATTGATCAAAAAGTTTGGCAAATTGCCCTCAAATTTACTTTTTGTTAGTTCAGTTGCTACCTCATTTTCAAATCTATAAATATTCTTTGTCAGCATCCAAGAACCGAGCGTGACCAGTTCACCAGTAGGACAAGGCAAATTATTGATTAGATGATCGGGAATTGCATCACCAACATTTAAACCTTTCTGCCAGTCTGGAGCATAGCAGTCTAAGCCTGC
>NZ_CP026426.1:0-257654 GCF_002934695.1 Acinetobacter sp. ACNIH1 | reverse complement strand
ATCCTAATCATGATTTCGAACAGGCTAATTCAAAAAAGACAAGATTATTTAGCGGCTGTCGTCAGAAAAATATAGATTATCCTATGATTTTAAAGAATTATTTCTTATGTAAAAGAAATAATTTATAACAAGAAAAATCTTTAAAAGGTTTTTTTAGCTATAAAAAAATTGAATAATGAATAAAACATAAACCACCAATAGGGCAGAGATGACCAAGAATTATTATGAAATATTAGGTGTACCTCGAGATGCAACTGTTGAGCAAATTAAAAAAGCTTATCGTAAACTTGCCAGAAAATATCATCCCGATGTCAGTAAAGAAGCTGATGCAGAAGAGCATATGCAACAGTTAAACATTGCTTACGATGTGTTAAGTAATGATGAAAAAAAAGCAGAATATGATTTTGAATTAGACCATCCACAGAATAGCCAGGGTAGGGATGCTCATAAATATTATTCAAATATGGGCGGACAGGATTTTACAGGGTTTGAAGACTTGTTTGGTCGCTTTGGTGGCGGTTTTGGTGGTTTCAATGAACAGCGTTATCAGGGTCGAGCATCCTATAGAGGTGATGATCAACACGCGACTCTAGAAGTAGATTTGGATGTTGCATTCCATGGTGCAACTCAAAATGTCACTTTACAGATTCCAACTATCAATGCGTACGGGCAAGCAGAAGTACAGCGTAAAGTCTTAAAAATTAAAATTCCAAAAGGCATGAAAGCAGGGCAAAAAATTCGTTTAACCGGACAGGGGCAACCGGGTATTCATGGGGGGGAAAATGGTGATCTGTATATTGAAATCCAATACAAAGCTACAGATTCAACTTATGCTGAAAACGCGGATGTCTATCATCATCTGAAGATTAGTCCATGGGAAGCAGCACTTGGACAATCGATTACGGCAAGCTTACCCAATGGTAAACAACTCAATATTCAAATTCCAAAAAATGCCAAAACAGGTCAACAATTACGTTTAAAAAATCAGGGGATTCCTGCTAAAGATGCAGGGCATTTATTCCTCATCCTCGATATTGTGCAACCACCTGCACAAACTGAACAAGAACAACAGGCTTATGAAGCATTTGCAGCAGCATTCTCCAAATTTAAGCCGAGATCATCATAAGGAGTAAAATTATGACGACAGTTAAATATTATGAGGTGGTCTTAGAAGATATCCAACAGGCAGAAGTTGTAGATGAGCAACAACGTTATGATTTAAATAGTTTTGCTCAAGTTTGTGGTCAAAGTCCTGAATGGATTCTGCAACTGATTGAATACGATATTTTGCCGAATCGCGTAAATGCATCAGATTTATATTTTTTAGTGGATGATGTGGCACGTGCACAAAAAGCGTATCGTTTACAGCGTGATTTTGATGCAAGTTTTACTGCTGTAGCCATGATGTTGGATTTAATCGAAGAATTAGAGAGACTTCGACGTTTATAGACACAGAACAAAGTAATACGCTGGTCAATTTAGCTTATGTCCTTAGGATGGGCAGAAACGTTGTTGATGCCAGATTTGAAATGTCGGCAACTCTCTGGAAAAATGCCCTGGCAGCCTTGCATTTAACTGGCTAGCGCAATCCGATAATAAATAATAACAAACCCACCGCTCAGTTAGCATACAGTAAGTAAAGAAGTGGTTGACTGTGATCATAAAAATAACAGCTCAAGCAGGAGGGAAGCTAGATGGCCAAGTATACTGATATCAATAGTTTTAATACCTTAGAAACATTAACCGTCGGTTCAGAACACTATCAGATTTTCAACCTATCCAAATTGCAAGTGCAGTTGGGCGACCTGTCCCGGCTGCCCAAATCTTTAAAGGGCTTGCTGGAAAATTTATTACGTTTTGAAGATCAGCTCACGGTGAAGACCGAGCATATTCATGCCTTGGCAGGATGGCTTAACGACCGAACTTCAGAACAGGAAATCCAGTATCGTCCGGCACGGGTGCTGATGCAGGATTTTACCGGTGTTCCTGCAGTGGTTGATCTTGCTGCAATGCGTGCAGCAGTGGCCAAAGCCGGCGGTGATCCGGAAAAAATTAATCCGTTGTCACCGGTGGATTTAGTCATCGATCACTCGGTGATGGTCGATTACTTTGCCAGCCCGCAAGCTTTTGAGCAGAATGTTACCATTGAGATGCAACGCAACGGCGAACGCTACCAGTTTCTGCGCTGGGGGCAGGCGGCACTCAATCAGTTTCGCGTGGTGCCGCCAGGAACCGGGATTTGCCACCAAGTCAATCTGGAATATCTGGCACAAGTGGTCTGGAGCAATGAGGTCGATGGGCAGCGCTTTGCCTTTCCTGATACCTTGGTCGGTACCGATTCACATACCACCATGATCAATGGCTTAGGCGTGTTAGGCTGGGGGGTAGGTGGTATTGAGGCGGAAGCGGCCATGCTAGGCCAACCGATCTCCATGCTGATTCCGGAAGTGATCGGCTTTAAGCTTACCGGTAAACTCAAAGAAGGGATTACAGCAACTGATCTGGTGCTGACCATTACCCAGATGCTGCGCCAAAAAGGCGTAGTTGGAAAATTTGTCGAATTTTATGGTGATGGCCTGGCCGATTTACCCTTGGCGGACCGTGCCACGATTGCCAATATGGCACCGGAGTATGGCGCTACCTGTGGCTTTTTCCCGGTTGATGAGGTGACGCTTTCCTATTTACGTTTAACAGGACGTCAGCCGGAAAGAATTGCCTTGGTAGAGGCTTATAGCAAGTTGCAAGGATTATGGCGCAATCCGGGGGATGAACCCGTCTTTACAGATACGCTGGCTTTAGATATGTCGACGGTAGAAGCCAGTCTAGCGGGTCCGAAACGCCCACAGGATCGTGTACTATTGTCACAAGTGCCGAGAACCTTTGATGCCTTCATGGATCTGACCTTGAAACCGGTCAAAGAAGAAAAAGAGCGTCTGGAAAATGAAGGAGGGGGAGGTACGGCTGTTGAAGCGAGACAGGCCAACCTGCCCCATGAAAATGTTTTTTGTATGATTGAGGGTAAAAAATATCCGTTGCAGCATGGTGACGTGGTGATTTCAGCGATTACCTCCTGTACTAACACTTCGAATCCCAGTGTCATGTTGGCAGCAGGGCTATTGGCCAAAAAGGCAATCGAAAAAGGTTTGCAGCGGAAACCCTGGGTGAAAAGTTCACTGGCTCCAGGTTCCAAAGTGGTTACCGATTATCTCAATGCAGCAGGGTTGACGCCTTATTTGAATCAACTGGGTTATAACCTGGTAGGTTATGGTTGTACCACCTGTATTGGTAATTCGGGACCTTTACCTGAAGCGATTGAAGAAGCTGTGCAATGTTTCGATTTGAATGTAGCCTCAGTGCTTTCCGGAAACCGTAACTTTGAAGGACGAGTGCATCCTTTGGTGAAAACCAATTGGTTAGCATCTCCCCCCTTGGTTGTTGCCTATGGTTTGGTCGGGAATATTCGAACTGATCTCACTGCTGAGCCGATAGGTGAAGGCTTTGATGGGCAAGCAGTTTATTTAAAAGATATTTGGCCGACACAGATGGAAATTGATGCCGCACTGCAGAACTTGAATACTGAGATGTTCCATAAAGAATATGCGGAAGTGTTTGAAGGTGATGCCAAGTGGAAAGCGATCCAGATTCCTCAAAGTCAAACCTATACTTGGGATGAACAATCGACCTATATCCGACATCCACCCTTTTTTGCAGAAATTGATCAGCCGGTGCGACCAATTCAGCAGATCAAACAGGCACGGATTTTGGCTGTATTGGGAGATTCAGTCACGACGGACCATATTTCCCCTGCAGGCAACATCAAAAAAGATAGTCCTGCCGGACGATATTTGCAGCAACAGGGGGTTGATGCAAAAGACTTTAACTCTTATGGATCCCGCCGTGGCAACCATGAGGTGATGATGCGAGGCACCTTTGCCAATATCCGCATCAAAAACGAAATGCTGGGTGGGGAGGAAGGTGGCAATACTCTGCATATTCCAAGTGCAGAAAAACTCTCGATTTATGATGCGGCAATGCGCTATCAGGCAGAACAAACCCCACTCGTGATTATTGCCGGGAAAGAATATGGCACCGGTTCTTCACGTGACTGGGCGGCCAAAGGCACCAACCTATTGGGGGTGAAAGCAGTGATTGCTGAAAGTTTTGAGCGGATTCACCGTTCTAATCTGGTCGGCATGGAGGTGTTACCTTTACAGTTTGTGGAGGGTCAGAACCGGCAGATCTTGAACCTGACCGGGCATGAAACCCTATCAATTCTAGGATTGTCGGATGATATTCATCCGCATCAAATGCTGGATGTAGAAGTGCAACATACCGATGGTACATATAGCCATTTTCAGGTGTTGTGTCGTATTGATACCTTGAATGAGGTGGAATACTTTAAGGCAGGTGGGATCTTGCACTATGTTTTACGCAATTTGCTCGCTTCCTAAATTGGATGATGAAAACCCGACACCGGCCACAATGCCGGCCAGTTAAGCAGTTTTACTGACTTATTTATGCGAAATGATTTTAATGACATTGCAAATTATGACTAAATTGAAAGAACTCTGCGAAACTTAGTTCAAGAAGGTGAGCTAATTAAAGTGGATTATGGTATTTATACCAAAGTAAGAAAAAACCAAATGACCGGAAAAATAATACCAGCCTTTCTAGAAGGCGCTGATGCAGTGATCTTCGAGGCATTAAAAAGATTGGATGTACAGATTACGTTGGGTAAGGCTACGGAAAATATTTATCTGGTCAACCCACCCAGATTCCAGTCTTTACTCAAATTAAAACCCTACATCGTTTTATACGCCAATTGTCTGTAGGTTGTAGCCAATTAATGCCTGATATAAAAACAGTTTGCAGATGTCGCTGATGGACTTGGTATTGGTGCAATTTCTATGTGTAGACAGGTAAGTGTCCGCCGAACCTGATATGATCCTCGAAAGTTAGACGGTTGATTAAGCAGCTTTAAGGACTGATTTCTATATACAAAGGGAGAGCCTTTTAATATCACCTTGATTCATCATATTGAAATACTGGTACTACAAAATAGCACTATTCATGTGATTAAACCGTACCGGGTTTGTCGGAGACTTTTTATTTAAGTTAGGCCACAAACTCAAAAGGTGACACATAATCTAACGCACTATGTAAACGTTCCTTATTGAACCAATCTACCCAGTTTAGTGTCGCAAGTTGTACATCTGCTAAACCTTGCCAATCTGCTTTTAAATATTCAATCACCTCTGTTTTGTATAAGTCATTCACAGTCTCAGCCAAAGCAATATCATATGAATCACCAGTCGTACCGACTGATGCTCGTAAATTTGCTGCCTCTAAACGATGACATTATTGTCAAAATGCAGGGTATGGGTGGCTCCCCTTAGGGGCATAATTTGTTGAATCCTAGGTTACTATTAAAAAATCAGAAAAAATAGGAGCTTATAGCTCCCATTTTTTGTTAGCTTTCCAAGTCCCTATGTTAATTTGAAGAATACTTCATCATAACGTTCGAATACAGCTATATTTTTTTGATTTCTACAATATCACTGGATTCAATGAGCGATTGGATATTACCAAATAAACTTTGAATATAATCAGACGCTATATGGATATCTAAATCCTCCCTGCTACGCCATTCTTCTAAGAAGAAATATCTACTCGAGTCATTTTCGCTAATATAAAGCTCATATTTCAAGCATCCTTCTTCGTGAAGCGTAGGCTCTATTACACTTTTTAAAAGCGCTTCTAACGTCTCTTTTTGATCTGACTTTGCCTTAAAGTTCGCAATTACTGAAATAGTCATTATTTCACCTTTAATTTGTTTTAGAAGTTTTCTAGTACAATTTTGCCTTTTGACTTACCTGATTCAAGTAACTTATGCGCCTTCTCCAAGTTTGCAGCGTTAATTTTGCCTAGATTTTGGTTGAGGGTACTTCTAATTTTTTGCTGGTCAACTAATTGAGCAACCTGTTGCAATAGATCACCTTGCTTTTCAATATCATCGGTTTCATACATTGAACGGGTGAACATCAGCTCCCAATGGATAGAAATAGATTTAGTCTTAAACGGCATAATATCAAATGTTTGTGGATCATCGATCAATCCAAGCTTGCCTTGTGGTGCAATCAGAGAAACTATTTGCTTGATATATGTTTCTGTATGATTTGTAGAGAATACGTATTTTGGTTTTTCAATGCCTAGTGTATCGATTTGTGCATTCAAATCTTTGCTATGATCAATGACATGGTCGGCACCCAGTGATTCAACCCAAGATTTCGTTTCTTCACGTGAAGCTGTTGCTATAACGGTCAGATTTGTTTTTGCTTTTAGGAGTTGGATAGCGATAGATCCTACACCGCCTGCACCACCAATAATTAGAATACTGCCAATTTCTGTTTCTGAAATTTGAAACCGATCAAACAGCATTTCCCATGCCGTTATTGCAGTTAATGGCAATGCTGCTGCTTCTGCATTAGATACTGTAATGGGTTTAAGACTGATAATTCGTTCATCGACTGCTTGAAACTCAGCATTACTACCATCTCGGGTTAAATCGCCAGCATACCAAACAGAATCTCCTACTTTAAATGAGGTAACTTTTGAGCCAACTTCGATAATTTCCCCAACGGCATCCCAACCTAAAATACGATTATTTGCTTCAGACGAATTTTTTCTCACTTTGGTATCAACTGGGTTCACAGAAATTGCCTGAACTTTTACCAGTACATCACGCTCCTTAAGCGTAGGCTTAGCTTTTTCAATATCTACCAATGAATTTTTAAAATCATCATGGTTATTTATAACATACGATACGGCTTTCATAGATTTGTCCTTAACTTTAAAAATATAGTAAAAATGGGAGCAAGGTGCTCCCATTTTTTGTTATTCAATTATTAAAACTCTTGGCTCGTTGGGCGTAAAACAATTTCATTAATATCTACATCCGCAGGCTGTTCAATTGCATAAGCAATTGCTCGAGCGACTGAGTCAGCTGGTATAGCTTGTTTGTAGAAATCAGTAACAAACTCTGAACTTTCTTTATGAGAAGAACCAAATTTTAGTTCTGACTCAACTGCACCAGGCTCAATAGTAGTCGTTCTAATTGTTCCCCCAACTTCATGACGAAGTCCTTCAGAGATGGCTCTTACAGCAAACTTAGTACCGCTATAAACAGTACCTCCTGGACTAAATACTTTTATCCCTGCAACAGATGCGAGATTAATAAAGTGTCCAAAGTTTTGTTTTTGGAAAACAGGTAGAGTAGCTGCTATACCATAAAGAACACCTTTAATATTAATGTCGATCATACGATCCCATTCATCAACTTTTAGCTCACTTAATGGTGCAATAGACATTAATCCAGCATTGTTTACCAATACATCGATTTGACCAAATGCGCTTAATGCCTTTTCAATAAGTGCTTGTACTTCATGTGGTTTGGTTATATCCATACCAATAAATTCAGCTTGACCACCTTCAGTACGAATGTCGTGAACAATAGCCTCTAATTTTTCAGTACGTCTAGCACCAAGTACAACCTTTGCACCTTTTTTAGCAAGTAAGCGAGCAGTAGCTTCACCTAAACCACTACTTGCACCTGTGATAACAATAACTTTATTTTCTATATTATTCATACAAGTGCCCTTCAACCTATCTGTCAATCATATTTGATGGATTAAGTATTACAGCCTTGTTAGGTATAATAAATGAATAATATTATCTTTCAGAATTCCTATTTACGGAATAATTACCAGACCACAGGATTGGACATGCAGAACAAATTGGAAATGATGCGTATCTTTTGTGTCGCAGCAGAGTCTCGAAATTTTAAAGAGGCAGCAACTCATCTGGGTATTTCCCCACAGGCAGTGACACGGGCAATAAAAGAGCTAGAAGAGCAGCGCGGAGAGATTCTGTTTTACAGGAGTACTCGACAAATTAAAATTACCGCTGATGGTGAGCGTCTGGCAAAGCAAGCACGTTTTGCGGTGGGATCGATCGATGCTTTGTTTGTAAAAGACACCAAGGAAAAACGAGATGAAATGCGTGGGACTGTGCGTCTTACTGTGTCGTCTGTGTTAGGGCGCAAATTGGTAGTACCTGCACTAGCAGAATTTGCCACACGTTATCCAGATATTGTCGTGGATTGTGTGCTAACAGATTCACACTCGGATGTGATCGATGAGCGGATAGATATCGGGATCAGATTTGGATTTTTGCCGGACAATCGATATGTGGCAAGGGAATTGGCGAAAGTGAACTTTTATTCTGTGGGTACGCCAGAGTTAATTGATAAGGTTGGAATGCCCAAAAAAATTATTGACCTAGATAAATACCCTCTAACAGCATTAGTCGATCATAAAACAGGACGTTACTGGCCATGGACATTCACCGAAAGTCGAAGCTTTACGCCATCAAAGCCCCGTTTTATTACAGATGATCTAGAAGCTGAATTTCAAGCGATTCTCGCTGGAGTTGGATTCGGACACATGCCTGGATTTCTAGTTTTGCCGTGGCTTAGGAGTGGTAAGCTCATTCAGATACTTCATGAGGAAACCTCTCCTGTTTGGCGCCTGTATTTATATCGTCCACAGCGGGGCCCGACACCTTTGCGAATCCGAGCATTGTTTGATTACTTAGTGGAAGTGCTGGGCCATATAGAAACCTGAATCAGAAGGAACTAACCTTTTTTCTAGAAAGTAGAAATCAGATAAGACCATCATGTATTTAGAGTAACTACAATTTTTCCTATTTGCTGATTTGATTCAAGATAGCGCTGAGCGTCATGCATGTCCTCAAAGTTAAAGCAACAGTCGATCACTGGACGAAGATATCCTGCACCTATACTGCTAAGAATAAATCGTCTGGCTTGCTCCCTTAGAACAGGGTCATGCAGAACCTCAAGGAACAAAAAACCTCGCATAGTTAAGCTCTTGCGTAATGCAATTTTTAGGGGGAATGGTGTGATCTCCGGGCTAAGTGCACCATGCATAACCATCGTTCCTCCCACAGACATCGCTTTTGCAATCTGTTCAATATGTGGCCCTCCTACAGCATCGAAGGCGACATCAAGATATTCTCCACCCAAACGTGAAACAAGCGCCTCATACAAATCTGGTTCATCTTCACTGGCTATAACATTTTTAACACCGAGATCCAGTAAACGTTGCTTTTTCTCTATCGTCTGTGTACTTGCAATGACCTTAGCACCCGCTGCTTCAGCGATCTGTATCGCAGCTAGTCCTACGCTACTTGAAGCTGCTGTGATCAAGATCGTTTTGCCTTTCGAAACTCCACCAGCATGGATTACACCACCCCAAGCCGTCAAATACTGCATCCAGATTGAAGAAGCTTCTTCCCAGCTTAAACTATCGGGTTTGTGAACTAAAAAAGTTTCTGGAATCAGAAGCTTGTCCGTATATGTCCCATATTTGGCTAGATTGTCAGTCGGAAGAATCGATACTGCATCTCCTGGAGAAAATTGGCGTACACCTTCACCTATTGCCAGAACTATGCCTGCTCCCTCATATCCCAGACGAGAAGGGAATACTGCCTTTTGAATATAAGTACCACGCCGAAACATTACATCAGCCCGGTTGAGTCCGATCGTTTTCATCTGGATTAGAACTTCTCCTGCTGCTGGTAAAGCAACAGGAAGTGTTTCTAATGTCAGAACATCTGTATCTCCAATACTATTGAAGCGCCAAGTCTTGGCCTGAAGTGCGTTAAATGACATCAATCACTACCTTAATATTGGCAGAGCGATCTTGAACAGCATCATGAGCCTCAATCGCTTGGTCTAGAGTAAAATGACGAGGATCAACAATAGGACGCAGTTTACCTTCCTCAACGAGACGAGTCGCGATCTTAAGGATATCACCATGATGAGAACGGCGATTGCCTGTTAACATCGGCATTAGGACGAATACGCCAGACACTGTGGCACACCGTAGAGATGAACTCGCTAAATTATGATTACCAAATGCAGCACAGCTGGTAATGTGGCCATAGTGAGTTGTCATGGAAAGTGAAGCTTCGAGTACTGGACCACCCACAGTGTCGTAAACAATGTTAAAACCTTGACCCTCAGGGCTTGCAGCAATAATGTCATCGGAAGATGCTGTTGTGTAATCGAGAGGTGTTGCACCGAGTTCTGAAATCAGTGATTGATCAGCTGTACGACCAGTCGCCCAAACATTTGCATCAAGTGCTTTTGCAAGCTGAACCACCATATAACCAACGCCACCAGCACCACCTTGAACCAGTACAGTTTGCCCTGGTTGGACCTTCGCATTATCCACTAAACCTTCCCAAGCGGTGAGGAACGTCAATGGTAGTACTGCTGCCTCGCGCATAGAGATATTCCGTGGCTTTAATGCGATCAGATCAGCATCTGCTACAACATATTCTGCTAAAGATCCTTGAAGATTACAAACGCCACCAATCAGACCGTAAACTTCATCTCCGACGTTGAAGTGAGTGACACCTTCACCAATAGCAGTTACAACCCCAGCCATATCTGTTCCCAACACGGCAGGAAGCTCTGGCATAGCATATGGTGCTTCACCAAGACGAATTTTATAATCAATAGGGTTTACACCACTGGCATGAATACGTACTAGAACTTGCCCAGCCTCTGGTTGAGGTATAGGGAGTTCTACACGTGTAAATTCATGAGCACCAAAATTTTCTAGGATAAGAGCATTCATCATCTTATTCATAGTTGTTCCTTATTCTTAACTGGGGGATGATATGCACAGTACCAAAGTAAATTAATCCAATAAATGATATTTATAGGATTTAATAATTCCTAAATAATGAATAATAAATATCATCCGCTCACTAAAAATATTCTAGTACAGTCTGTAAAGGCAGTTTAATCTAAACTGTCGGTAGTATTTTCAAGGCTTGAAACGTTCAAAATATCTACAAAGTGGCTAAAATTTGAAACATAATTCTAAAAGGTCACAGCATTACAAAGAACATGAGCCAAAATAAAAAATGGCAGCTAAAAGTCCCATTTTTTTGTGACCTTCGCATAAGCTCTACGACGTTAATTTAAAAAAACTAAAAACAGGGATAGAAAATTTTCGCTAAAGACCTTTTTGATTTTTCGATTTATAAAAATTATTGCTTTTTTTATACTATGGGGTACTATAGTATAAATGCTAGCAAATAAGGAGGTCTGATGCCTAATCAGGTTGAAGACAAAAAAAAGATTCTTCTACGCGTCAGAAAGATCAAAGGTCAGACGCAAGCGATTGAAAAAGCGTTAGAAGACAATGTGGAATGTGGTGCAATTCTGCAACAAATATGCTCTGTGCGTGGTGCTATTAATGGTTTAATGAATGAGATGTTAGAGGTTCATTTAAAAGACACTTTAGTATCAGGTGAAACCACAGAACAACAACGAAAAGAAGAATTGGCTGAAATCGCCAAGATTCTAAAATCATATTTAAAATAGATCTGTATAAGGAATTATTCCATGAAGTCACGTGCTGCCGTTGCGTTTGGTCCTGGTCAACCTCTTCAAATTGTTGAGGTTGATGTTGCACCACCGAAGAAAGGTGAAGTATTAATCAAGATCTCCCATACCGGTGTGTGTCATACAGACGCATTTACTTTATCTGGCGATGATCCTGAAGGTGTTTTTCCGGCTATTCTCGGGCATGAAGGTGCTGGTGTCGTAGTTGAGGTTGGTGAAGGCGTGACTAGCGTCAAACCAGGTGATCATGTAATTCCACTTTACACCGCTGAATGTGGCGAGTGCGTATTCTGTAAATCTGGAAAATCGAACTTGTGTATTTCCGTTCGCGAAACTCAAGGTAGAGGCGTAATGCCAGATGGCACCACTCGTTTTTCCTATAATGGTCAACCGATTTACCACTATATGGGCTGCTCAACGTTCAGTGAATACACGGTAGTGGCAGAAGTATCATTGGCTAAAATCAATCCTGAAGCCAATCACGAACATGTCTGCTTACTAGGTTGTGGTGTCACAACGGGTATCGGTGCAGTACACAACACCGCTAAAGTACAAGAAGGTGATAGTGTTGCGGTCTTTGGTTTAGGTGGTATTGGTCTAGCAGTCGTACAAGCCGCACGTCAAGCTAAAGCAGGACGTATTATTGTGGTTGACATGAATCCAGATAAATTTGCGCTGGCAAAAGAGTTTGGTGCAACGGACTTCTTGAACCCTAAAGACTACGATAAACCGATCCAGCAAGTAATTGTCGAAATGACTGGCTGGGGTGTAGATCATTCATTTGAATGTATTGGCAACGTGAATGTAATGCGTGCAGCCCTTGAAAGTGCACACCGTGGCTGGGGACAATCCGTAATTATTGGTGTAGCTGGCGCAGGTCAAGAAATCTCTACCCGTCCATTCCAACTAGTTACTGGTCGTAAATGGTTAGGTTCTGCTTTTGGTGGCGTAAAAGGTCGCACGCAACTTCCAGGAATGGTTGAAGATGCCATGAAAGGTAAAATTCAATTAGAACCATTTGTGACACACACCATGGGCTTGGATCAGATCAATGAAGCCTTTGATCTAATGCATGAAGGTAAGTCAATTCGTACTGTAATTCATTACGAGTAATTCCGTCAGGCCTTATACTTTTCCATGCATGTGCATCATGAATGACATGCATGGAATCCTCTAAAACGGCACATCATCTGTAAAACAGATCTATCTGTGCAGGCATCGTGTATAGCTTCAATAAACCTGCCTACATTTTAAATCTTTATCACTATTCTCTGTGAAGAATGTCGGACTCTTTGTTTACTCGATTTCTCATGAAGTCTTGCTCAACATAGGTAATTGATTATGGAAATAATTGAGAAACATGCTTCTTTTGGTGGATCGCAAGAAGTGTATCGCCATCAGTCAATAGCATTAAACTGTTC
Source organism: Acinetobacter sp. ACNIH1 (assembly GCF_002934695.1). Lineage (NCBI taxonomy): Bacteria > Pseudomonadati > Pseudomonadota > Gammaproteobacteria > Moraxellales > Moraxellaceae > Acinetobacter > Acinetobacter sp. ACNIH1. Next base: position 244,736 of record NZ_CP026426.1, on the reverse strand, counting down.
AATGAAATTCTCAATATATCTGCCACCTCATGACAAAGATGAGCGGTTGCCAGTTTTATATTGGTTATCAGGACTGACTTGCAACGAACAGAACTTTATTACTAAAGCCGGCGCACAAAAGTATGCGGCTGAACATAAAGTCATTATTGTTGCACCAGATACCAGCCCACGTGGAGAGGATGTACCAGATCATGCAGATTATGATTTAGGCCAAGGCGCAGGATTCTATGTAAATGCAACAAAAGCCCCCTGGTCACAGCATTTCAAAATGTATGATTATATTGTGGAAGAGCTCAGAAATCTGATAGACCTGAATTTTCCGACCAATCAAGTCCAAAGCATTATGGGGCATAGCATGGGTGGTCATGGTGCATTAGTAATTGGTTTAAAAAACCCTGAGCTGTATAAAAGTATTTCTGCTTTTGCACCAATTGTTGCACCTAGCCAAGTACCTTGGGGGAAAAAGGCTTTCACACACTACCTAGGTGAAACCGAAACTTTATGGAAAAGCTATGATGCGATTGAATTAATCAAAAACGCTGAAGTTCATTTACCTATTTTAGTCGATCAGGGAACAGCTGATGATTTTCTTGAAGAACAGTTAAGGCCTAAGCTTCTTAGTGATATTTGTTTGGAACAAGAATATCCTCTTACACTTAACCTAAGAGAAGGGTATGACCATAGAGGTGGTCCCACATGTTTGAACAACTAAAAGCTTATTTATAAGTGATACTCTGCTCTAGTTAAGCTACCTTATTTTGTTGTGGTAGCTGGTCATAGTAAAACTCATCTGGAGTCATTTTGTCCAGACTCGAATGAGGTCGTTTCAAATTATAAAATTCAAAATATGCGTTTAATTGCTTCTTCGCATCCAAAACATTGCTGTAGGCTTTGAGATACACCTCTTCATATTTAACGCTCCGCCATAATCGTTCAACCATCACATTATCAACCCATCGACCTTTACCATCCATACTGATTTGAATGCCATTTGATTTCAATACATCAATAAATGCATCACTGGTAAACTGACTGCCTTGGTCTGTATTAAATATTTCAGGTCGACCATATTTTTCAATAGCTTCATTTAATGTTTCTATGCAAAATGTAACCTCCATACTAATCGATACTCTATGCGCAAGTACCTTGCGGCTATGCCAATCAATCACAGCACATAAATAAACAAAGCCTTTTGCCATAGGGATATACGTTATATCCGTAGACCACACTTGATTACTGCGCTGAATAGCCAATCCTTTGAGCAGATATGGATATTTGCGGTGAGCTTGATTAGCCTGGCTTAAATTTGGTTTGCAATATAACGCATTAATGCCCATTTTCTTCATTAAAGTACGTGTATGACGTCGTCCTATATGATGTCCTTGACGATTCAACAAATCACGCATCATACGGCTACCTGCAAAAGGGTATTGCATATGTAACTCATCCATACACCGCATCAGCTTCAGATCTGATGCACTCACAGGTTTTGGGCGATAGTAATAACAACCACGGGAGACTTTCAGCAGCTGAGCTTGCTTAGATACTGAAATCTGAAGTGAGTCATCGATTAACTTTTGTGGTTGAAGCGGCCCAGTTTCTTCAACACACCTTCTAAAAAATCAATTTCTAATGCCTGCTCACCGATTTTTGCATGTAGTTTTTTTAGATCGATGGGTGGTTCTTTTGGAGCTTTTGATTGATCGAAAGCTTGCGAGGAAGCTGAAATCAGTTGATTTTTCCAGTCGATAATTTGGTTTTGATGAACATCAAATTCAGCACTCAATTCAGCAAGTGTTTTTTCTGCTTTAATCGCAGCAAGTGCTACCTTAGCTTTAAAATCATTTGAATGATTTCTTCTTGGTCTACGTGCCATAAAATACTCCATATATTGATGTTTATAACATCATTTGGGAAGCAAAATATCACTTATAAGTGTTGTTCAAATTTCCTGATCCACCTCTCCATAGCTATTACTTCATTGCGAGCTTTATAGAGAAACATCTAGAGTTTCACAGCAAATTCCTAGCTAAATAACTTTCATAGATATGAGGATGTACATGTTGTTCTTGAATGTCTCTTGAGCAATATAATTTCCAGATGAAGAGGTCAGCTTATAAATCTAAGGACGAATCAATTGATCCTTATATAACTAAGATTGAATTTAATCATCTCATATCTTAATTTTTTGATTCAAATGTTAATGATATTAACTTGAATAAATTCATAGCATTATGCCGAAATAAAAAAATCAGATTTTGGCTCAGCTATGGGAATTTTTTTTAACTTTTATACAACAAAACTTTCTGACATGCATCCATTAGCAATGTCAGAATCGTTTGAATTCTAATCAATTGTGGAGTTTTAGTCATGCTTAAAACAGCTTTATATGTCCGCCTTGAAGCTAAACCGGGTAAAGAAGACGAAGTGGAAGCTTTCCTTAAAGCCGGTTTACCTATTGTAATGGAAGAACCTGCGACAGTTGCGTGGTTTGGCCTACGTCTTGGGCCTACAACATTTGGTATTTTTGATGCATTTCCTGATGAGGCGGGTCGCCAAGCACATTTATCTGGCAAGGTTGCAGCTGCTTTGATGGCTCAGGCCGATGAGCTATTTTCAGAGCCACCATCAATTGAAAAAGTAGATGTTTTGGCTAGTAAACTACCAGCTCATACTGACGCCTAAATGTATGAAAGTGCTGCCTGAAATTTCGAATGAAAGACAGCACTTCAACCCTTTGAGGTTTGTCGGAGGCTTTTTATTCAAGTTGGGCTACTTTATTTAATGGCTTAATTTCATCATTTACATGGATCAATATCAAAACAGGGTAAATAAACGAATGCACCCATGTACATGCTTTATATTGAACCAATATATTTAATTCACTGTCGCATTTGTACATCTGCTAAACCGTGCCAATCTGCTTTAAATATTCAATCACCACTGTTTTAGCCAATGCGTTCATGACCATGTCAGTAGTCATACGTGTTGATACCTTTCATCCAACAATCGCTCGTGAAAATACATCAATAAACGCCAATCTCAACTTAAAATAAGATTTTCGAATTGAATTGGTGAATGACCAAGCTTTTTATTTAGCACCACACAAATTGTATGCGACAGAATTTTACGAGTTATGCGGTGGGTTAAATGCCATAGATCTTTTGCCCTCACTTTCTGAATGTGAAAGCGATCTGTTAATTGACCAATCACTGTTTCAATCTTTCTTCTGGCTTTCATCAGTATTTGCAGTGTCTCTTTAGGTCTGAAATCTATCATGTTTTTTCTAAAGGGTGTTTGTAAATCAATACCCTGATATTCATAATATCGTTTCAATTCTGGTCTTAAATAGCCCTTATCTGCTCCCAGTAAACCGTAAATATCATTCGTAATTTCAGGTGCAACATCTCGCTCATCACAATGAGCAGGTGCAAAGGTATAACCCGAAATCATGCCTGAAAGATTAATGACGATATGAGCTTTGAAACCATAATATTTTTCTTGTTTTGCAGCACAATAACTAAAACCTGCGTATTCTTTAAAGTTTTTATGCTTTCTAGCTCTGGTATAACTACAGACAGGGAGTGGGAAGCCATCAATAAAGTGAATGTTATCTGAACCATAACGCTGAATGAGCTGTGCCATAATGGATTGACTGACATGCCACAGGTTTGCACAATGTTTACAGAAATTGGGATAAGATCCTAATTTTGGAAACCATTCTAACCAATTGTTTTTGAAATACATCCAAATATTTTTGTCTGTATCTAAACCAAGAAATTCACCTACTATTTGCATAGTGATGATTTCTGCATCAGTAACAGCAGGCGGAAAACCACGAGTTCTCAGGGGCTGAGTAACAACAATGGGATAAAGTTCTTCTATGATTACATAGACAAAAATGATAAATTCTTCAATGGACATAACTTTGCTTTAATTTCTTGGTGGAAACTAAAATAGGGTTATGTCCTTTTTATTTCAATCACTTAAAAAGTTGAGATTGGGGTATCAATAATAAAAGCGGTATAGAACAAGCCTGGATTTTTTAACCATCACTAAAGTTGCAAGCTGAAATAATTTTTATAAAAATAGACGACTGGTCTATTTTTATGTATAGTCACCACATGGTATAGGCAAAAGCCGCAGTGTTGTCCAATTTTTTAAAGTTTATTTGATGAATAACGGTGGTTTTTCAAATCAATTAGTTGATCATCCTAGGATAAAAATATGCTGAATTTTAACTTTTATAATCCGACCCGCATTATTTTTGGTGGCGATACAATAGCTAAAATCAATGACTATGTGCCTACAGAAGCAAAAGTATTAATGTTGTTTGGTGGTGAAAGTGCACGTAAGAATGGTACTTTAGCTGAGGTGCGTGAAGCATTAGGTGCAAGAGAAATTCATGAATTTGGCGGAATTGAGCCGAATCCGAGTTATGAAACCCTCATGAAAGCCGTAGAGCTGATTCGAGAACAAAAGATAGATTTCTTGATGGCTGTCGGTGGTGGATCGGTAATTGATGGTACTAAATTTATTGCAGCAGCAGTCAATTATACAGGGGATACATGGGAGATTTTAGAAACCCATGGTACTAAAATTACTCAAGCTTTGCCTTTTGCAAGTGTACTCACCCTTCCGGCAACTGGTTCAGAAATGAATAGCGGTGGGGTAGTCACCAGAAAATCGACCCAAGCCAAGTTGTCATTTAGCAGTCCCTATGTTTTTCCGCAATTTTCCGTACTCGATCCGAATAAAACTTTTAGCTTGCCGACACGCCAGTTAGCTAATGGCGTGGTCGATGCATTTATTCATGTCATGGAACAGTACTTAACTTACCCTGTGAATGCACAAGTACAAGATCGTTTTGCCGAAGGTCTATTGCAAACTTTGATTGAGATTGGGCCGAAAATCTTGGAAGATTCAGCAGATTATGACACGCGTGCGAATTTGATGTGGGCTGCTAGCATGGCACTGAATGGGCTAATTGGAGCTGGTGTACCACAAGATTGGTCAACCCATTTGATTGGACATGAGCTCACGGCTTTACATGGTATTGATCATGCTCGTACCTTGGCGATTGTGTTGCCGGCCAATCTACAAGTGCGTCGTCAAGAGAAGCGAGAAAAATTACTACAGTATGCAGCTCGTGTCTGGCAGATTGTCGAAGGTGATGAAGAACAACGTATTGATACTGCTATTGCTCGTACTCGAGCCTTCTTTGAGGAACTTGGATTGCCGACTCGTCTTAGTGATTATGGGCTGGGGGAGACAGATATTGAGATCATCATTACGCAACTTAAATCACATAATCTTACACAGCTAGGCGAACATAAAAATGTTTCATTAGAGATCAGTCGCCAAATTCTCGAGATGAGCATCTAAGCTAAATGCGCGTATCTGGCATGCTCTGACCCTGTAACAATGCTCCTCAATCATGAAAATTATCGGAGAAATAACATGAAAATTTTAATCGTTTTAACCTCACATGATCAACTTGGCAATACTGGTAAGAAAACAGGTTTCTGGCTAGAGGAACTTGCTGCACCGTATTACACCTTTATTGACTCTGGTGCTGAAGTTACGCTGGCGTCGCCTCAAGGTGGGCAGCCACCACTAGATCCGAAAAGTAATTTAGCCGATGCTCAAACTGAAACCACTCATCGTTTTGAAGCAGATCCAACTGCAATGCAAGCATTGGCACAGACGCATAAACTTAGCGAAATTTCTGTAGCTGATTATGATGCAGTGTTTTATCCAGGCGGGCATGGCCCATTGTGGGATTTAGCAGAAGATCCGATTTCAATTTCTCTGATTGAACAGGCGATTCAGTCTGGCAAACCTGTTGCAGCAGTGTGTCATGCCCCGGGTGTTCTTCGTCATGTGAAAGCGAGTAATGGAGCGCCTTTAGTTAGCGGTAAATTAGTGACTGGTTTCACCAATACTGAGGAGGCCGCTGTAGGTTTGACTGAAATTGTACCATTTTTAGTCGAAGACATGCTTAAAGAAAACGGTGGTCATTATTCTAAAGTGGATGATTGGCAAGTATATGTTCAAGTAGATGGCTTGCTGGTTACTGGACAAAATCCAGCCTCTTCTGCTGCAACCGCTACAGCATTACTTCAATTGTTGAAATAAAGAGTAGCTAGTGTCTGTTGTGGTGCTTAGCAGTGAATAAAACTTCTGACTTTGAGCAACTGGCTCAATAAGCAAAATAACCCTCATTTAATGGTGAAGGGCCTGAGTGAATAGCTTTTCTTCCTTTATTTTTCTATATACAGGAAGGAAGGGTATTTTTTTAGTTTAGATCAATTTAGTCATGATTACTTGGATACAATGACATGAAGACCAGCAAACTTTTTCAAAACTTAAGCTTAGGCCCTTATGTTTTACAAAACCGTATTGTATTGCCACCATTAACGCGGTCGCGCAGTACTCAGCCAGGGAATATTCCAAATGACTTAATGGCAACCTATTATCAACAGCGTGCCGGGGCAGGATTTATGGTCACCGAAGGTACGCAAATCGAGCCACGTGGTCAAGGCTATGCTTGGACTCCCGGTATTTATAGCCCTGAACAGATTGCTGGATGGCGTAAAGTGACGGAAGCAGTGCATGCTAAAGGAGGCATTATTTTTGCACAGCTTTGGCATGTTGGGCGTGTTTCACATACATCTTTGCAACCCGATCATGCATTACCGGTCGCGCCCTCGGCTATTAGGGCTGATAGTAATGTTAAAGTCTTTATTGAGACCGGGCCCAATGCAGGGACCTTGGCTGATCCTTCCATGCCACGTGCTTTAAGCAATGCAGAGGTTAAAGAATTAGTGCAACTCTATGCTCAAGCAGCACGCAATGCCTTGGCTGCTGGTTTTGATGGGGTTGAAATTCATTGTGCAAATGGTTATTTGGTAAATCAATTTATCTCTGCACATAGTAACCACCGTGAAGATGAATATGGTGGATCACTAAACAATCGTTTGCGTTTTTTACGTGAAGTAGTAGAGGCAGTTGCTGAGGTGGTTGGTGCAGATCGTTTAGGAGTGCGTTTTGCCCCGCTATTTGAAAGTACAGAGGAAGATCGTGTTTACATAGGGTTGGTTGAAGATGATCCACATGTGACTTATATTGAAGCCATAAAAATACTTGAAGAAGTTGGGATTGCCTATTTATCGATTGCAGAAGCTGATTGGGATAATGCACCAGAACTTCCTCATGATTTTCGTAGAGATGTCAGAGACACTTTCAGTGGTCGGATTATTTATGCAGGTCGATATACGGCAGAAAGAGGGACTCGAATTTTAGAGGCAGGACTGGCCGATTTAATTGCATTTGGACGCCCATTTATTGCGAATCCAGATTTACCCGATCGCATCGTTAATGGCTGGCCGTTGAATACAGTAGATGCAAGCACTATGTATGGTGGGACGGAAAAAGGCTATATTGATTATCCAGCTTACGCAGATTAATCTCGACTAAGTGAGTTATTTTGCCAACCACAAAGGTTGGCAAAATAAGGGCTTAGGATTGCTGTTGCCAGCACAATTTCTTGTTAAAACAAATTCTTAAAATTTTTTAGCTGTGTAATGAGCCAACCTGCCAGTGGGAAAGAAATCAGTTGCGTTACTGGCACTAATACTATGACTTCAATCAACACCATCATCGGGAAACTTTGATGCTGAGTAATTGGCTTTAATAAAGTGAGTACTAGTAATAGTGTGGGATATAAGCCTAAATATCCGACTAAAATACGAGTCATGAGGGCTTTAGAAGGAGAATTCATTGCACGCTATACTCATGGATTGTAAATCGATCTAATAGCAATACATGAATAAGTAATCATTGGGTTGCTATCATAAACCATTAATTATGTTGTTGATATTTAATTTAATTTTTATGAATCTTCACTTTTTAATAGAAATTTAGTTGCTCTCAGAGCTTGATGTAATGGCGTTTTATCTTTTTGCAACTTACTCAGTAATGCTGCACCTAACCACATTTGGTAAAGTACTTGTGCCAACGTCGAGGCCTCAGTATCTGCTTGGATAGACTGATCCTGTTTTCCCAAATCAATTAAAGCAGCAATCCGTTGGATTACATCATCGACGCCAGCGGACATAATGGAGCGCATATCTTCAGATAGATCGGCAACTTCTGCGGCAAGTTTCACAATTAAACAGCTATCCGCCCAACCACACTGTGTTTCAGGATCTTCTATCCATAAATTAAAATACTCAATCAGCTTTTGATAAGGGGATTTATCACTACGCCATACATCATTTAAACGGACTTGGTAATTATCTACATAATGCTGTACCAATTCACATCCGAAAGCTTCCTTGGATTGGAAATAATGATAAAACGAGCCTTTGGGGATCTCACAGCTCTGTAAAATTTCCTGTAATCCTACACCAGTAAAACCTTTATGCAAAATCAGGTCTGAACTGGTGTTAAGAATGTGTAAGCGCTTCGCTTCAGACTTTTTAATAGGAGTAGGCTTCATATTAATTATTTACTCTATTGTAAAAAATAGACCAGTCGTATTGTTTTTTATTATAACTCATCTACAATGGATGTAAAGAAATTTTAATCATAATTTTTGATTGTGAAGAGAAATACTTCTAAATAAAACATGGAGTTATATGTGTGAAAACAGTTATTAATCAACGTATCGTTTTAGCTCAACGGCCAGTCGGTGAGCCAAAACACAGCGATTTTCGTATTGAGCAAGTTGAGCTCAATGAACTTAAACAAGGCGAAATGTTGTTAAAGACCATTTACTTGTCACTCGATCCTTATATGCGTGGTCGCATGAGTGATGCTCCTTCATATGCAGCACCGGTTGAAATTGGCGAAGTGATGGTCGGTGGAACAGTCAGTCAAGTGGTAGCCTCTAAAAACCCAAAATTCAAAGAAGGCGAGTGGGTTCTTTCAGGAAATGGCTGGCAGGGATACGCAATTTCTAATGGGACTGCATGTCAAAGCTTAGGTATGCAACCTGAACATCCATCTTGGGCACTGGGTATTTTGGGAATGCCAGGATTTACTGCTTATATGGGGCTGTTGGACATTAGTCAGCCTAAAGCCGGTGAAACTTTAGTCGTTGCAGCTGCAACGGGACCTGTTGGTGCTACGGTTGGACAGATTGGCAAAATTAAAGGTTGTCGCGTGGTTGGCATCGCAGGTGGGTCTGAAAAATGTCGTTATGCAGTAGAAGAGCTCGGTTTCGATGCTTGTATCAATCATCATGATGAAAATTTTGCAGAACAATTACAACAAGCAGTTCCCAACGGTATTGATATTTATTATGAGAATGTAGGGGGTAAAGTGTTTGATGCGGTATGGCCATTGCTTAACTCTGCGGCACGTGTACCGGTGTGTGGTGTGGTTTCCCAGTATAACGCTACCGAGCAAGCACAAGGGCCAGACCGTTTACCGGGCTTTATTTCCACCCTTTTAAAAAAGCGTATTCGCATGCAAGGCTTTATTATTTTTGATGACTATGGCAGTCAGTATCCGGAATTCTATCAGCAAATGTCTGAATGGTTGAAAGACGGAAAAATCAAATATAAAGAGCATATGGTGCAAGGTTTAGATAACACGATCAATGCTTTCAATGGTATGTTGAAAGGCGAAAACTTTGGCAAAGTCGTTGTAAAAATTTAAAAAAATAGGAATTATCATGATTACACTACATCATTTAGATCAGTCACGTTCTTTTCGCATTTTGTGGTTACTTGAAGAAATCAAGCAGCCTTATGAGCTGAAACGCTATTATCGTGACTCAAACACGCATTTGGCCCCTGACTCTTTAAAAACCATCCATCCTTTAGGGAAATCTCCAGTATTGGAATGGGATGGCAAAGTTATTGCAGAGTCAGGCGCAATCATTGAGTTATTAATTCAGAAACTTGCGCCGCATTTAGCACCAGATATGGATGAACCTACCTATGTCGATTATCTACAGTGGATTCATTTCTCAGAAAGCTCGGCCATGCTGCCATTTTTGTTAAAAACGTTTAATGCGATAGAAACCAAGCAGGGTACGAAGTTGGTATTTCTAGAAAATTATACTCAAGTTGAGTTCGATAAAGTATTTAGCTATTTAAATGAATATTTAAAAGATAAAGAATTTCTAGTGGCAGACCGTTTAACCGGTGCTGACTTTATGATGGGCTTTGGACTACATGCTTTAGTTTATCATATGGGACAAGGTGAAAATTATCCGCATATCCAACGTTATGTAGCAGGTTTAAGCCAACTACCTAGCTGGCAAGCCGCAGTACAAATTGAACAAAATGGTGTGAAAAGTCAAAAATAGCAAGATTGTTTTTTTAAGGCAATTGAGAAAAAGAATCATGATTGACAAGTACATCTGGTTATAAAATAAGCTGACATTTAGTTAAAGTAAACGCCTAATGAATTTCATCGGGCGTTCTTTATTTTAAAGATAAGGAATTACCATTATTTAAGACAAGTTTCGCCTATTCTTTCACTGCAAATTCCTATCAAAAGGGCTTGAATATCACGTTGGTTACGTTGAAAGATATAATCAACTTTTGAAAGAAAAGTGACTAACGCACGGCAAGATTAAATTATTCCTCGGGGGATTGAACAAGTGATCTACATCATTTTACTAACATAAACACATATACGTAAAAATCACGCCCCAGTTTAACTGGCAATAGTTTTTGAACCCTTGTATAAAAGCTTAAACGAATCTAGCAAGTCTTTATTTAATGTCAATACTCATCCAGTATTGAGGTTTTTTATCTTTTCTTGCCTGTGATCTAGGTTGTAATACTCTAATTTCATACTCACCTGAAGCAGGTAAAATATAAAGACCATTATTATCAAGCTCTGGAGAATATTCTCCAAGATTGCAATATCAATATGCTTTTGTCTTCTACAAAGCGTGGTGTACGAATATCACTGATATTCGGGGCTGCTCATCCGCAAAGTTTAATCATACTTTGCACAAAGCCTGTGACCATACGTAAAGACAGACGGAATAAGGATTTAATCATTAAGCAGCATTGGATGGCTGCGTCGGAGTAGATTTGATTTCGTCCTAGTTTGCCTTTTGATGGAGCATACCATTGCGTAGCAGGATCAAACCAAATGGCAATGTTTCCGCAATGAATGCGTGCTCTGTTATATGCGGACCAATTGGTTGTGCGGTAAATTTTATGTGTATGCTTCTTCATTTGAAAATTATATTGCTGAAAAAGCCCTTAAGAACATCTTTGTGCAACAAAGCCGTTCGAGATTGTTATGATCTTTTTTGACGGAGAACAAATTTTCCCTGATCAAGCAAATAACTTTAAAATTTTCTTAATGAGCAAGATGGCCAATACTTATTAGAAGAAAAATCTTTTGTTTATGATGCTGAAAATGATCAATTTCTAGAATCTGATATACAGGCATTTTATTCTCTTTCGTCTGCAATTCCAGACTAGCAAGACCCGCCTTTTAAAGGCAGTTTTCCTATGTAATAACATGATAAATCAGAATTAGGATTGTAAATTTTTCACCCACCGAATTTTTTGTGCCAGCTGTTATAATGCGCCAAATTGCTGCCAAGTCTCATCATTATGTAAAGAGTCATAATAATTTTGCAGTTCTACTAAATCATAATATTGAATATAAGCTAATAGTAATAGGCCGAGGATCAGTCCAACTTTAAGACAACTAAGTCTATTTGGCTTTCTATATAAATTATCTATTCCAAAGGCAGTTAAAATTAAAGCAGGAACCAATACAATTGTTTTTAAATGGTTTAGAAAGTGAATTCCATGTGTATACAATAACCCAATAATAAGCAAAACTAACCCTAAACTGGTGTAAATACGGTCATGCAGAGAAGTGCGTAACGCGAAATTACATTGAAAAGCTAAAATAAAAGTTGCAAATAAATAAAAACCAGTTCCACCAATAATGAACGTATAAATTGCATTGAATAGGCAATAAGCCAACAGCACTGATAGTACGAAAGAATAGAGTTTGGTATAGAGAATATGTGAAAAGGGGAAAATCTGTTTCATAATTTGCTCTATTGAAAACTCACATCATATTAAAAGAAGATTTGAAGCTTAACATGCTATTCACTTTTTGCCACTGTGGCATGTTTTTTTAGTGTTGGAGATGGCTTGAATAAATGTCGCGTACGAGTAAAGCTTAGAACACAGATTATTAAACACAGCGTCCCTCCAATAAGTACTGCTGACACCACAGAAAAATAGCGCGTCATCAGGCTCATGTGTAGGGCACCGAGCTGATTGCCTGAAGTGACTAATATGCCATTTAAAGCCGCTACACGCCCTAATAGTGCTTTTGGGGGGAGTTGCTGTAATAAAGTTTGTCGAATGACCATGCTGATGCTATCAAAGGCACCGATTAAAACAAGGAAGAAGACTGAGAGCCAAACATGGGAGGATAGTGCAAAGGCTAAAGTACACAAAGCAATTGCAAAACTACTATAGAGCATATTTCTCCATGCATTTTGCATCGGAGAATAACAGGTCAACATCAACATCATGATACAGGCGCCAATAGCTGGTGCAGCTCTGAGTATACCTAAGCCTTCAACACCAAGATGCAGGATATCGTGTGCAAAAATAGGCAGTAAGATAATGACACTACAAAAAAGCATGGCGCCGAGATCCAGCAACATACTCCAAAACATTAGTGGATGTTTAAAAATAAACAAATAGGCTTCTTTCAAACTTTTGCTTAAATGCTGTTTATGGGGGCTAGGGAATTGACGAGGACTTAATCCGAATAAGCAGATGCTACCCACGCAACACAAGAAAAAAACAATAAAGAAGGTTTTTTCAAGCCCAAGTTGGCCGAGTAAAAGTCCTGCGCATAAAGGTGCTAAAATGCCGCCTATTTGCCAAATGAGCGCGGTCCATGTGGCTGCATTGCTATAGGCTGACTCGGGGGTTAGAAAAGGGCGTAATGAATTAAATGATGGGCTGTAAATGCCTCTAAGTATGCCTAAGCAAAAGATGAGGCTATAAATGCCGCATAAAAGTGTATTTTGTTGAATGTGCTGTTGTTGATACTGAGAAAAAAGAACAATAAATAATAATGGAATTAAAGTGCTACAGCTAAAACTCCACTGCACAATTTTTTGTCGGTTATAGCGATCAGCCCAGTCGCCACTGATCAGGGAGAGGCAAATAAAGGGGAGTAACTCAATTAAGGCAATCATGCCAAGGCTGAGTGGATTTTGAGTGAGTTGATAGATACTATAGGCAATGACGACTTCTTGAATCATGATGGTTAGAATTAAGCACAACTGATTGACACTCAGAAGTGAAAAATCACGTGAACGAAAAGCCAAAAAAGCATCGGAATGGAAAAGCGACATAAATAGAATAGTTTCAAATATGAATTAAAAAAGGATGGCGCAAAGTCCATCCTTTTTAGGGTTTAAAGCAGATTACTGTGCTTTTGCTACCGCAATAGTTTCGTCATTTGCAGCTTTAGCCATAGGTGTATATTTCAAACCAAGGGTTGTGCTGGTGTATTGGCGAACTTGGTCAAGAAGCACAGGATTAGTGCTGAGTTCTTGTTGGTACGATTTTACAATTTCATGTAATTTCGGATTCCATTTACCTGCTACTTGCTGAGGGAATGCTTTTTCAAGCAAGCTCAACATAATATAAGGGGAAGTTGAAGCACCAGGAGACGCACCTAATAGGGCAGTCACAGCACCATCTTGTGATGCAAAAATCTCGGTACCAAATTGCAAGCTTGCAGGTTTGCCTGGTTCTTTCTTAATGATTTGAACACGTTGACCACCTTGATTCATGCGCCAGTCTTCTGGTTTTGCATCAGGATAGTATTTTTTCAACTCATTAAAACGGTCTTCATCGGTCATCATGACTTGGCTAACTAAATATTTCACCAAATCAAGATTTTCCATACCTACAGCGGTCATTGGTAAAACGTTGTTCTTAGTGGTTGATTTCAATAAATCAAGCTGAGAACCTTGTTTTAAGAACTTGTTTGAATAAGTTGCAAATGGACCAAACAACACATATTTTTTACCGTCGATATAACGTGTATCAATATGTGGAACAGACATTGGCGGTGCGCCTAATTCAGCACGACCATAAACTTTTGCAGTATGACCTTCAGTGACTTTTGGGTTGTCGGTCATTAAGAACACGCCACCTACAGGGAAGCCAGCATATTGCTTCGCTTCTGGTAAGCCTGTCATTTGTAAAAGTTTAACCGCTGCACCGCCTGCACCAATAAAGACAAATCGCGTTTTCACGTGATCTGTTTTCCCTGTAGTGAGGTTTTTAAATGCAACAGTCCACGTTTTATCATCGTTTTGGCTAATGCCAGTCACTTCAGTCGATGTTTGTAACTGGAAATTAGGTTGTTTTTTAAGGTGATCGACCAATTGAGTGGTGATTGAACCATAGTTCACATCCGAACCTACATCCATGCGTGTTGCAGCTACTTTTTGTGCAGCATCACGGCCATTCATCACCAATGGTGCCCATTGTTTAATTTCAGCAGGATTCTCAGAGAATTTCATGCCATAAAACATTGGGTTTTTAACCATTGCAGCGTAACGTTTTTCGAGGAAATTCACGTTATCACCCCAAACGAAAGCAATATGCGGTACAGGGTTGATGAAACTATTTGGTCGTCCCAAAACACCTTCTTTGACTTGATAAGACCAGAACTGTTTTGCAACTTCAAATTGTTCAGCCACTTTTACAGCTTTGGTAATGTCCATTTTCCCATCTTTTTCAGAGGTGTAGTTCATTTCCATAAAGCCAGAGTGACCTGTGCCAGCATTATTGAAGCCGTTAGAGCTTTCTTGTGCAACTTTGTCTAGGCGTTCATACATGCGAATTTGCCAGTTTGGCTCAAGTTCACTAAGATATGTGCCTAGGGTTGCACTCATGATGCCACCACCAACTAAGACTGCGTCAACGACAGGCTCATTGCTGGTGTTTTGAATTTTCTTAGACGCGATAGGTCTAAATAAAAAGATTAGTGCTGCAATAATAAGCAGAACGATGAATACCAATAGGTATTTTAAAAATTTGTTCATGCGATTATGACCATGGAGGGCAGGTTTGGATCGCTTTATAGCGAAGACAAGAATAACAATTATGGTGATAGGAACACTTGTAAAGAATTAGCTTAGAGAATTGAAGTAATACTCAAAATTACAAGTATGCAAAGATTAACGTTCGAAGCTATCACACATTTTTGATTGATGGATATTTTAGACTAAATATGTATTGACTTAGTAATTTTTATTGTAAATGAACATAATTAAAATATAAATACCAATGATGTTTATTCTTGTTTATTGGTTTTTATTTTAATTCAATATCTGGTTTAAAAAAAATCAGATGTTGAATATTTATACAAATACTCAGTAATTTATTAAAAAGAAGCTTATAACTTGTTTCAAGGTTACTTTCCAACGGCTTTATTGCACAAATATTTGAAAGGCAAAGCGCCCCTAATTGAGCCAAATTTAAGGCGTAACTTGGGTAAGTGGTCGACCTAATTCCGTAAATCTATTAAGGACTGCTACACGTGCATGAAGCTCATTGACTTGGCTATCAAAACTTCTTGTACTGAGTTTATCTCCTAATAATTTAATGCAGCGCATCTTAGTTTCAACTAAACTTCGCCGATGATAGCCTGACCATTTTTCCATAGTGTCTACCTGAGATACCGTCTTGGTAGTCAATCAGGTTTTGAGATTATTCGACCACTAAATAATCTCTTTGATAGGCAGTCTGATGTTTTAAAACGCCATAACACAGATGTATAAGCTTGCGCATTGCAGCACCTAAAGCACACATTTTATTTTTACCCTGGCTTAATAATCGTTGATATAAAGCTTCAATGTGTGGATTATATTTAATCGCTGTTAATGCCGACATATACAATACTGAGCGTATTTTACTGTCACCTGCTTTTGATAAGTGACTTTGCTTGTTGACTGAACTGCCAGACAACTGATGTACTGGAACCAAACCTACATATGCAGCAGCTCGACTTGCTTTTTCAAACTTGTGCGAATGAAATAACCCCAACAGTAATAAGTCTGATCGTTCACCGATTGACGGAATAGTTTGCAGTAATTTCAAATCCTGTTTCAATGTTGGATCTTGATCTATGTGATTATTTATTAACTTATCAATATTTTCAAGTTGCTGATTTAAATACTCAATATTCTCTTCAAGTAATTTGATCACAACAACGGAGGTATGAGTGGACTGCGCCTTTTCAAGTCGATTCTTTTCCTGCAATAGACTACCTAGATAGACATCTCGTCTGCCTAGTAAAGCTTTTAATAATCTGACATTTTCAGGTTCAGGCTGCCATATGATTAACTTTGCGGTGTAACCATAACGTGAAAGAGCTTCACTATCAGCTTTATCCGTTTTATTTAGCATGGACATGGCTTTGGCAAAGGCTCTTACTCGTGAAGGATTAGCCACACAAACCTTTACACCTGCATCATATAGATAATATCCCAAATTCTCATGATAAACCGAAGTCGCTTCCATGATTGCTGTCACTTGATCAGGTTCAATTTTAAGAGTGATGAGCCATTTGAGCAGACTGCCAAAGCCACTTTCTGTATTGGTAAATATTTTATTTTTTCTTTTTCCAGTCAAACCTTGAGGGAAAATGCAACAATCTATTTTGGTTTTACTGACATCAATACCTAGCATAATCATGGTGATATTCCTTGAGTTTAAGCTATGATTTTTATCCCATTAACCATCATCTTACCTTGTGAATACAGCATCAAAGTGCTTAGTTACCGTTCAGAGTTGTATGAGGGATAAGGGCAAATTGTAGGTTTTATCTCAGATTCAAATTTAAGATTTTAGCAGCACTCCAAACTCTACAATTTGCGTATAGTGGTAGCTAATCACTATATCAATCAAGATACAAGAAGCACTGCTTCGCTAGATTAACTGTTCGGAGTAATTCATTTCGCTCTAGCGAGCTACTCTTTGTATCTTTCCATGGTTTCGCATTTTTCTAGGTGGAATCACCGCATGCGCTTGCCGATCTGCAATGACCTGATGGCATTGCTTGGTGTCATAAGAGCCTTCAGTATAAACAGAGTCAATCCGCTCATCTTGTGGAATTTGATCAAGTAAATCACCAAGAACCTGTGAGTCACTGACATTATTTGTTGTAAGCTGAACTGCACGTATTTGCAGTGTTTCAGCATCTATACCTATGTGCAGTTTACGCCATTGTCGTCGATATTCAGGCTGATGCTTCTTACGTTTCCATTCACTTTTACCTAAAAAACTCAAGCCAGTAGAGTCAACGAGTAGATATAGTGCATCACAAGTTTTTTGATAGCTAATCGCAATATCAATATGCTTTTGTCTTCTGCATATGGTCGAATAATCTGGGCCGTCCCATTTAAGCCAGAGAGTTTAATCAGACTTTGCACAAAGCCTGTGACCATACGTAAAGACAGATTAAAAAGTGATTTGATTATTAAACAGCATTGGATGGCTGCGTCGGAGTAGATTTAATTTCGCCCGTGTTTACCGATACGGAGCATACCATTCGGTGGCTGAATCAAACCAAATGGCAATGTTTCCGCGATGAATGCGTGCTCGGTTATATGAAGACCAATTGGTTGTACGATAAATTTTAGGTGTAGGCTTATTCATTTGAAAATTATATTGTGGAATAAGCCTTAGAGATAGGTTTGTGCAACAAAGCCAGTAGCAACTATAAAGAGCTCATCGAATGATTTATGTAAAGTATCATTATTTTCAATAAAAAATTACTTTGATTACATTCATCATTAAAACTAAATAAATAAAACTCAAGCAAAAATGGCAACAGTTTGAGTTCCAGATAAAACCAACTCCCCTTTTTCATTCCACGCATGCATCATTTGATAAGAATATCCTTGATCAGAAATCAAGCTAAATGACTTCAAAAGATACCATTCGCTATGTTTAGCAGATTGTGCAAAATCGACAGCCCAATTCATTGAGCTAATAGGTGCTGGAGTCTTGAAACAAGCCATTGATGCTGGTGGGAGACAATCTCCGATAAGTAGTAATGCAATTTCAGGTGATATAGAAGTTGCGTCCTTTAGATGTACCCAAGCCAGTAATTCTGGCGTTTCGGAGTTAGATACCGGTGTAGATTGACTGACAAACCGTACACCAAAATTATCGAAAAAATCTGGAACAAACATTTCCTCAGGTGGAGGTAAATATGCTTCAGGACGGTCTACCTGTGGCATTTTAATATGATTGTGCTGAATTGTACTTTTTCTGGGCGCAGCAAAAATAAAACCTGTTCTGAGCACGAGTGCATCATGAACACGCGCATCAACAGCAATCTGTGTCGCGGACTTTCCTTGACGTAAAATTTCAGCATGAAATGTCACATTTTCAGTGACCGGGCCAATAAACGCAATTTGCGCACTTTTTAGTGGAGGAAGCCCCTCTGGAAATTCCTTTAATGCAATCTGCAAAGCCAATGCTGCTGAAAAACCACCATAGGCAGTTCTTCCCTGTAACCAATGTTTTGGCGGTGTATACGGTGTTTCAATGGTGAGACCGTCAAATATATCAGCTAATTTCGGCATGTACATGCGAGTATCCTTACTTATAAATCAAACTTATGTCGACGGATTTTTTTTAAGACAACATATATGGGTTTGAGTTGCATACACAATAGAAAATCACAGACTATTCTCTAAAAAATAATCTATGATTTTGTTATATAAAATCATTTTTTTAATGCTGCAAGCCGAATCGCTTCAATGACGTCCTCGTTTTTAAACCCAACTCGTTCTATAAATCCACGGAAAAGCCCAGGTGTACGAGCAACAAATCCATTTTTCTTCGGAACTACGACAAATTCACGGCGATTTTCTACAGCATCAACAATTGCATTGACCACTTCTTCAAGTGCAACCATTTTCCATAAGCCTGTTTGGTTACCGCCCCAAAGTTTCAGACCGGCCGGATCATCAAAAGTTTGATCCATCAACGGCGTATGAAAGAAAGTAGGATGGACACTGCCAACTCCGACATTAAGATGTTTAAGCTCCATACGAATACTGTTGCTTAAAGCCCAAACACCAGCTTTGCTTGCACAATAAGATGACTGTAACGGTGAATGGAAAAAGGCAGCCAATGAAGAGATTGCTAGTAAATAACCTTGCTGCTTTTGCACGTAAGGCAAACCTGCTTTAAATGTTCGCCATACACCATTTAAATTAATATCCATTACTCGATCAAACCGTTCTGGACTTGCACTTTCAATTGGTTCAAAACAGGTAATACCAGCATTGGCAATCACTACATCAATCCGGCCAAAATGTACTGCAGCGCTATTAATAGCATTCTGAAGACTTTCCATTGAACAAACATCGGCTTGCCATGCCTTGGCAATGGTATCTCCGCCAAGTGATGTAGCCTGTTTGTCTGCTGCTTCTAAATTAATATCCAATAAGGCCAATTTAGCTCCTTTCGCTGCAAAAGCAGTTGCCAAAGCTGAACCTAAACCACCTGTAGAGCCAGTAATTAAAATTACCAATCCATCTAAGTCATATTTTGCCATAATCAATTCCTTTTTTAATTTGCTGAAACAGTCCGGTTAAGAAAATCAATTTGATCGTGAATGACTTTTTCAAAGCCTTGATTCACATAGATATCAAAATGACCTTCTGAATAGATTTTGATTTCTTTTTGTGGTGTTTTTTGAGCATGTTTTAAGGTGGTTTTTGCTGGAGCAACGCTATCTGTTTCACACACACAAAATAGCACTGGGCATTGAATTTTTGAGGTGAATTTACCCGGAAAATATGTCAGTAGATCGAGCGCAAATCGAGCTGCTACATAATTTCGAAATTCTGAATTTTCAGGTACAAGCTGTAGATATCCATCCTCACAATCTTTGGCTGTCATTAATGCCGCACTGTGCGGTTTCCCAGCCGATGCAACCATAATAGGTTTTGCACCAAAAATAGCACCTATTCGATCTGTTAAAGCAAGTGCAGTAACTTTAATTGAGCTGATTGGACTGGTTGCTAAGCTAGAAGCTAAACCATCTGTAAATGGGCATTGAGATATTACTGCTACAATTGAATGATCATTTGCAGCAGTAGTAAGAACATGCCCACCACCAAATGATGTCCCCCAAATCACAATTTTAGATTGAACAACATCTTTCTGAGTACGAACAAAACTCAAGGCTGAACGCCAGTCCTCCAATTGCTTATTGATATCCAATAACTGGCGAGGTTCACCACCACTTGTACCAAAGTGACGATAATCAAAAAGCAAGCATCCATATCCTGCCTCAACAAATCTTTCAGCATAAGCAGGCAAGCGCATCACACGGACTGAGCCTAGGCCATGTCCCATCACAATGATCGGATATGGTCCATTTGTAGTGGGTTTATAAAGCGTTCCACTGCAATAAGAGTTTCCAGATTTAAATTGTATTTCATTGATTTCTGGCTTCTTAGTATTTTTTACTGCCATTTTGCACTCCATTGAAACAACAGATACCGTTCATTACTGCAACGAATGATGCAAAAGATATTGAATGAAAATGAAGCTTTTAGCTTGACTCTTAATGACAGCCTACTTGATACTTCACGCCATAAAGCTAGAAACTCAGGTTAATTAATGAGCAAACCAATCTATAGAAAAATGATTCCTGAAACATACGTGCATGTACTCTATGACTATCTTGAAGCAAAAAAAATAATCCCAGACGAAATCTTAAAATATCCTCGCCCACAACCTCTTACAAACGCTTTAAAAGGTATTTCTATTGAATTATGGGAACAATTACTTTCACGTGCTGCAATCGCCCTAGCTGATCCAATGTTAGGTTTACATCTTGGACAAAAGATTACTCCAAGGCATCTTGGCGTTTTGGGCTATGTATTATTAGCTTGCGACAATCTTGCTTCGGCTTTAGAAAAACTGGAAAAATATCAAAGGTTAATATTCGATGTGATTCCAATGATTACACGAGAAGGTCCAGATTGGGTGGAATTAGTTTGGGACACCACCTTATACAAACCAGATTTATTGGTTGATGAAACAGGTATTACTGTCATTATGCAGTTCTGTAGAAGTTCCGTTCAGAAAAATATTACACCTATATTTGTACAATTTATGCATGATTGTCCTGATGATTTGATGCAGTACGAGCAATATTTTGGTTGTCCAGTTTTATTTAATCAATCTGAAACTGTGATACGAATTAGTAAAGAAACTCTAGAGCTCCCAATAAAGACCTTAGACCCAAGTCTATTAACAATTATAGAACAGCATGCAAACCAGCTATTGGAGCAATTGCCCAAGGAAGAGCCAATAATTGAGGCAGTGCGTAAAGCTATCGCACATCAATTGCCACATGGTGAACCAACAATAGAACTTATTGCAGAAAAACTTTGTCGTTCACCTCGTACACTTCAACGAAAGCTTCAAAATGCCAATACAAATTTTCGCAATGAACTTAATATAGTCCGCCAAGAACTGGCAGACTCATATTTAAAAAATACAGATATACAAATTGCTGATATTGCATTAATGCTTGGATATTCTGAACATAGTGCTTTTACTCGGGCATATAAAGCCATGACAGGTGTTTCACCGCAACAAAGCAGAGATCAAGTTTATTAATAGGGAAAAATGAGAAGCATCTCCTACTTATTTTTATTTATGCAATTGAATAGTTACAGCTATATCAAACTGAACCGTACCGGGTTTGTCGGAGAGTCAATATTCTGAGTGAGAAGCACTGCTTCGCAAGGTTCGATGACAAAATTAAAATATACCCCTGAAATCAGAGAAAGAGCGGTTCAATTATTGATTGAATCCGAAAAAGATTATCCATCGAATTGGGCTGCAATCACAGCAATTGCGCCTAAGATTGGTTGTACTCCTGAAACACTTCGTGCCTGGCATCAAAAGCATTTAGATCAGCAAAATCCTATTAAAGTACAACAGATATCTGATCAAGAAAAAATGAAGCAAATGGAACGTGAAATTAAAGAATTAAAGCGTGCTAATGAAATTCTACGTAAAGCAGCCGCTTTTTTCGCCCAGGCGGAGCTCGACCGCCCACACAAATAATGGTGGATTTTATCCATAACAATAAAGATCGATATGGTGTTGATGCGATTTGTAGGATTTTACCGATCGCAGCTTCAACCTATTACCGAACTTTAGATCTCGCTGACAATCCAGAACATCGAGCGAAACGTGCTCTGCATGATTTACATCATGCTGAACAAATTAAACGAATTTGGAAAGAAAGTTCAGGTCGATATGGTGTGCGTAAGGCCTGGCAACAATTGAAACGTGAAGGTTATGTTATTGCACGTTGTACAGTTGCTCGATTGATGCAGAAGCTAGGTATACAAGGTGTTTGGCGTGGTAAGAATAAACAAACCACCCGTAGCCGAGATGACCAAAAACGAGCAGATGATTTAGTGAAACGTAATTTTAATGCTGATCATCCTGACCCTTGCGAAGCAGTGCTCAGGTCGATGACTTCACGTATATTCAAACTCATTCAGGTTGGGTCTATACCGCCTTTATTATTGATGTGTTCTCACGAGCAATTGTTGGATGGAAAGTATCAACACGTATGAATATAGATATGGTGCTCGATGCACTGGAGCAAGCATTGCACGATTGAGGTATGCCAAGGAATGTGGTTCATCATTCCGACAGAGGGGTTCAATACCTTTCCATTCGCTATACCAATCGTTTAGGAGCAGAAAATTTACGAGCATCAATCGGTACAACGGGGATTCATACAATAATGCTTTGGCTGAAACAGTGAATGGCTTATACAAAACAGAGATGATTGAATATTTAAAAGCAGATTGGCAAGGTTTAGCAGATGTACAACTTGCGACACTAAACTGGGTAGATTGGTTCAATAAAAAGCGTGTACACAGTGCACTGGGTTATGTATCACCTTTTGAGTTTGAAGCAATGTACTATGATAAGATTAACCCGTTAGATCAGGTGGCCTAACTTAAATAAAAAAATCTCTGATAAATCCGGTGAGGTTCAAAATGCGATTTATGGCTTTTTTATGTAAAAAAAAGTAATATCTGTTTTATTATTAAATTATAACAATTAGTATAAATATACCTATGATTTACAGATGAAAAAGGTATTTAAATGAAATATTTTTTAAGTTTAACTTTGTTAGTTTTAGCAATGACTGGGTGTACTTCGAGTTCAAAGACTGAAACTTTACAAGATAAGGCTACAAGAAATACTTCAGCTGATACGCAGGTCCTTAAATTTTCTGGTCCAAATGGTTTATTAATTTTTCTGAAATCATCGGATAACTTTGAAACTGCTTTAATGACTGATAACTCAGGCATGGTATATCGTTTAAAGCAAACAGTTGCTGGTAGTGGTATTCGTTTAGCTAATAATAATGGAGTTTCAATTCACTTTAAACGTGGTGAAGGGGTTGTTGAATTTGTAAAAGACCAGCCAATCAGCATTACTGAAGTAAAATAATAAGGTTTAAACTTTAAGAGAACCCTACACCATAATCTGCATACCGAAAGTTGGACACTATTCCTTGAAATGTGGTCAAACATAATCAAGGACTAATTCGCACTCTGTTAATGGGTGAATTCAAACATGAGGTGCGACAGTTGCAAAAGTCTTATGATAATCTGTGTGATTCATAGACATCACTTCAATATAATGGGTGTCTATGACCAGAGAAATTCAACAAAGACTCGTATGGGTTAAATTATTTGAAGAGACCAATAATGCTGGCCTGGTTTGTCGGAGATGTGGCATTTCTAGACCAACTTTACGCAAGTGGTGGAAACGATATTCTGAACAAGGTATTGATGGATTAAGTAGTCATAGTAGATGGATTAAGTAGTCATAGTAAATGTCCCTTAAAATCGCCAAATACTAAAATCAATGCTGAGCTAGAAGCTTTAATATTGGAAATGCGCTCAGCTAGAAATCTTGGTGCTCGACGTTTGCAAACCGAATTAATGAGCTGCACGGAGTCTCGTTGTCCTTGGCGACTATCCATAAAGTACTATCCACCCATTAAGTCAAACCGATTAAAAAATTCCGTCGTAAAGTAGATTACATTTGTTATGAACGTCCATTACCAGGCGATAGAATTCAAATGGATACCTGTAAACTGGGTGCTGGATATATCAGTACACATCTATCGATGACTGCACACGATATCGCGTTTTAAGGATATATAAACGCCGAACAGCTGCGAATACACTCGACTTTTTAACTGTGTAATTGAAGAAATGCCTTTTCCCATACAGCGAATACGGACCGATCGTGGACGAGAATTTTTTGCTGAAAAAGTACAGAAAAAATGATGCAGTATGGGATCAAATTTAGGCCGAATAAACCGGGTTCACCTTATCTGAATGGCAAGGTAGCGCTCACAAAAGACTGATGAATCTGAGTTCTACGCTACTGTAGATATCGATTCAGAGGAAATTCAGAGCAAACTGGCAGAATGGCAGCATTACTATAACTGGATGAGACCACATTCAGCTTTGAAAGATAAAACACCGATGGAAAGGTACTTTGAATTATGTGAAGAAACTCCTTTCTTAGGTGAAGTCCAGAAGCAATACGACCCCTCAAATGAACGGATTCAACATGCCAATGACAAAATGTATTTAGAAATTGCTAAATTGAAACGATCTCCATGAATTACGTATCTATATCATTTTTACTAATATAAAAACATATGAATAAAAATCACGCCCCGTTTAACTGGCAATAGTTTTTGAACCCTGGTATAAAAGCTTAAAAAAATCTAGCAAGTCTTTATTTAATGTCAATACTCATCCAGTATTGAGGTTTTTTATCTTTTCTTGCCTGTGATCTAGGTTGTAATACTCTAATTTCATACTCACCTGAAGCAGGTAAAATATAAATACCATTATCATCAAGCTCTGGAGAATATTCTCCAAGATTGATGGAGTCTTTTAATTGATTACCCCATAAGTAAGCTTCAACATTTCCTCCAGTCAACTTCACTTTTAACTTTTGCCCTTTTTTAGCATAAAATTTGTAGGAATCATACTTGTATCCATCTATCCTTCCATAATAATTTGCAGAGTAAGCTTTTTTAGCAAACTTAACTACAATAGTCTTTCGTATATCATTGTTATCATTTGCAAGTACGACAGGGCTAACTATAGTTAAAGTTAGGGCTATCAAAGCGCCAGCTAGTAATTTCGTATTCGCTATTTCCATAATAAGGTTACCCTAATTCTTGTATCGCTCCTGACATAATAACATTACTAATAAGTAACCAGGAATCATGGAGCAGAAATGTGAATAGTCATAACATGGGGTTGCACTTCAAATGCCAATTTAAGACTTGCAAAATTAATGGTTAATTAATTGGTTACTAGGGAATAACCAATCTAAATATAAATTTTATTTAACAATTACTTATAAAAATATGTGATGCGTATGATACGCATCATATGAATATCGCTTAAATTTGCTATAATTGAATTGAGCAGTGCCATTTGTGGTTAGGTTAAAAATTCATGAGTCTTACTGAAATTAAGGTACGTCAAGCTAAACCAAAGGAAAAAATCTATTTTCTGGCAGATGATGACGGCTTAAGTTTGAAGGTAGAACCAAATGGACGTAAATCTTGGAGTTACCGCTATTCACTTGCAGGGACAAATAAACGTCCTCGCATCAAGTTGGGTGAATATCCTGTAATATCCTTGAAAGAGGCTAGATCAGTCCGGGATGAATATAAATTTAATAATTATGAAAATAAACCACCGCATAAAAAATACATCAAAACTTTTCAGGATATTTGTGAAGAGTGGTTAGAATTTAAAATTAAAAATTCCTTTGAAGATGAACCACGATGCGGTGTAATTCAGCTCGCAAAAAAATGTTTAGATCAGGATGTTTATCCAAATATTGGACTAATGCCATTTATTGAAATTAAAAGATATGATCTAGTTAAGATTATTAAAAATATAGAATCTAGAAATGTAAAAGAACCTGTAAAGAAAGCCTATAGTTATTTAAATCAGATTTATGATTATGCTGTAGCAATGGGTTATTGTGAATATAATATTGCCCATGGTCTTCATAAAATATTAATCAATAATAAAATTAAAAAAAATTATCCGTATTTAAACTCAGATGAACTATCTAGCTTTTTAGCTAGATTAAAGCAGGTTAATACAGATCCTATTATTAAAAAAGCCCTATTATTTAAGTTATATACAGGCGTACGAGGTGGAGAATTACTGCTTTGTGAACCGCATCATTTCGATCTGGATAAAAAAATATGGAAAATACCAGCCTTACATATTAAACAATATAGAAGAAAAGTTATTTTAGGTCATGATATTCCTGAATTTTTAGTTCCACTATCTGATCAAGCACTTGAAGTTGTAAAATCAGCACTCGTTTGGTCTCATGGCGAAAAATATGTGTTTTCTAGCCCCCGAAACAATAATAAACCTATTCATTTTAATACCCTGAACTTAATTATTAGAAAG
This sequence comes from Acinetobacter sp. ACNIH1, assembly GCF_002934695.1. Taxonomy (NCBI): domain Bacteria; kingdom Pseudomonadati; phylum Pseudomonadota; class Gammaproteobacteria; order Moraxellales; family Moraxellaceae; genus Acinetobacter; species Acinetobacter sp. ACNIH1. The sequence continues at coordinate 218,152 of NZ_CP026426.1, read as the reverse complement.
ATGGGATATACTAAAAATGAACTATCATCTCATGGTTTGCGCTCAACATTTAGTACCATATTAAATGAATCCGGTTTATTTCAATCAAATTGGATTGAAGCACAGCTATCTCATACTGATAAAAATAAAACCCGTGCAAGTTATAATCATGCAGAATATTTTAATCAGCGTATGGAAATGATGCAATGGTGGGGCGATTTTATTGATAGTTGTACTGTAAATTAATGGTTATGAAATCCAAGTTTTAATTAGAATAGGCTTTGTTGCACAAACCTATTCACCGCCATAAATCATTATCTAAAATTGCATCTCGTGGTAAAAGCTCAATGGGCCGGTTCTATGGCTATAAATTACATGTTGTGATGAATCAACTTAGAGAAATAGTCTGTTCACAATGATGATTTCTCTTAACTCGTAAAGTTTATGAAGGTGTTGAACGTGTTCAATTGAATCTTAAGCAAGGTAAATGGATAGAAGAGAACTTCATTAAGTCGTATCAAAATATTCTTGAAAAATAGGCATTTCATTTCACATTAGAGCGAGAATCTAATGAGAAAGTTGCCTGATTGAATGTAGTGAATAGATTCATTGCATAATTATTGACTAAAATTTTCTATATCAGCCTATTTAAGATTAATCGGGCTGATTCTATTAGGTCGAATATAATTGCGACCTGCTTTAATCATTTTTATTTGAACTTTATTTTATGTCACAGCTTGCTTCCCATTTTAAGCACAATCAGTTTTGTATTTTGTTGGAATATTTAAGTTCTGCTAAGGGCATTGCCGTACCAATGTCTTTAGCAGAATTTCCATGTGCGATCACTTTGGCAGATCGAGTGCATGCCGATAGTGATTTGCCACCACTTGAATGTGCGAAGACATTTCCTTCATCAGTGGAAAAAATCATCCATTATTCAGGGAAAGGTCGGGATATTACTGATTTTGAGACCTTCTTAAAATTAACTCAAGCTTCGGGACAAAGAAATTTACTGCTTCTCACAGGTGATAAGTTAAAAGGGCATACAAATGGTCAAGATGGAACGAATCGCACCCGATATTTAGAGTCTGTAAATGCGGTCATGGCCGCAAAGTGTTATGGTGGATTTCATATTGGTGTAGCTTTTAATCCCTTTAAATATGCTGAAGCTGAACGTGATGCACAATATTTAAAACTTCACAAAAAGATTAAAGCAGGAGCAGACTTTATCGTTACCCAGTTGGGTTACGATATGGAGGCTTTAAAACAAGCCAAGGCTTTTTTAAATCGTCATCGATACCCACAAAATATACTTGCTTGTGTTATGCCACTTAGTTTGGCACGTGCCAATTTTATGGTGAAACATAAGATCGCAGGAATTGTGATTACACCACACATGTTACGAGTGTTGGCTCAGGAAGAACAGGATGGACGAACTGAGAATGCTTATAAACGTTGTGCTATACAAATATTGATGTGTAAGTATTTGGGTTTTGCAGGTGTGCATCTTTCAGCATGCCATAAGCCTGAAGAGCAAAAGCTTTTAGAAAAATATATTGAACAATATCGACATTATGGTTTACAGGAACTCGAAGCACTCTGGAATGCACTGTGGCAAGTGGAGACTAAAAAGGAACTCGTGCCACAATTAGCTTATTATTCCCGCCAACCATCCTCTAGCCAGCTTATTAAATATCAGCAATTGCATTTCATGCACAAGGCTCTATTTGAGTCCAAAATTGCCAAAGGTGTGGGGCATTTTATTTTTAAAGCCTCACTCTGGGAAAATACGCCTGCAGCAAAAGCATTGTTAAAAACTGAATTTATCTCTAAGCAAGGGGTCGTGGGTTGTGAAAGTTGTGGTCAATGTAGGTTAGGAGATACTTTATATATTTGCCCTGAAACTTGCCCCAAAGGATTGGCGAATGGTCCTTGTGGTGGTACGACATTGGATCGCTGTGAGTTTGGAGATCGTGAATGCATTCATTCTGTGAAAGCCCGACTTGCCAAAGCCGTGGGACAGACTGACGTTCTAAAAGAAAAACTGATTCCAACTGTACCCATTGAAGTCCGTGGAACCAGTTCCTGGAAAAATTGGTATCTGGCGACCGAAGCTTAGCTTTCATCATCCATGGCATTCGAATAAAATTTCACGCCCAATTTGATGCGATCACGACCTTGGCTCATACGCCAACGGTTGGTATCACGTAAGGAGTATACACAGCCACAATATTCTTGTTGGTAGAATTCTTCCTTTTTGCTGATTTCAAGCATACGAACAGCACCACCATTTTTACGCCAGTTGTAGTCCCAATAGGTGATACCTTCATAATGTGAAGCAGAACGATGCCCACAATCATTGATCTGCTTCATATCTTTCCAACGAGAAATACCCAATGAGCTACTAATTAGGCTGAAGCCATTTTCAGCTGCATAAAGGGCAGTCCGTTCAAAGCGCATATCAAAACACATGGTACAGCGAATACCTTTCTCTGGCTCATTTTCCATGCCTTTGGCACGTGCAAACCAATTGTCTGTATCGTAATCACAGTCAATAAAAGGAATATTATGTTTTTCTGCAAAGCGAATATTTTCTTCCTTACGGATTTCATATTCCTTGACAGGGTGAATATTGGGATTATAAAAAAAGATCGAAAAGTCGATGCCTGATTCAATTAGGGTTTCCATCACTTCACCCGAGCATGGTGCACAGCAGGAGTGAAGCAGAAGCTTGTCGTGACCTGCTGGGAGAGTCAATTTCTGACGTTCAAGTTTGTTTGACATAGTTATATGGGTTTAAATCTAAACCCTATATTTTAACGATTTAATTAGATAGTAAGGATTTGATATACTGATATTTTCTAAGGTTAAGATGAAAGAAATTCACTAATTGAAATTTAATAAGAACTAAAGTATATAAGAGAATAACTACAATAATGCTTTGGAATCAGAACATTGCAAGTTAATCAAGAGTCATTGAATGAAGCTTTAAAATTAAGTGAAGAAATTATTAGTAATATTGAGTTAAGTACCTCTTCTTTATCTAATTGCGCATTAAAGGCGAGTAGATTGGCAAGATTGCTAAATGAATTCGATTACCAAAGTACCATTATCAGCACAAAAATTTGCATCTGTTTATGAGAATTTAACGTCCGAAAATTCAGAGGATTGGTCAAATGCCGTTCATAGTTGTAGGCGAATATTACAAGATACTGCTGATGTGATTTATCCTGCTAGAGAGGATAAGACTATTAATTTAGATAATGGTAAAACTAAAATTATTAAATTAGGTGTGGATAATTATTTAAATCGAATTATTACATATGTTGATGAGCAGTCAGACTCTAAAAGATTTGAGGAAATCGTTGGTTCACAGATGAAATATTTGGGTGAACGGTTAGATGCTATTTTCAAAGCTGCTCAGAAAGGTTCTCATAATATTATTATTTCTAGGCAAAAAGCTGATCGTTATGTTATTTACACATACTTGATAGTTGGAGATTTATTATCTTTGGTAGAGTTGCAAAAAACATTACCAATTTCAGATAAAGATTTTAGATATAGCCAAATACTTAAAAATATAGAACAATAGAAACATGGGATATTCAAAAGATTTTAAAGACAAAGTCATAGAAATTATGACTAGAGATAAAATGTCTGTGCGAAAAGCAGCACAGCATTTTAACGTCTGTATACAGACGATTCAGAATTGGAAAAAGTCCACTGTAACTAAACCTATTCCTGGTCGCCCAGCTAAAATTAGCAAAGAGCAAATATTGAATGATGTTGAACAATATCCCGATGATTACATCAGTGAACGGGCAGAACGTTTTGGTGTCAGTACACATGCAGTATTTAATGCGCTACATGCTGCAGGAATATCGCGTAAAAAAAGACGTTAAAGCACCCTAAAGCAGATCAAAATCAACGTCGGCAATTTCAGAACTTGATTGAATGTTTAGAACAACAATTACCACTGGTTTATATCGATGAAAGTGGTTTTCAAAGCGAAAGTACGAGATCGCATAGTTATAGCTATAAAGGAGCGCGAGCTGAAGCTGAATTTAACTGGCAGTTAAAAAATTGTAGCAATGCGATTGGCGCATTAATCGAAAATAGATTGCTTACAGTTGGAGTATTTGATTGTTCAGTGAATACCGAGGTATTTGAATGCTGGATTGAACAGGATTTATTGCCAAAGCTGAAAAAAACCAGTGTATTGATTATGGATAATGCCACCTTTCACAAAGGAACAAGGCTTCAGGAGTTGATACGTTGTGCAGGCCATTACATTGTGTGGCTTCCTAAATATAGCCCGGACTTAAATCCTATAGAAAAAATGTGGTCACGAGTAAAAATGATTCGCAATAAATTTAGAGTTAAAGATATTGATAAATTGTTTAAAGATTACTGTAATGATTTATTTAGTATTTAGCTATAGCCGCTTAGCTTGCAAAATCAATAAGTATTTGGACACCCATTCTTCTTTAACTTGGACATTTTAATAAATCGTTAATTTTTGCAATGTTCCTCAGTTGGCAATATGAAGACCATGCCACTCACCAATGAGCTAATACGATTACTTTCAGCCTTGCGCTGCTTAGTATTCACCGACAGAGCATAGATGATCATTGTGTCCCGATACATTTTTTCAGGCTCAACTTCATAGTCAATTTTCGAAGCACAAATCATTTGCCTGCTGACTTTGTGTGATGCTCGACTATAGGCTTCACGATCATCACTAGCCAACGTCAGCTTTGTTCGTAATTCTTTTGCATACTGCATATATACGCTAACAAATTTGGGTTATTTCCATATTTGAGATTTATGTATCCCTCAATATCATCTCGAACACCATTACTGTTTGCATCAATCCCACCAATGGTTTTTGTTTTATCTTCATTTTTTAGGAAGTTCGATGTTCTCACTTCTTTTAGTGAATTGTGAATACTTGGATTAAGAAGCGAGGAACAGCCTGTCATAAATATACTTAAGCAACTCAGTGCAATAACTGCTTTTTTCATAGGACTTATTTTACTTTTTCATTTAAATTTCGTTTTAGATACAAAGAGTATCTGAAAATCAGAGTATCCAATTAAAAGAAGAATCTATGTCCAGTACGATATACTATTAAGTGTCCAATTGGACCAGAATATGCTCTTAGCTTACTGAATAACTAAAAATCCTCAGCATCTTTAATTTATTAAGATGAGTATTTCTCATCTTAAGCTGAATTTATATCGTTTTACTCACTTTCTTATTCACGTTTAAATACAGCCATTCAGAAATTTAGCTTTTTATAAAATTTTTAGGTGGTAATCTCCATGAGTACAGCATTTGAGTGTTCAATTAAACGTATCCGTTTTGATGAAAACTACACGCCAGCAGAAAGCACACGTTTAACCACAAATTTTGCCAATTTGGCACGTGGAGAAAGCCGTGAAGAAAACTTGCGTCGTACCCTTGCGATGATCAACAACCGTTTTAATAGCTTGGCGACCGTTGATAACCCGAAAGGTGATCGCTACTCACTTGAGATCGACATCATTTCTGCTGAAATTGATATCGAAGGCAATGGCCAAACCTTTCCATTTATTGAAACACTGAAAAGTGTAGTGATTGACCATAAAACAGGGGAGCGTATTGAAGGCATGATCGGCAATAGCTTCTCATCTTATGTGCGTGATTACGACTTCAGCGTAGTATTGCCTCAATTGGGTTGTGGTGTAGGTGAAAAACCTGAAGATTTTGGAGATCTACATGGTAAATTGTATCAACATTTGGTGAATTCAGATGTATTTAAGGCAGAATTTACCAAGCCACCTGTGATTTGTTTAAGTGTTTCAACCTCTAAAACCTATTACCGTACGGCAAACGTACATCCTATTTTAGGTGAGGAATATACCAATGATGAATATTCACGTACCGATGAATATTTCGCCAAAATGGGCTTACGTGTACGTTACTTCAAACCAGAAGGTGGTAATGCACCATTAGCATTCTATTTCGCTGGCGACTTAGTTCGTGATTATACTGATTTTGAATTGATCAGCGCGATTGCAACCATGGAAAGCTTCCAAAAAATTTATCGTCCTGAAATTTACAACACCAACTCTCCGGCAGGTGTGGAGTATCAACCAAGCTTGAGCTATGGCGATTACTCACTGACACGTATCGTTTATGACCGTGTTGAACGTGGTGAGTTAGCGGTTAAGCAAGGTAAATGGACAGAAGAAAACTTCATCAAACCATATCAAGATATTTTAAATGAATGGGCAGCAAACTTTAAGGTCGAAACAGCTGCTTAAGACATCGAATTGACACACAGACTGACGAATTTTAGAGAAAGAAGATTAGACATGGCGCTTACACAACCGAAACTTTTACTCCCAACTTCAACTGCGGGTAGCTTGCCAAAACCGTCTTGGTTAGCTGAACCTGAAAAATTATGGTCTGCATGGAAGCTTGAAGGCGAAGAATTATTAGAAGCTAAACGTGATGCTTTGAAATTATCATTACATGAGCAAGTCACTGCAGGTATCGATATCGTGAGTGATGGTGAGCAAACCCGTCAGCACTTTGTAACCACGTTTATTGAACATCTTGAAGGTGTAGATTTCGAAAAGCGTGAAACCATGCGTATTCGTAATCGTTATGATGCAAGTGTACCTTCAGTTGTGGGTGAAGTTTCTCGTAAAAAAGCAGTGTTTGTAGACGATGCGAAATTTTTACGCAGCCAAACCAGTCAGCCAATTAAATGGGCGTTGCCTGGTCCAATGACCATGATTGATACACTTTTTGACGGACACTACAAGAGCCGTGAAAAACTGGCTTGGGAATTTGCCAAAATTTTGAACCAAGAAGCTTTAGAACTTGAAGCAGCAGGCGTAGACATTATTCAATTTGATGAACCTGCGTTTAACGTATTCTTTGATGAAGTGAATGACTGGGGTGTACCAACCTTAGAACGTGCACTTGAAGGTCTAAAATGTGAAACTGCAGTTCATATTTGCTATGGTTACGGCATTAAAGCCAATACAGATTGGAAACAAACTTTAGGTAATGAATGGCGTCAATACGAAGAGTCATTCCCGAAACTACAACAATCTAAGCTCGATATTATTTCACTTGAATGCCAAAACTCACGTGTACCAATGGATTTAATCGAATTGATCCGTGGTAAGAAAGTGATGGTGGGTGCCATTGATGTGGCAACCACTCAAGTGGAAACTGCAGAGGAAGTAGCAAATACGCTACGCAAAGCATTGCAATTTGTTGATGCAGATAAACTGTATCCTTCAACTAACTGTGGTATGACACCGCTATCTCGCCAAGTGGCACGTGGCAAACTTGAAGCTTTAAGCGCAGGTGCTGCCATTGTTCGTAAAGAGCTAGAAGCTTAATCAAACGTAGTCTCGTGCGAAGCAGAACAAATCATCGCAAGGTCATTTGTCCAGCTTTATGCACGAGCACGTGATATGTACATTTGAGATGAAAGAGATGATTGAAGCAACAGACTTTAGAAATGCAATGTCTTTACTCACCACAGCAGTGAATGTTATTACGACTTTGGGTGAAACAGGTATGCATGGATTTACTGCATCTGCCGTATGTAGCGTGACGGATACACCGCCAATGTTATTAGTCTGTATGAATCAATCCTCCCGTTCACATGCCCATTTTGTTGAAAATAAAGTCTTGGCTGTAAACGTACTAAGTACTCAGCATGAACAGCTTTCAAATGCTTTTGCTTCAAGTAAATTCAGCTCAGAAGATCGTTTCAAACTCGGTGATTGGAGTACGATGGAAACTGGTTCACCTATTTTGAAAGATGCCTTGGTCAGTTTTGACTGTGAGATTCAAGATATTCAGCAAGTCGGTACACACAGTGTTTTCATGTGTCGTGTTCTTAAAGTTCAACAAAGCGATCAAGAAGAAAGTCTGGTGTATTTTAACCGTGCTTATCATCAAGTGGGTCAATTGGAACACGTTTAACCCAATGCCTTAATTCCTTCATCTTTTTAAAAGTTAGTCTATTGTGGAACTTATAACCTTTTTAATCATCGGTGCTTTTGCTGGTTTTGCGGCAGGGCTGTTTGGCGTCGGCGGTGGTACGATTATTGTACCACTGCTTTTTATTGTCTTTACCCAAATGGGCTATGACCCCGATGTGGTTATGCACCTCGCATTAGGCACATCTTTGGCAACCATTGTTGTAACCTCGATTAGCTCATTGATTGCGCATCATAAAACTGGTGCTGTGATTTGGCCTGTTTTTAAAAATCTAGCGCCACCTATGGCAATTGGTTGTTTTTTTGGGGCAGGTATTGCTGGTTTGATATCAGGATTACATCTACAAATCATTGTTGGCTTATTTCTGATTTGGGTCGCATATACGATGTTTACAGGTGCCAAAAAAGCAATTGACCCAACGAAAACGTTACCCTCATCAGGTCAACAAGTTGCTGCAGGTAGTATGATTGGGGTTGCATCAGCAATCTTTGGTATTGGTGGTGGAAGTCTGACAGTTCCATATCTGAATCGCTATGGTGTGGTCATGCAGAAGGCTGTTGGAACATCTGCGGCGTGTGGGTTACCGATTGCGGTTGCAGGTGCATTAGGATTTATGATTTTTGGCATGAATGCTGAAATCAATGTGCCGAATACTATTGGTTATGTTCATATTTATGCCTTCATTGGCATCAGTATCATGAGTTTCATCACTGCAAAATTTGGTGCGAAGGCTGCACATGCCTTATCGCCAGTAATGTTGAAGAAATGCTTTGCCGTTTTATTGGTCATTGTTGGATGCTTTTTCCTTGTGAAAGGATTCATTTGATATTACGCAATGATCATTCATCATGTTAAATAGCCTGCTTCATGTGGGCTTTTAATCTTTGCTTTTAATGTATCCTTACAAGGACAATGATTTGAGTTTCTCCCAAGATGATCGAATTAAAACACTTAAGAATGCTTTCAGCTTTAAGAGAACATGGTTCTTTAGTCGCAGCTGCGAGCGATCTTTGCATTACACCTTCAGCGGTATCTCATCAGCTACGTGAGCTTGATCAGTGGATGGGTGTTGAGGTCGTGAACCGCAAGACTCGACCTATTACTTTTTCTAATGTTGGTCAACGTCTACTAAAACTAGCAGATGAGATTTTGCCACAAGTACAAATCGCACAAGCTGATATCAGTAGAATTCTACATGGTCAAACAGGTCGAATCACATTTTCTTCTGAATGCCATAGTTGTTTCGATTGGCTTATGCCACTATTAAATCAGTATCGTATTCAATATCCAGATGTCGATTTAGACTTCGCATCAGGATTTGAAGCGAATCCACATGAGTTATTGCAAAATGGCGAATTTGACTTACTGATTACAGCAGATCCAATCGCTTTAAAAGGTGTTGAATACTTTCCGGTATTTGAATATGAATCGCGACTTGTTTTATCAACAACCCATCCATTGGTACGTGTAGAGCAAATTACCGCTAAAGAGTTAGCTGAAGAAACACTGATTACTTATCCAGTGGATAAACATCGTTTAGATATCATGTCGAAACTATTTATTCCTGCAAATATTCAACCTAAAAACATTCGAACCACTGACTTAACCCAAATGCTGATTCAGCTTGTGGCGAGCGGACGTGGTATTGCAGCGCTACCTGATTGGGTAGTGAATGAATATGAAGCGAAAGGCTGGGTCACGTCACGACGTCTAGAATGTGTTTCACCTGAAGGATTACGCCGAACCTTATATGCAGGTTTTAGAACGGATGAAAAACAGAGAGACTATTTTGAAGGGTTCTTAAAGCAGCTTGAACGATTTTCTAAGAAACGAAATAGCTATTATGCTTAAATCTAGGCTTTTTTCCTTTACTTCAGGGTCAAAGGAGTGCTAAAAAAGTGTACAGTAGATTTGTATGTTATTCACCAATTAAAATGTCCTGTTTTTTACCCCACAAGAGTCAAGCACAGGATTCAGATTTCTTTGTTCAATAACAGCTTTCTGAGATTTACGACTCGGCATACTTTTCTTGAAACGAGAACGTTTATTTTGTTTTTCTAATTCTTCATGTTGATGTTAAATATGCGCCAGGACTGAACCTAACCGTTTATTCTCAACAATCTCTCACTGATTCAGCTGACTTAATTTATCGAAGAGGCTGTAGTTGAGCTTTCGACCATCACACATGATGGCTACAGTACCTCCGGGTATTCCAGAAACTCAAGATATTTACTGATCAGCCTCTGATTTTCTTCTTTCTTCTCTAGGAGATATACGCATTTATCATAAGTAATGGTCAGGCTATTCGTGACTCTACGGGGTTCACGCCAAGTAAAAATATCATCCAGTTCAAGATCAGATTCGGTTAATGGCTGATGCAGGTTCTTTGAGTTTCGCGCACATTTGGCAAACTTCTCTGATTAAACTGCTCAATGAAGCAGGGTAGCCAGGCATTCGCTTTGGCAATCGAACTGATGCCTTCCCAGACGTATCTCCTTTATCAAACGGTTTTGAAGGGTTCTATTCGCGCGTTCTACGCGACCTTTAGCCTGTGGTGAGTTGCCAAAGATAATATCAATGTTTAACTCATTCAGAATCCGGTTAAATTGCGTGATCTGGCTGTCCTGCTTGGATTTCTGCTTAACTCTGAATACCAAATGTTTGTCGCTATAAAAGTCCAGAGGTTTGCCGTATTGTTCAATGTAGGCTCGGGTTGAAAGCATGTAATCAAAGGTCGTTTCAGCCTCACAAAAGCACAGATGCAACAGCTTTCCAGCGGCATCATCGATATAAACCAGCAAGCAGCATTTTACAGCTCGACCTTCAAACCAGTCATGGTATGAGCCATCAATCTAGATCAGCTCACCGAAGCAATCACGGTTATAGCGTGGCTGGTACGGACGTTTCATGCGCTGATCTCGATCCACAGGTCATTGGGCGTCATCCAGCGCCGAACGAACTGTTTCTACCGGGATATTCAGGTCAAATATGCTGCTGAGCTTCTCATGTGCCAATTTAGGTCCAAAGCCCAGCAGATGTTCAGAAATAATGGAAAGACATTTCGATTTTAACAGGACGTCATGGCGACGATGGCCAGGTTGACCACGACTGGCATGCGCCAGACCTGAAACCCCATCTTGATTAAGCTTCTGCAATAACCGGGCAATTTGACGGGTAGAAAGATTCAGGATTTCAGCAGCACGGACCTGGGTAATACGATGATCTCAAACGTCTTACAGAACTGCAAGACTTTGAATCTCTTTATCAGACATAGTAGACTTCTTGCGTTAGTCAAAATTTAAACAGCCCAAAGCTACATTTTATAAGGTTTTAGCCAATTCAAAAATTAGGTAAAACGATACTTTCGCAAGAGGTCTAATATGTCTGAGTTTTTGTAGTTCTCAGATTATTTTAAGTCATTTTTAAGATTCAAATTTTAGGCTAAAGCATATTAAAGTCTTCGAAATTAAAAAATGCTTAAACTGACTTCTTTTCCAAGCCTTCTTCAAATCAAACCAATTCCTTTAGCAAGATTTAATCTGATGCTCGCTATTTGGTTGGGATTAGTTTTGAATTTTTCTTTTTATCAAAAAATTCATCAACTGACGCCCCATAGCAATTTCAAAGCATGGGCACTATTAGCTACGACAGTCTTGGTTGTTATTGGCTTTTATTATCTGGTATTACAATGGCTTATCTGGAAGTGGAATGCCAAAATACTAGCCAGTATTCTGATCATTCTGGGTGGCTTTAGTGCTTATTTTGTTAATAGTCTAGGTGTAGTCATTACCCCAGACCAGATCCAGAATATGTTACAAACTGATGTTCGTGAAATTCGGGATCTTTGGTCAATACGATTAATTATCTGGACATTGGTATTTGTCATTTTCCCACTCTTTATCGTGTGGATACTTAAAATTCAGCCTGTATCATTGGGGCGTCAATTGTTGCATAAAAGTTTGAGCAGTGTACTTTCACTCGGATTAATACTCAGCTTATTATTCTGTTTTTATGTCGATTATGCTGCCATCTTTCGTGAGCATCGTGACCTGAAAGGGATGATCTCCCCACAAAACAGTATTGCATCTACATTATCCTATTATAAGAAAAAAGCCCCTAAAGCAAATTTGCCATTGGTGACCTTTGGTGAAGATGCACATCTACTTCAGCAGACTCAAATGCAAAGCAAACCTAAATTGATGGTGCTGGTAGTAGGGGAAACTGCACGTGCTGAGAGCTTTGCTCTAAATGGCTATGCACGTAATACAAATCCTGAACTGAGCAAACTGCAGGTGATAAATTTTAATCAAGTCAGTTCTTGCGGAACTGCCACAGCTGTTTCAGTACCTTGTATGTTTTCAGGGATGACACGTCAAAACTATGATGAACAGTTGGCTAGCCATCGTGAAGGATTACTAGATATTGCTCAGCGTGCTGGTTATCAAGTGACTTGGATTGATAATAATTCTGGCTGTAAAGGTGCCTGTAACCGGATTCAAAATTATCAAATTCCCACTCAACTAAAACAAAAGTGGTGTGATGCTGAAGGTGAATGTTTTGATGAAATATTGGTAGATAGTCTGAAAGATTATTTGTCACATCTCGATAAAAATAATCAAAAACCACAGTTGATCGTTCTGCACCAAATGGGCAGCCACGGTCCGGCTTATTTCAAACGCTCCAAATCACCATACCAACCTTTCCAACCAACCTGTAATACCAATGCCATTCAGGGCTGTAGCGCCGATGAGCTAAAAAATAGCTATGATAATTCTATTGTCTATACAGATTATGTCCTTGCTCAGATGATCAAAACATTGCAGGATCAAAAACAATATCAAACTGGTTTCTGGTATCTGTCTGATCATGGTGAATCTACCGGAGAACATGGTCTATATCTGCACGGTGCCCCTTATAGCATAGCACCAACGCAACAGACCCATGTTCCAATGTTGATGTGGTTTTCAGAGTATTGGCAACAGTACAATACCCAGCAGGTCAACTGTCTCAAAGCACAAACCGGTAAGATGCACAGTCAGGATAATCTGTTCCCGAGTTTATTGAGTTTGCTGGGTATAAAAACGCAAGTGATTGAAGCTAAAAATGATATGCTTGCACAATGCTCATCATCATTAAAGAACAGAGCTTGAGATGCATAAAATATTGATTATTGAAGATGACTTCATGATTGCCGAGTCAACTAAAACATTGCTCAAGCTCCATCAATTTGATGTGCACTGGGTCAACAATGGCATTGATGGCTTAAAACAGCTACAACAGCAAAATTATAATATTGTCCTGCTAGATCTGGGTTTGCCAATGATGGATGGTATGCTGGTACTTAAAAATATCCGTCAAAAGTTCCCAAGTTTACCTGTCCTGATTATTTCTGCTCAAGATCAGCTACAAAACCGGGTAGATGGACTGAATGATGGGGCAGATGATTACTTAATTAAACCTTATGAATTTGACGAGCTACTGGCACGTATTCACGCTTTAATGCGTCGAAGTGGAAGTATAAATATTGAGAAAGATACTAATAAGAAGTTATTACACAGTGGTTTGGAATTGGATATTGAGCAACACATCGCATTATTTAACGGACAGGCTATAGAATTATCTAATCGAGAATGGTCTATTCTCACCGCACTATTAACGTATCCAAACAAAATTTTTTCTAAAAATGATTTAGAAGACAAACTTTATGATTTCGATAGTGATGTAAGTAGTAATACTGTGGAAGTCTATATTCATCATCTGCGGGCCAAATTAGGGAAAGACTTTATCCGGACGATTCGTGGACTAGGATATCGCTTAGGGTAAAGCATGATAAAAAAACGCTATTCCTTGCAAAAACGTCTAATTATTTATATTTCATTGTTTAGCGTAGTATTAGGCTGTGTACTAATCTTTGCGGCATACCGGATTGCACTTGAAGAAATTAATGAAGTCTTGGACAAACAGATGCAAAGTCTCGCAGAGCGCATTGCAGAAAATCATCCTGAACCGCTACAAAGCGAGATTGATTTAGGAAAACAGTATAGTGAAGAAGATTTATTTGTAGATATTTGGTCTTATACAGATACTACATTACATCCACAGGATGTTTTGGTTGCATCGGTCAAGAAAGCAGGATTCTATACACATCAAACCCCATACGGGACCTGGCTAACTTATATCATTCCTGGAGACCAATTACAGATCCAAGTAAGCCAGCAAAAAAATGTCCGGCAAGATCTAGCATTGGAGCTCGCAGTGAATATGTTTCTCCCTTATGTACTATTTCTTCCTTTTGCTATATTCGGTTTAAGCTGGGTAATTCGGAGAAGTTTTCAGCCTCTTATTGATTTTAAAACAGAATTGGCCAGCCGTAAGGCTCAAGAATTAAAACCAATTGAAATGAAAGAATATCCTTTGGAGCTAGAACCGACCATTGAGGAAATGAATTACCTATTTGGCCGTATTTCCTTAGCCCAACAAGAGCAGCGTCAATTTGTAGCAGACTCTGCACATGAACTACGTACACCATTGACAGCTTTGAATTTACAGTTACAGATCTTATTACAGCAATTTCCACAAAGTGATGCCTTGCACAATTTGAGTCTGGGCATCTTAAGGATGCAACATCTGGTAAATCAACTGTTAAGTTTGGCTAAACAGGATGTCACAGAAGGTTTAACTGAGCCTGTACAATCCCTGTCTCTGAATCAAATGACAGTCGCCTGCATTGAGCAGTTGATCCAGCTGGCACTACAAAAAGAAATTGATTTAGGAGTAGAACAACAGCAAGAATTGTTGATTCAGGGCCAGGCTTCAGCCCTACACTCGATTATTTATAACCTGATTGATAATGCAATTAAATACAGCCCAGAGCATGGCGTGATCAATGTATCGATATTGCAGCAAGGTCAACAGGCGATTCTACAGATAGAAGATAGTGGAGTAGGGATTGATCCAGCGCAATTTAACCAAATTCGTCAGAGATTCTATCGGGTTCATAACCATGCTGAAATTGGTAGTGGCTTAGGTCTATCAATTGTGGATAAAGCAACTGAACGTTTGGGCGGTACTTTAGAATTTTCAAAAAGTAGCAGCTTAGGTGGTCTGTGTGTACAAGTGAAATTTGCCTTGGTCGAAGCCTAAATAGATAGACTTTTGTCTTTTAGGTATTAAGGCTGTTTGATGCTAGCGAGCAAGGAAGCGTTTTTTTCAACTGGCATTTTGTGGCTAAATAAAACATAACCAATGATATTAATGCACCAAATCACCCAGCCAGTCCACAGGTTGTGACTCAGGAAATGTGCCCCCCGCATCATTTGTGCCCAGCCCATAGCGAAGCCTAAGATCGCTGCAGCGATTAGAAAAAAATAAGCCCGCTGACGGTTTACAGTGCGATAAACAAAATAGCCTGTCATTAATGCAAAACCACTAGATGCATGTCCACCAGGAAAACAATGTCCAGCGGTAGCACTGAAATCCCATAAAAACCCATTAGATGTAGGTGTTACCATATCCCAAGGACAGGCATGAACTGACTGGGATTTGATAATTCCGATTATCCCAGTTGTAAGCACTACCATTATAAAGAAATAACCTAATTCCCAACGTCTCTTATGCCAAGATTGCCATTTTAGTGCGACCATCCAACCAATGAATAGCACTATATAAACTAGAATTAACAGATCTTTGATATAACGATGATTTAACTCTGCCAGTGCCCAATCTTGCCGGAGGGGAAATTGTCCCTGACCATCGATAAATGGATAGATTAGTTTTAAATCAATGACTCCACCCACATCAAAAAAATTCCAGAGAAGCAAAAAACTGAAACTCAGTAGCAATATTTGATTCAGTAAAAAACGAGATCGTTCGGACGACATTTTAAATATTCCATTCTTGTCGTTGTAGCAGAAATGAGATCAAAACGAATGACCGATTAAAATGATGCCCCAAGTTACGGTAATTAAAATGAGTGCGACAAACTGGGCGGCACTGCCCATATCCTTAGCATTTTTGGATAACTCATGCTGTTCTATGGAAATACGATCCACTACTGCCTCAATTGCTGAGTTAATCAGTTCAACAATCAGTGCTAGCAGGCACACAGCCACCATGAGTGCTTGCTCAGCTAGACTCTGTGATATCCAAAAACTAAGAGGAATCAAAATCAGGTTAATCAGCACGATCTGCCGAAAGGCTGCTTCAGTTCGGAAGGCTGTTTTAAGGCCGGTCGCGGAATAACGAGTAGCATTGAAAATACGTTGTGTTCCGGAAGTACCTTTGTAGAGTGAACGATCGGGGGACATAGAAGTGATTCAGTTAAGATGAGATTTGATTAATTTAAATTTTTAACCTTAAAACTCCCTTAAAAATGGATGTTTATTTGATTGTTTTGGCGCAAAAAATGGCTTAACCCACTTCAATAGTTTTTAATGTCTTGAAATGCTCTAAGGTATCCCACATTACACATCTTCTTAAAAATCATCAAAAGTAGTAACTAATATCATGATTAGACTTCTTGCGTTAGTCAAAATTTAAACAGCCCAAAGCTGCATTTTATAAGGTTTTAGCCAATTCAAAAATTAGGTAAAACGATACTTTCGCAAGAGGCCTATTGTTCAAGGAGTAGGTCAGCTATTTGGTTAAGGTACTCGAGTATTTTTGTCATTCAGAATCGACTCATTAATCCTTTGTTTTTTCCTGTCATTTTCTATCTTAATGGCTAAAGCTAATATAATTATTATTATGATAAGAATGCTTATTTTGCCCTTCATTTGTATACTTCTATTAGAAATAACTTAATAAATATTAGCATCTCAGCTCGAGATCTTAAAGTAGGATTCAAACCATATTTTAAAATAGAGTCACTTTGCACTTAATGTAATACGATTCTTGAAAAATTCTAATAATTAAAAATTTAATCAAACGAGTGATTTGAAAGTCAAAAGATTTAAAAATTCTAAAGCATAGACTTAAATAATGCGATGATCTCGAACGTCTTGCAGAACTGCAAGACATTGAATTTCTTTGTCAGACATAGTGATCAGCATCTATATTTCATATCCAGTTCATGATGTTTAAATCACCATAAACTAGACATTTTTATTGGTGAGAATATAGACACTTTAAATGGGTTCTAACAAACTCTCATTTCGTATAATATTGATTATGTTAAATTGAGTACATGATACTTTAAGTTCATAGACCTCTTGCGAAAGTATCGTTTTACCTAATTTTTGAATTGGCTAAAACCTTATAAAATGTAGCTTTGGGCTGTTTAAATTTTGACTAACGCAAGAAGTCTAATTAAGTTCATGAAAATTGATATAGGTTAAATTTAATTAATCCTCGTTGTCAAACTTTACTAATTTAAAATGACTTTTAAAACTGTATGTAATTGTTTAATTTATTATAATCGCATATGAATCGTATCGTAATTTTTTAGCCATTCACGTTTAATCACTTCGTACCCCTGTAACTGCCAAAACTGCTCCGCTGCTGGTAAGAATGGATGTGTATGTAAATACAGCGTTTCAATTTTCTGCTGTTTTGCGTGCTTAAACAACATCTTGCATAACTTGGTGGCAATGCCTTGACGACGATACTCAGGTAACACAAATAGCTTCACCACTTCCACTGCATTCTGTGGAATATCCAAATCAAAGCGATAGTCATAAGTACGATATGCCACAGTGCCAATAATTCGATTTCGATCCTTCACCACAATAAAACAACCCAAAGCACTCTCGATATAATATTTCTCAAAATGCTTAATATCTTGGGGAATTTTTGCCTGATATAGCCAAATACTTAAAAATATAGAACAATAGAAACATGGGATATTCAAAAGATTTTAAAGACAAAGTCATAGAAATTATGACTAGAGATAAAATGTCTGTGCGAAAAGCAGCACAGCATTTTAACGTCTGTATACAGACGATTCAGAATTGGAAAAAGTCCACTGTAACTAAACCTATTCCTGGTCGCCCAGCTAAAATTAGCAAAGAGCAAATATTGAATGATGTTGAACAATATCCCGATGATTACATCAGTGAACGGGCAGAACGTTTTGGTGTCAGTACACATGCAGTATTTAATGCGCTACATGCTGCAGGAATATCGCGTAAAAAAAGACGTTAAAGCACCCTAAAGCAGATCAAAATCAACGTCGGCAATTTCAGAACTTGATTGAATGTTTAGAACAACAATTACCACTGGTTTATATCGATGAAAGTGGTTTTCAAAGCGAAAGTACGAGATCGCATAGTTATAGCTATAAAGGAGCGCGAGCTGAAGCTGAATTTAACTGGCAGTTAAAAAATTGTAGCAATGCGATTGGCGCATTAATCGAAAATAGATTGCTTACAGTTGGAGTATTTGATTGTTCAGTGAATACCGAGGTATTTGAATGCTGGATTGAACAGGATTTATTGCCAAAGCTGAAAAAAACCAGTGTATTGATTATGGATAATGCCACCTTTCACAAAGGAACAAGGCTTCAGGAGTTGATACGTTGTGCAGGCCATTACATTGTGTGGCTTCCTAAATATAGCCCGGACTTAAATCCTATAGAAAAAATGTGGTCACGAGTAAAAATGATTCGCAATAAATTTAGAGTTAAAGATATTGATAAATTGTTTAAAGATTACTGTAATGATTTATTTAGTATTTAGCTATAGAGCTCTGGAAATAAGAGTTGACGGCTGTACAGCGCAAACTCAATCGCCTGTTGATGATCTTGTGGTTGCAACAATTGATAATCTAAATTCATGTTCATAGCCAAGAATGATCCGGAATAACAATGGTTTTGTCTTTGATCATGGCTTCATGGAATTCCACATCGTAGACACTTTTTAAAAATTTGGGATCAGTGATTCGTGCTTTGTTATCCGGTCGAATCACTTGATGCTCTCGCATAAAGAACAATTCATCGGCAAATAAAAATGCCAAATTCGGATCATGCATAATCGCAATCACAGTGAAATTCTGTCGTGACAATTGGCGTAATTTTTTCATCAAATAGCTTTGATAATAGACATCTAAATGATTGGTCGGTTCATCCAATAAAATCACTTGTGGTGCTTGCACCAAAATCCGCGCAATCATCACTAATTGCCGTTCACCACCTGACAGTTCGGTATATGGACGCTCTTTCAAGTGCTCAATATCCAAATCAATTAAGGCTTGATCAACGCGTGCCCAATCTTCAGCACTCGGTCGAAAACGACTAAAGGCTGCCCGACCCGTGATCACTACATCTTTCACCAAAAATGGAAATACGGTTTTATGAAATTGTGGTAAAAACCCGAGTAAGGCTGCACGTTCTTTACCTTTAAAGCTTGCAAGTGATCGACCGGCATAACAGACACACCCCTGCTCGATTGGCTCTAAACCTGCCATTAATTTAAACAGTGTCGATTTACCACAGCCATTGCGTCCTAAAATCACTGAAAACTGGTTTTTGGGAAATGCTAAGTCAATATTTTTTAACACCTGTTTATGCCCATAGGCATAGTTCAATTGTTCAATGCGAATCATGCCCAAGCCGTCCGTTGTGTTTTCATTAATAATAGGAAAAATGGTGCTCCCAATAGCATGGTGAAAATTCCAATTGGAATTTCAAAGGTCAACAGTACCCGTGAAAAGTTATCAATCAACAGTAAGAAACTACCGCCCAACAGCATATTGGCCGGAATGCTATAACGATGATCAGGGCCAACTAACATCCGCACGATATGCGGCATAAACAGGCCATACAGACTAATAATGCCTGCGGCCGCTACAGAAGTTGAGGTACATAAGGTCACAAACACAATCAAACACAGTTGTTCCCAACGTGGATTCACCCCCACTGCCTGTGCCTCTTCTGCACCCAAAGCCATTAGGTTTAAACGCCAGCGCATGGCGTATAAACCAGCTAAAGCGATACAAATCGGAATGATTGCATATTGCACTTTTTGCCACGAGGCTTGATGTAGATTACCCATGGTCCATTGCACAATGGCTTGTAGTTTAAATGGATCACTGAGGTACTGAATAATGGTTAAACCTGCCAAAAATAGACCCGATACGATCATCCCTGATAAAATCACCATCACCAGCGAAGTTTGGCTTTCATGTTTTTGTTGGGCAAATAAGTAGGTCAATGCCACAGCACAGACACCAAAAATAAATGCGGATAAATTCGGCGAAAGCCAACTTAAAGTCAGTGCTAAGGCGGCACCAAAAGCTGCACCTGAGGAAATCCCTAAAACATACGAATCGACTAATGGATTTCTAAATAAAGCTTGTAAACCATTCCCCGCAGTGGCTAAGGCTGCACCGACCATAAAGGTCAGTAAAATACGTGGCATACGGACATTGACTAGAATGTTTTGCATCAATAGAAATTGTTCCGCATCGTAATAAGGTGTACCAAATAAAAATTGCACACACCACAGCACATAATCCCATGCATTTAGACTTTGGCTCGGTCCAATTAAGAGCGATAAAAAAATCAGGAGCAATGGCACTGGATAAAACCAGGTATATTTTAAGGATTGCAGTGTCATTACATCAGCTCCTTTGCCAAACTTGCGCCATACAGCTTGCTTAATATTCTCAGTTTCAATGTATCTACAGGTAAGTCCGATTGTTCTGGATAAATACTGTGATTAAGATGAATAGCGGTCACAATAATTTTGATGGTATGTGGGTTATAAATAAATGCAGGCGTTAAATTAAAAACCTTTTGTTGTTTGACTGCGTTTAAACCTTTTAATTCTTCACGCTGATAAATCAGTTCTGGATTAGTATTCCACAGCACAATATTGTCCGGATTCCATTCAATCAGCGTTTCTGGATTCACATTCGGTTGATTGGTCTCAGTTTCAACAATGTTGTATGCCCCTGCCAATTCAATAAAATCATTGGTGATGGATTTACGCCCCGAAGTGGAATAAACCCGCCCCCCTGACCAAGCATAGTAAATCGATTGTCGCTCAGGCTGTCTTGAGGTTTTCTCAGCCACTTCTGCCACAATATTATCGGCAAACTGTAAAATCTCCTGCGACCGTTGTTCTGCACCGGTCAGTACGGCAATTTCAGCAAGTTCTTCTTTAACTTGTTTAAATGTTCCCGATTCCATTACATACACCGCAATGCTAAACTGCCTCAATAATTCAATGGTTTGGGTTTGCCCACTGACCAAGACTACCAAGTCAGGCTTCAGTGCCATTAAGCTTTCAATATTGGTGGCATTAGAGCCTTGTGAGGGTGTCGCAAGTTGTTTCTGGGCAATGCGGGCATCCATTTTGGAATAGGCATCAAACAACAAAGGTTGAAGATAAATTTCTGCAGGAATACCGACCACTTTCGGTCCTTGTCCCAACATATATAAACCATCTAAGCCCGACTCAAATAGCGAAACAATACGCTGTGCAGGTTGATCAACACAGACCTTTGTCGCTGAACTGTCTACAACGCAACGTTGATTGGCTGAGGCGGATACAACATTATCTTGTGGTGTTTTTGGAGACTGACAACCCATCAATACACTTGTCACCATCCCCAAAATAAAGATATGGCTGCGCATTAGAATGCCCATTGCACAGACATTGATGCCTTGATTGGCTCACCCGTCTGCACCCATAAATGGCTGTAACTCGAACGGTAATAGTGTTCATTAAATAGGTTGTGAATATTCAACTGATAACGCAGTTGTGGATTGGCTTGGTAATAAGCGCCAACATCCACCACCTGATAGGCTGGTAAACGGAAACCATTCATGACATTGCTTGGACTGTCGCCACTGCGTGAGCCGACATAACTGAGATTCGCCATCAGGCCTGCATTTTGCCAAGGGTCATACGCTACATTTAGATTGGCAGAATGTTCTGGTACATTAGTCAGAGGCGCACCACTCGAAATCAGCTCATCCTTACTTACCTCAGCATTGACCCATGCGTAATTAGCAGAAAGCTTAAGTTGATCATGCAATTGAACGCTCAGATCGAATTCAATCCCACGGCTTGAAATTTCACCTACCGCCGCCTCATAGTTAGGATCGATGGCATCGGTCATCAACACATTGTTTTTACGCATATCAAACCACGCCAAGCTCAAAGCATCGGTATCTGAGCATTGCCATTTGGCACCCACTTCATAGCTTTTGGCTGTTTCAGGTTCAAAGGTTTCTAAAGTTCGACTCATGCCATTGTTCATGGAAAAGGCTTCGCCATAATTGGCATAGAGAGACCATGTTGCACTTGGACGGTAGTTAATCCCGATGCGTGGGCTCAATTGCGCATGCGTGGTTTGATCCTCTAAGCCTTTCATGTGATTCTGAAAATCTTGCTCAACACGATCCCAACGTAATCCCATGAGTATAGCTAAATACTAAATAAATCATTACAGTAATCTTTAAACAATTTATCAATATCTTTAACTCTAAATTTATTGCGAATCATTTTTACTCGTGACCACATTTTTTCTATAGGATTTAAGTCCGGGCTATATTTAGGAAGCCACACAATGTAATGGCCTGCACAACGTATCAACTCCTGAAGCCTTGTTCCTTTGTGAAAGGTGGCATTATCCATAATCAATACACTGGTTTTTTTCAGCTTTGGCAATAAATCCTGTTCAATCCAGCATTCAAATACCTCGGTATTCACTGAACAATCAAATACTCCAACTGTAAGCAATCTATTTTCGATTAATGCGCCAATCGCATTGCTACAATTTTTTAACTGCCAGTTAAATTCAGCTTCAGCTCGCGCTCCTTTATAGCTATAACTATGCGATCTCGTACTTTCGCTTTGAAAACCACTTTCATCGATATAAACCAGTGGTAATTGTTGTTCTAAACATTCAATCAAGTTCTGAAATTGCCGACGTTGATTTTGATCTGCTTTAGGGTGCTTTAACGTCTTTTTTTACGCGATATTCCTGCAGCATGTAGCGCATTAAATACTGCATGTGTACTGACACCAAAACGTTCTGCCCGTTCACTGATGTAATCATCGGGATATTGTTCAACATCATTCAATATTTGCTCTTTGCTAATTTTAGCTGGGCGACCAGGAATAGGTTTAGTTACAGTGGACTTTTTCCAATTCTGAATCGTCTGTATACAGACGTTAAAATGCTGTGCTGCTTTTCGCACAGACATTTTATCTCTAGTCATAATTTCTATGACTTTGTCTTTAAAATCTTTTGAATATCCCATGTTTCTATTGTTCTATATTTTTAAGTATTTGGCTATAGATTCCATTGATCATTGAAGAACATTTGGTCTTGAACATTTACCGCAACATAACGCTGGTTCTCATCACTGTTGGTATGCAGTGGCATATCAGGACTAAACTGCCCATAGACTGGACGATAAATATCGATCCAATTCGGGTTGCTCGCAGAATGATTCAGACGGTACTGCTGTTGCATAAAGTGAAAACGACCCGCTTCAAGACCAAGGACCAACTCATGTACCAAAGCTTGCGTTTCGAACTGTCCTAAAGCCTCGACCTGCGCCATCACATCTTCGGTCTGATAGTCACGATAGCGACGTTGGCGTTCTAAAGTGCGTAAATCGGCTTGAATCTTACGTGGTTCAGTGGAAAAACCGACCATTTGTGCATCTTTATAACTGAGTGCACCATTCATTTTCCAAGTATCATTGAAGCGATGTGCTAAACGCAGTTGATATAAATTGTCTTTGACACGCATATCACCATCATGCGGTTCACCGGTAAAGGTGTGCTTGTCCATGGTGATTTGATTATTGACCGCAGTCAGCCCACGATCAAAGGTGCCAAGATGCTGACTAAATTCAGTATCCAGATCAAGTTGTGTGTCTGGTGAGATTTTCCAAGTGAGTTGTGGTGCAACAAATAACCGTTCTGAGCTAACATGATCACGGAAGGATTGATTATCCTCTACGGCAATTCCTAAGCGATACGCCACTTGTTCAGTAATCGGTGCAGTATGTTCAGCACTAATGCGATATTCTTCTTGACTTGAAGCACGTAGATTAAGTGCTGTCGCACTTTGCCAGCTTGGTTTTTTTGTGGTGACGTTTAATGCACCGCCAATTTCACCCCTTCCATACAGAGCCGCATTTGGCCCCTTTAAAAAATCCAAAGATGCAATATTGACCATATCACGTGGTGCAGATATGCCACGGTTCACACTTAGGCCATTGCGGATATATTCCACGCCTGTATTTGGATTACCTTCAAAACCACGGAATGAATAATTATCCCAAAAACCACCGCCATAGCTATTATTGTTCGATACCCCACTGACCAAATTCAATGCTTGATCAATCCGTTGAATATCCTGCTGTTTTAAAATGTCTTCAGCTAAATGTGTTTTATTAAATGGGACATCCAATAATTCATGCTGAAATTTAGTGATTGATTTGGATGAGGATTCTGATTCGGTTGTGCCCGTTGCAGTCACGGTGATGGTATCTAAACGATTCACCTCATCAGCCATCACTAACGTACTCACGCCAACACCACTCATCAATACAACTAAACGCAAACTCACTACAACCACCCTCGGCTTTATGCACAAAAAAAATGCATAAATAAAATTAGAATACTTTTGGTGCATTATTCATTTGATTTGTGCACCAAATATAAGCATATATATTCAAATAAGCATCAGCTTAGAGTTGAATACACTCTTGTATACAAGATGGTGGTATTACAGGCAAAAAAAATGCCAACTTCGGGAATTGGCATTCAAATTCATCTATTTATAAGTTTTAATTAAAGATTAGAAATCATATGCAAGGTAATATTTTTTACATCTTCGATACTATGCAGGACATGATGTTCAGCGAGATGAATTGCACCCTCAGCATCACGATTTAGAATACGTCGTAAAATTGCCCCGTGATCTTCATAGGCATGTTGAATATCAAATTCACGCATGGCACCCAAACTCAGTACAATTCGAATCTTCTCGCTGATCTCGTGATGGATCTTCGCAATTTGGTTGTTCCCTGCAGCCCGCACTAAAGCACAGTGAAAATCTTCACTTTGTAATACCAATTCTTTAATGTTCTGATTATAGGCTCTTGGTTCGACCAACCAGAGTTGTTTGAGCTTTTGTAGTTCTAACGACTGTTCATGATCCAGCATACATAAGCGTTTGACTGCCTCTTTTTCCAAGATCATGCGTAAATCAAACAACTCTTGATAGAAATTAAAGTCTAAGGGTTTAATTTCCCAACCACTGCGAAAATGCACATTCACATAACCTTCTTGCTCTAAACGATAGAGGACTTGACGAATAGGCGTGCGACTCACTTGATATTTTTCAGCAATATCCGTTTCAGTGAAGCGTTGTCCTGGTTTAAGTTGAAAACTAAAAATATCGTCTTTGATTTGTTGGTAAATGATATTGGCTAAGTTTGTGGAGCCTGATTTTGCGATCGTTGTCGCCATCCGTGATTCTCTTCGTATATCTTTTTAATACAGAAATTATAAGGGTATAAAGAGTATTTTAGTGAAGTTGCATAAATAAAATAGATTCTGTAGACATTTCCTATTCGTAAATAAACCGGCTTTGTTGCATAAAGACTTAAAATAGAATTTTCGTAAATTACTTAAATTTAAGTGACAACTTGGGTGTGAGGTCGGCCTAATTCTGTAAACTTATTTAAGACATGAGTAGTACTACTGCGCAAGGTGCATAAATCTATTGGGCTTGACTATAAAATTTCTAGCATTGAGTTTATCTACCAATAGGAATCGTTTAGCTATATGTATTCTAAAATGGTCAAAATTCACAAGTTCATGAATCAAGTTTTTTACATTCAAATAAATTATCTTGTAATTCATTGGTTATTAATGAAATATTAACTATTTAATTGATGAACTAGACTTTAGGTAAACATAAGTTAAGTAGACGAATTTCGGTATTAAATTCATTAATATTGATATAAATTAAATTATACATTATGTGTTGTCAATTTCTTCTTAAAAAATAGAGTTTTCCAATCACTATTATGAGAATGAGTTTGTAAATACAGACTCATTTCCTATCGCTATAAATATTAAAAATAGCTACATAGAGTTTATCTCTAGCTTATTCAAATTTGTCTTTGAAATTAGGCGTTACTACGGATGAACAATAATTTTTACAGCAGACTCATTATTATGAATCAATGTTTCAAAGCCTTTAGAAACAAGATCATCTAATGCAATACGTTGGGTAATAAAAGGTTCCAGATTAATCTTACCTTGCTCGACTAAACGGATGGTTTCCTGATGGTCATTGACATAAGCAATCGTGCCACGAATATCGAGCTCTTTCATGACCACACTATGCACATTAATTGTGGCAGGATGGCTCCAAATAGAAACAATGACGACTACCCCTGTTGGTTTTATCGCCGTCACCAGTGTATCCATGACTTTATTAACACTACTACATTCAAAAGCGACATCAACACCGTGGTCTTCCGTAATTTTCATTACTTCGGCAACTACATCAACTTGTGATGGGTCTAGTACATAACCTGCAACGCCCGCTTCTATCGCTTTTTCTTTACGTTTTGCACTCAGTTCAGTGATGATCACCGTGAGACCTTTAGCCTTTAAAATGGCTGATAAGAGTAAACCTATTGGGCCTGCTCCACCAACCAGTGCGATATCACCAGCTTTTGCACCACTTCGTACATAGGCATGATGACCAACGGACAAAGGTTCTATCAATGCTGCTTGGTCTAAGGGAATATCATTTGAGATAGGATGTACCCAACGGCGCTGAACCGCAATTTTTTCAGAAAGACCGCCGCCGCGTCCGCCTAAACCAATAAAGTTCATATTTTTTGATAAATGATATTTATCATTCGGCCCAGTCGGTACATCATCCGCAATAATGTAGGGTTCAACTACGACATGTTGCCCAATTTGAATATCATCTACTCCCTCACCAACTGCATAAACTACGCCTGAAAATTCATGTCCCATTGTTACAGGTGCAGATTCTCCTGAAATTGGATGTGGATGACCACAAGGTGGAATAAAAATAGGGCCTTCCATGAATTCATGTAAATCTGTACCGCAAATACCGCACCATGCAACTTGAATTCCAACTGTGCCTGGAACTACTTTCGGTTCAGGAATATCTTCAATCCGAATATCCCCTCGGTCATAAAAGCGAGCTGCTTTCATTATGTATTCCTTATGTTGATATTAACGGTACACCATTCCACCATCTGTCAAAATAGACTGCCCTGTAATGTAGTTTGCATCCTCGCTGGCTAAAAATGCAACTAATGCAGCCACGTCATCTGGTGTTTCAGCACGTCCTAAAGCAATGCCATCTACATATTTTTTATACGTTTGACCAACTGGTGCGCCTGTAATTTCAGAGAAACGCTGATCTATTTCGACCCACATATCTGTACCAACAACACCCGGACAATAACTATTTACAGTAATGTCAGCACTGGCATATTCTTTAGCTGCAGCTTGTGTCAATGCACGAACTGCAAATTTAGTTGCTGAATAAACACCGAGGAGAGCAAAACCCTCATGACCTGCGATTGAGCAGGCATTAATAATTTTTCCAGCCTGTTGGCGTTGTTTAAATTTATTTGCTGCGGCTTGAATCCCCCAAAGTACACCACCGACATTGATGTTCATGATTTTGTTAAATTCACTCGGCGTTACTTCTGCCAACGCTTTAACTTGTGCAATCCCTGCATTATTGATCATGATATCAAAGCCATTAAGTGTCGATTCTGCATGATCAATTGCATGACTGACTTGTATTGGATCTGAAATATCTGCAATAAATGTGGTGGCTTTTACGCCAAAGGCTTCGATCTCTTGTTGAACAGTATTTAACTTTTCTTGATGAAGATCGACCAATGCAATATGAACACCTTCTTGTGCCAAACGTAAGGCAATACCACGTCCAATTCCTTGTGCTGCACCCGTAATTAATGCAACTTTATTGTTTAAACCTCTAGGCATGTTGCGATTCCTTAAATATGAATTGCACGTTGCATTGCCGACAATACCGACTCATGCATCGCCTCAGATAAAGTAGGATGAGGGAAAATGACCTGTGCTAAGCTTTCATCCGTAGCTTCTAGGTATTTTGCTATAGCAAAACCTTGAATGTGTTCGGTGACTTCATGTCCAACCATGTGAGCACCCAACAATTCACCCGTTTCCTGACTAAAAATGGTTTTAACAAATCCTGCGCTATTGCCCAAAGCTAATGCTTTACCATTGGCTTGTAAGGGAAACTTACCCACATTGATATTCAAGCCCGCAGCTTTCGCTTTCTGTTCTGTCAAACCAATACTGGCCACTTGCGGATGGGTAAAGATACAGCCCGGAATTTGTGTACGATCTAAAGCATGTACATGACTTAGGCCTGCAATTTTCTCCACACAAAGAATGGCTTCATGACTGGCTTTGTGTGCCAAACACGGTGCGCCTGCGACATCACCAATTGCATAAATGCCCACGACATTGGTTTTAC
Organism: Acinetobacter sp. ACNIH1; assembly: GCF_002934695.1. Classification (NCBI taxonomy): domain Bacteria; kingdom Pseudomonadati; phylum Pseudomonadota; class Gammaproteobacteria; order Moraxellales; family Moraxellaceae; genus Acinetobacter; species Acinetobacter sp. ACNIH1. Next base: position 189,667 of record NZ_CP026426.1, on the reverse strand, counting down.
ACCATGAGTCAACTTTGATAAAACCATTTTCAAATTCAACACCCAAATCGTCTAGGCCAAGATTTTCCGCATTCGGTTTCACGCCAATAGCTGAAAGCACCTTTTCAACAGTAATGATTTGTACACCTGTGGCAGTTTCAATATGACAATGTACTTGAGCCTGATCAGTTTCTATTTTTTTTACCGTTGCTTCAGTTAAAACCTGCATACCCTGCTGTTCAAATTGCTTTTGTACATACTTCGCAACTTCAATGTCTTCGCTAGGAAGAATCTGCTTTGCAATATCAACCAAGGTGACTTGGCAGCCTAAGTCTTGGTATAGGCTTGCAAACTCACTGCCTATAGCACCCGAACCAATGACCAGTAAAGATTTTGGTAGTTGTTCTGGAACTAAAGCCTCTTTATAACTCCAGACCTGATGGCCATCTACAGGAATATGAGGCAAATTGGCCGCACGTGCACCTGTTGCGACAATAATATGCGGTGCAGAAATCTGCTGTTTTTGACCATTCGCATCTGTAAGCTCTAATTGCTCTTTGGCAATAAACTGGGCTGCTGCGTTAAAAACAGTGATTTGATTTTTTTTCCTCTGTACACGACAAAAATAGATAACTCATTGAAATAATGTCATAATAATTGTTTTCTAACGACGAATACTATGACACATCTCAATGAGTTATATCTTATCTTAAACAAATATCTAAAATGGAACAAGTCACATTTAAAGTGCTTTGCGCTCATCATGCTTGTGATTATTTTAAAGCAAACATGTAATCTTTCTTCTGCATCTAAAGCCTTGCCCATCAAGTGCTTACCACAATCATTTTATCGACGTATGCAGCGCTTCTTTGCAGGTCAGTATTTTGATTATCGTCAAATTTCTCAGTTGATTTTCAATATGTTTTCATTCGACCAAGTGCAACTGACTTTAGATAGAACCAATTGGAAATGGGGAAAACGAAATATTAATATCCTGATGCTCGCAATCGTTTATCGTGGAATAGCGATACCTATCCTTTGGACATTGCTTAATAAACGTGGAAATTCAGATACGAAAGAGCGTATTGCTTTGATTCAACGCTTTATAGCCATTTTTGGTAAAGACCGTATTGTGAATGTGTTCGCAGACAGAGAGTTTATCGGTGAGCAGTGGTTTACATGGTTAATTGAACAAGACATCAACTTCTGCATTCGTGTTAAAAAAACTTCATTGTCACCAATCATTTAGGAAAGAATCATAAAATTAGTGATTTATTTCGCCATCTTAAAGTTGGTCAAATTGAATGTCGTAAACGACGGATTTTGGTTGGTCGGGTGAAACTATATATAAGTGCACTACAGTTAGAAAATGGAGAGCTTTTACTCGTCGTTTCTCCTCAGTTTAATGCCAATGCTATTCAGGATTATGCATTACGCTGGGAAATTGAAACCTTATTCAGTTGTCTCAAAGGACGCGGGTTTAATCTTGAAAATACGCGCTTGACAGACCCTAGACGAGTGAAAAAATTGATTGCGGTGTTAGCTATAAGCTTCTGTTGGTGTTACTTAACGGGTGAATGGCAACATGATCAAAAAAAAGCGATAAAAATAAAGAAGCATGGACGACTCTCAATGAGTTTATTTCGCTATGGTTTAGACTATGTTCAAATGGCGATTCAGCGTTTAATTGGTTTTGGGAAAAAAGAAGAGTTTAAGGAAATTTTGGCAATTTTAAGAAGGCAGAACCCTGATAGGATAAGGGTTCTGTGAAATTTGTCGTGTACAGAGTTTTTTTTCAATAATTGACCGATACCTTGCACCAGTTGCTCAGAAACCTTTCTGCTATGATGGACCAGTGTTTGAATATCAAAACCAATCGCGTTAAGCGTAAAGCCAAACTGCCCTGCATGTTTGAACTGCTGCGCAAGCACAGCCCCGCTCAATAATGCCTTGGTTGGAATACATCCCCAATTAAGACATACTCCACCTAAGTGTTGTTTTTCAACGATTGCCGTTTTTAATCCCAGTTGCGCTGCGCGAATCGCAGCGACATATCCTCCAGGACCAGCACCAATAACCACAAGATCAAATTGTGTATCTGACATGACTATTCCTCCTACACCAAAATTAATGCAGGATTTTCGACAAACTGCTTCAATACCGATAGGAATTGAGCACCCAACGCACCATCAATGACACGATGATCACAAGACAATGTTGCGGTCACCATTTCACGAACAACAATCTCATCATTTTCAACGACAGCACGTTTCTCTGCTATACCTAAGGCCAGAATTGCACCTTGAGGTGGGTTAATAATGGCATCAAATTGTTGAATACCCAGCATTCCCAAATTGGAAATACTGAAACTACCGCCTTGAAACTCATCAGGTGCTAATTTTCCAGTTTTGGCACGTGTTGCCAGATCACGCATATCATTGGAAATTTGCGCCAAAGATTTACGGTTCGCTGCTTTAATGATTGGTGTGATCAGTCCATTTTCGATGGCCACAGCAACCGAAATATCAGCTTGTTCAAACTGTAAAATCTGCTGATTCTCTTCATCAAACTGAACATTAACTTGTGGAACTTTAATCAGTGCAGCAGCAGCAGCTTTAATCAGCATATCGTTAATGGACAGTTTGACTTGCGGTACAGTACTGTTAATTTGCTGACGCAAAGCCTGAACCGACTCAACATTTAAGTCTATCGTTAAGCGAAAATGTGGTGCATTGCGTTTTGCCGCTTGTAGGCGTGCAGCGATTGCTTTACGCATACCATTCATAGCTACGGTGGTGAATTTTGCTGACTCTGTTGGATGCGCGTACTCAGTATGTTGAGCTTGTACAGGGTTTTCACGTTGATATACAGCTTCAACATCTTCCTTACAGACTCGTCCACGTGAACCCGATGCACGACAATCATGCAAATTAATACCCCATTGTTTTGCCAAACGGCGAGCAACAGGTGTTGCTAGAACATCACTATCATCTGCTTTAGATTTTGCGGCTTTCGTGCTGGCTTGATGACGTACATCTGGCCAAGAACCACCAGCAGCTTGAACTGCGGCCTGAATATCTTGAACACTGATACGGCCTTCACGTCCAGAACCTGTAATCTGAGCCAAGTTTACATTATGCTTTTCAGCCAATTTCAAGGCATGTGGCGTTGCAAAAATATCATCGCTTTGTTGGTAGCCTTGTAACTCATCAGGAATAGAATATCCGCCCTGAGTCACCGCTTTTGATCCATTACCAACACTGTTCTGTTTAGGAGCAGCTTGTACTTTGGTTTCAACTTGAGCCACATCGACTTTTTCAGGAACCGCTGCTACCGCTTTATTTTCAGTTACAGCAGGTGTTCCACCTAAAGACTGTGCAAATGCTTCAACTTCTGCATCAGAAACTTGAGCGTCTGCACAGATTGCAATGATTCCACCTACGACCAGTGTGTCACCATCGTTAGCAATAATTTTTCGTAGCAGGCCATCAAAAGGTGCTTCCAATACATTGACGATTTTTGTGGTTTCAATTTCACAAATTTCCTGTCCTTTACTAAATTGGGTACCTTCCTGAATCAGCCATTGGGCAATCGTACCCTCTTCCATGGACAAACCCCATTTTGGGATTTCTAAAGTTTTAATTTCGCTCATCCTAAGCCTCCAACGTCTTGCGTACAGCCTGTTCGATGCGTTCTACACTAGGTAACCATTCTTTTTCTAGTACTGGTGAAAATGGTACGGGTGAGTGTGGTGGAGTGACTAACTCGATTGGTGCTTTAAGATAATGAAAGCCCTTCTGTGCAATGAGGGCAGCCACATCATGTCCGAAACCACAACGCGCTGCTGATTCATCCACAATAACTACGCGACCTGTTGAAGCCACTGACTCTAAAATGCCATCTTCGTCTAATGGAGAAATGGTTCGAGGGTCAACCACTTCAACCGAAATGCCTTCTTTTGCGAGCTTGTCAGCAACTTCATTGGCACGATGCACCATCAGGCTTAAGGCAATAATGGTGATATCAGTACCTTCACGTGTGTAATTTGCGACACCAAAAGGAATAGTGTAGGCCTCATCTGGTACTTCGCCCTTAATGTCGTACAATAACTTGTGTTCACAAAAGACTACTGGGTCATCATCTCGAATGGCTTGAATCAATAACCCTTTCACATCATAGGCGCTCGAAGGCACCACCACTTTTAAGCCAGGTACTGAGGCAAACACGTTATATGGCGACTGAGAATGCTGTGCTGCGGCAGAAAAACCTGCACCGATCATGCCTCGTACAACGAGTGGCGCTTTGGCTTTGCCGCCAAACATGTAGCGAAATTTAGCTGCTTGGTTATACAGCATGTCATAACACACGCCGTAAAAATCCATAAACATTAAATCTGCCACAGGTCTTAAACCCGTTGCAGCAGCACCTGCCGCCATACCAATAATCGCTGATTCTGTAATTGGAGTATCAATGACTCGTTCAGAACCAAATTCAGTCCATAAGCCTTTGGTTACACCAAGTACACCGCCAAAACCTTCCAGTTTATTGTCATCGGTATTTTTGCCACCATGCCCACCACGAACATCTTCACCGACCACAATGACACTTGGGTCTCGGTGCATTTCTAATTCAATTGCTTCTTTAATTGCGTTTCGATAACTTTTATTTGGCATTGTTCTACTATTCCTTTAGTAAGAGACGTAAACATCAGTAAGTAACTGAGAGGCTTCTGGGTACTTAGCTGCGCGTGCTTTTGCAACAGCATCGTCTACATTGGCTTTAGACTGAGCGTCAATCGCATCGAGCTTGGCTTCGTCAATTTTGTCTTTGACTTTTTCGCGGAATATTTTCAATGGATCCTTATGTTCTTTGACATAATCCAGTTCTTCTTTAGAACGGATAAGCCCTGGATCACCTTCAAAATGTCCATAAAATCGGTTGGTTACCGTTTCAATCACACTCGGACCTTCACCACGGCGGGCACGTTCAATAGCCTTTTGTGCAACTTCATACACAGCAAAAAAATCTGTTCCATCTACTTTTTCAGCGGGTAAGCCAAAACCTGCTGCTCGGCCTGCAATATCTTTACTGCCTACGGCATAATCATGTGCAGTACCTTCACCAAAACCGTTATTTTCAAAAACAAAAATGACAGGAAGCTTTAAAACAACAGCCATATTAATGGCTTCAAAAGTTAAGCCCTGATTTGAACCGCCATCACCGGTAAAAGATAGACCAATCCCACCATTTTTGAGTGTTTTAGCACTTAAAGCTGCCCCAATAGCCAAAGGTGGACCACCACCCACAATACCGTTTGCACCGAGCATGCCTTTATCTAAGTCCGCAATGTGCATTGAGCCACCTTTACCACGACACAAACCATCATCTTTGCCAAAAATTTCTAGCATCATGGCGTGAATGTCACAGCCCTTTGCAATACAATGTCCGTGACCACGATGTGTTGAGGTAATGAAGTCCTTATCTGTTAAATTTTCACAGATCCCTACGGCAACAGCTTCCTCACCGCTATAAAGATGGATGAAACCTGGGATATCACCTGTATTGTTTTCATCGTGAAGTCGATCCTCAAATTCACGAATGTCGCGCATTCTTTTGTATGCTGCTAGCAATTGCTCTTCCGTTAATTGCATATATTTATTCCTTATTAACTACGCTTAAAAGAAAATCCCAAATTGAATAACTGGATTTTTAAATCGTATATTTATATAAGAATATTTTTATTTAATTTCATATTAGACTAAAAAAATATAATGCATAAAAAAGAGGTGGTCCCACTTGTTTGAACAACTAAAAGCGTATTTATAAGTGATATTCCGCTCTAGTTAAGCCACCTTGTTTTGTTGGGGTAGCTGATCATAGTAAAACTCATTTGGTGTCATTTTGTCTAGACTCGAATGAGGTCGTTTCAAATTATAAAACTCAAAATATGCACTTAATTGCTTTTTCGCATCTGTGACACTGCTATAAGCTTTGAGATACACCTCTTCATATTTAACGCTCCGCCATAATCGTTCAACCATCACATTATCTACCCATCGACCTTTACCATCCATACTGATTTGAATGCCATTTGATTTCAATACATCAATAAATGCATCACTGGTGAACTGACTGCCTTGGTCTGTATTCAATATTTCAGGTGATCCATATTTTTCAATCGCTTCATTTAAAACCGAAATACAAAAATCCACCTCCATACTAATCGATACCCTATGCGCAAGTACCTTGCGGCTATGCCAATCAATCACAGCACATAAATAAACAAAGCCTTTTGCCATAGGGATATACGTTATATCCGTAGACCACACTTGATTACTGCGCTGAATAGCCAACCCTTTGAGCAGATATGGATATTTACGGTGAGCTTGATTAGCCTGGCTTAAATTTGGTTTGCAATATAACGCCTGAATACCCATTTTCTTCATTAAAGTACGTGTATGACGTCGTCCTATATGATGCCCTTGACGATTCAACAAATCACGCATCATACGACTGCCTGCAAAAGGATATTGCATATGTAATTCATCAATACATCGCATCAGCTTCAGATCTGATGAGCTAACAGGTTTTGGGCGATAATAATAACAACCACGGGAGACTTTCAGCAGCTTAGCTTGCTTAGATACTGAAATCTGAAGTGAGTCGTCGATTAACTTTTGTGGTTGAAGCGGCCCAGTTTCTTCAACACACCTTCTAAAAAATCAATTTCTAATGCCTGCTCACCGATTTTTGCATGTAACTTTTTAAGATCAATGGGGGGTTCTGATGGAGCTTTTGATTGATCGAAAGCTTGCGAGGAAGCTGAGATCAATTGATTTTTCCAGTCAATAATTTGGTTTTGATGAACATCAAATTCAGCACTCAATTCAGCAAGTGTTTTTTCTGCTTTAATCGCAGCAAGTGCTACCTTAGCTTTAAAATCATTTGAATGATTTCTTCTTGGTCTACGTGCCATAAAATACTCCATATATTGATGTTTATAACATCATTTGAGGAGCAGAATATCACTTATAGGAGTTGTTCAAATTTACGGATCCATCTCTAAACATAAGATAAACATTAAAAACAGTGGTTTATAATATTAAAAAATTTGTAAATTTTTTAATATTATTCAGCTATATACAAAAACAAACCTTTAACCAACCTTTGTTTTATATGATAAGTTTTTTGCCCTGTTTTAATATTATTAACGCATTTAAATCAGCTTATTTAATATCAGGCTCAATATTAATTATTTTAAACGACGGAGTGTTTGAAATGGATTTAAATAACCCAGTATTAACTGGAAAGAAGCTACGTGGCGCTAAAAAAATGGCGCGTATTCCAATTAAAGTTGTTCCAACGGAAACGATACCGAAAAAGCCAGAATGGATCCGGACTAAAATTAGTCAACCTGAGGAAGTCCAAATCATTAAGGATTTATTAAGACAACAAAAACTACATACCGTTTGCGAAGAAGCGGCTTGTCCTAACTTGCCGCAATGTTTCGGTAGTGGAACAGCAACATTCATGATTATGGGTGATATCTGTACTCGACGCTGTCCATTCTGTGATGTCTCGCATGGCCGTCCTAATGCCTTAGATATCAACGAGCCACTGCATTTGGCTGAAACAGTGAAGAATCTAAACTTAAAGTATGTTGTGATTACTTCCGTTGACCGAGATGATTTAAAAGATGGCGGTGCACAGCATTTTGCAGATTGCATTCGAGAAATTCGTCAAACTAGTCCAGGCACTTTGATTGAAGTTTTGGTTCCTGATTTTCGTGGTCGCGCAGATATTGCACTTAAAATTTTGAGCAAAAATCCACCTGATGTCTTTAATCACAATATTGAAACCGTGCCACGCCTGTATAAAGCCATGCGACCAGGCGCTGACTATCAGCATTCATTGAATTTACTTAAGAAATTTAAACACTACTGCCCTGATATCCCAACGAAATGTGGTTTGATGGTGGGTTTAGGAGAGATTGAAGCTGAGGTTATTGCGTTATTAAATGATTTGAAAGATTATCAAATTGATTATGTCACAATCGGCCAATACCTACAGCCATCCAAATCACATGCGCCAATTCATCGTTTTGTTACATTGCAAGAGTTTAAACATTATCAAACTCATGGAGGGCACTTAGAGTTTAAGAATATTTGGAGTGCACCATTAGTGCGATCGAGTTATTTTGCTGACCGCCAGTATTATGGTGAGGCTGTACCTGTGCCCTACGTGCGTGAATGACATTTTCATGATTTAAAGGATCCTATTTATCAACATAATGGTTACTTTTATTAACACTTCAGATAAAAATAGTCATTTCCAGTCCATAACAACACTTTTAAAGTAGCTAAAAGGCTGGTAAAACCCAAAAAAGGTTATTTAACGAATCCAAGAAAAATGATTTGGTACACGTAAGAAAAGATTGAATGAGTATAGATCTGGAAATTGATTTCTGAAGTTTAAAGATATTACAGTCTAATCATAAAGGAATATGATATGAACCTGTTCAATACAGCACTAGCAAAAAAGCTGCAAACAACACATTTAATTAATCAGCATATTGTTCAGGCTGCACCCGTTTTGGCTTTGCCTCAAGAAGATCAGACTTCCCTATTCCGCCGCTCTATTCAGCATAATTATGCCGATTTATTAAGAATTGCTAATGATTCCGATATGGCAATTGGTCTTACAGATCACCATGGTACTCTGTTATGGACCTGGAGTAGTTCCGCGATGCTTTCTTCTGCTGAACAGGTACATTTTATTGAAGGTGGCCATTGGTCAACGCAGGCGGTTGGGACCAATGCGATTGGTATGACATTAAATAGTCAAACATCAAGTTGTGTATATTCTCATGAAAACCAAATGGACAGCGTTCGTGATTGGGTCTGTTATGCAGCACCTATCTGGGATCCGACTTCAGGTCAATTTCATGGCATTATCAATCTTTCCACAAAATATAAAAAACATACCCCTCTAGGCATTCTTGCTGTGGAACGCTGTGCAGACTTAATACAGCGAGCAATAAAATTTGAACAGAAAAATTTTTTATACATTAAAGCGCTAGGTTCGCCCTGGGTTCAATTTAATGGGCATACTTTGAACTTGACTCACCGTCAAATTGAAATACTTTGCATTTTAGCTTTGTATCCTTACGGCATTGGTTTAGAAGAGTTACACTATGCCCTTTATGGTGAGCGTAATGTCAGCCTAAAAACCTTAAAGGCTGAGCTTTCACAACTTCGTAGCCTATTACCTCATTCAATTGAGGCTCGCATTTATAGGCTTACCTGTGAAGTCCAATGTGATTTTTTACGTGCTGAACAATCATTAAATGCAAATCTTATTTCGAGTACATTCTCGCTATATAAAGGTAGCTTTTTATCTAAATCAGAAAGCCCTTTACTCAGTACTTGGAGACATTGTTTTGATGCCCGTTTAAGCCAGTTGATTTATCAAATAAAGGATACCGATCAATTATTACGGATTATTGGGCAAACACATGATCGTATTGATGCTGTACAGCGTTTATTAGAATTATTACCACAGGACAGCAACTACCGTAATTATTTTTCAAATCTGATTTAAATTTGATTTGTTACTTCAACTCTAAAGGGCTTTGTTGCATAAACCTAGCCTAGAAAGATTATTCAGTCCTATAATTTCAATATGAATAAACCTGCTCCTAAAATCTATCGTACAACTAACTGGTCTTTCTACAATCGTGCCCTTATTAACCGAGGTAATATTTCCATTTGGTTTGATCCAAACACTCAGTGGTATGCACAACCACAAGGAAGGCAAGCAAGGTCGAAATCAAACTTACTCCGATACCGCTATTCAATGCTGTTTAATGATCAAATCTCTATTCAGACTCTCTTTACGCATGGTCACAGGTTTTGTTCAAAGTTTGATTAAACTGTGTAAATGAGCTGCTCCGAATATCAGCGATATTCGTACAGCACGCTTTGTCGAAGACAAAAACATATTGATATTGCGATTAGCTATCAAAAAAGTAGCGATGGGCTACATCTACTCGTAGACTCAACTGGTTTGAAGTTTCTAGGTGAAGGTGAATGGAAACGTAAGAAACATGGACCTGAATATCGTCGCCAATGGCGTAAGCTCTATATTGCTATAGATGCTGAAACCCTTCAAATACGTGCTGTACAGCTTACTACAAATAATGTGAGCGATTCACAAGTACTCGATGATTTACTTGCTCAAATTCCTTTAGACGAACGAATTGATTCGGTCTATACCGACGGTGCTTATGATACGAAGTACTGCAGACAAGTCATTTTAGATCGAGATGCACATGCGGTCATTCCACCAAGAAAAAATGCAAAACCATGGAAAGATCGGAAATTGAGATCTTTAGAGCGGAATGAATTATTAAAAACAGTGAAACGTTTAGGAAGAATGCTTTGGAAAAAATGGTCTGGTTATCATCGTCGAAGTTTGGTCGAAACCAAGATGCATTGCATCAAATGATTAGGCGATAAATTAACAGCAAGGAGTTTTCCTAGTCAGGTCAATGAGATTCATGCACGCATAGCAGTATTAAACAGATTTACAGAATTAGGTCGTCCTCATAACCAAGTTGTCACTTGAGTTCTGTTCAGATAAGCAGGTGCTGTCTTTTAAATCTTTGTGCAACAAAGCCCTTTTGCATAGAAAATATTCTGGATAGGTTCTAAGTGATCATCTTTAAATTTATGAAAAGCAATTACACAAAATTATTTACAGGCTCTGCAGTTGCATTAGCTTGAAGCCTGTATATATATATTTGGCTACCTTTATCGGGTAAATTCTATACTTGCAATGTCAACAGCCCCAATACAAAATCTGAGAAATATATGAGTGCAGAAGCCACATCTATCAGCCTTTTATCCCCTGTCATATTGCTCACGGCTGCAGTGATCGCAGTCCCCTTAATCAAGCGCCTAGGATTAAGCTCGGTATTGGGATATTTAATTGCAGGATTAATTATTGGTCCATTTGGACTGGCATTTTTCTACGATTCTGTGTCTATTTTGCATATCGCTGAGCTTGGTATTGTGATGTATCTGTTTGTGATTGGACTAGAAATGCGTCCATTGTATTTATGGAATTTAAGAAAAGAAATTTTTGGATTAGGTACATTACAAATTAGTGCCTGTTCATTAGGGCTAACGGCTGTAGGCTTGGTCTATGGCTATTCTTGGCAAGTGAGTTTTGTGTGTGCTGCAGGCTTTGTACTCACCTCAACTGCAATTGTAATGCAACTTTTGGGAGATCGTGGAGACATTGCTCAACCACGAGGACAAAAAATTGTCTCGATTCTGCTGTTTGAAGACTTGTTGATTGTACCTTTATTGGCCATTGTCGCTTTTATCGCACCGAATCATGTTGTTGAAAGTACTTCTACGCGTTTGCAGAGCATCGGAATTGGTTTAATTTCAATTGCAGGTTTAATCGCTGCAGGCTATTGGTTGCTTAATCCTTTATTTCGCTTATTAGCTGCAGCCAAAGCCCGTGAAGTCATGACTGCAGCAGCACTCTTGGTGGTGCTCGGCGCAGCATTACTGATGCAAGTCACTGGCTTATCGATGGCAATGGGGGCATTCCTTGCAGGGGTATTACTCTCCGAATCCACTTTTCGCCATCAGATTGAAGCAGATATTGAACCGTTTCGTGGCATATTGCTCGGATTATTTTTTCTAGGTGTAGGCATGTCACTAGACCTTAACGTCGTAAAAAATAACTGGGTGTTAATCTTAAGTGCTGTACTTCTGCTGATGTTTGTCAAAGCATCCATGATTTACCTGATTGCACGCATGACCAAAAGTTCACACTCCGAAGCACTCGATCGCGCATTACTGATGGCTCAAGGGGGTGAGTTTGCTTTTGTACTCTTTACTGCCGCCATGAGTGCTCAAGTCATTAGTGCTGTTGAACACTCAAACCTGACTGCGATTGTAGTCTTATCGATGATTTTGACCCCGATTATTGGCTTTTTATTTAAACGTTTTACCCAAACTACAGAACAAACTTCTTTAGAAAATATCCGTATTGCCGAAGGACTTTCTGGAAAAGTATTGATGATTGGTTTCGGTCGTTTTGGACAAGTTTCCAGTCAATTACTGCTTGCTCGAGGGATTGATGTGACCATCATTGATAATGATATCGACATGATTCAAAACGCTGAAAGATTTGGATTTAAAATTTACTATGGCGATGGTTCTCGTTTAGATATTTTACATGCCTCGGGAGCAGATACGGCTGAGGCAATTGTTGTTTGCGTAGACCACAAAGAAACGACGAATAAGATTGTAGAGTTGGTGCAACATGAATTTCCTTTAACCAAGTTACTGGTTCGCTCTTATGACCGTGAGCATGCGCTGCATTTAGCAAAACAAAATGTGGATTACATGATTCGAGAAACCTTCGAGTCGGCAATGCTATTTGGCGGTGCCATTTTAGAAGAATTGGGTGTTGACCAGAGTAATGTTGAAGAAATTAGCCAAGAAATCCGAGAACGAGATAAGGAACGTTTTGAAACCGAAGTTGCAGCAGATGATGTCTATGCGGGTATCGGTTTGCAATACACAGGACCGCGTCCGACTGCACCTTTAATCACACCAAAGCACACAGGGCAAATTCTGAATGAAGATGACACTCAGCAATAATTTCACGTATTAAGCCCAAATAAAAAAGAGGTCTGTGTAGACATCTTTTTTGTAAGCATCCGCTGAACCCCATACCTATTTTTTAATTCCGTTCAAGTTTCCAGCGGTGTGGCAGTAATTCTTCTATTTGGGGCACTTTTTGTGTCGGCTATTGAATATAATTGATGATTCTCGTCGAGAAGGTTTAGCGATTGAAGCAGAATTCTCATTACCAACAATTCGGGTTATTCGTACGTTGAATCAGTTGCTAGAGTGGCGAGAAAATCCGTTAGTTATTCGGTTTGAGAATAGTCCGGAGTTTATCAATCATGAATGTGGGCGCTGGGGAACTGAATAAGGTATTCGTATTGAATATATTCAACCAGGTAAGCTACAGCAGAATGCGTATATTGAACATTATAATCCAACTATACGCTATAGCTGTCTAAGTACGCATTTATTTGAAACACTGGAAGAAGTGCAAGATTATGCAACGAGTTGGCTGTGGCATTACAACCATGAAAGACCACACCAAGCAAACAGACGAAGGCTACCTCTAATTAATGGCTGCTTGATCTCTATTTTTAACTTCGGTTATTTATGGGCGGATTACCCTTGTCATTATATTGACATCAAATCTTCATAGCTCTGTCATTTGTTAGTGTTGATATAAGCCAATAAATTTAAAAAGATTAAATGAGGATAAAATATGGCAGGGTTATCCATCTGGCATGTACTAATTTTTGCAATTGTAGTGATCTTACTGTTTGGTACTTCTAAACTAAAAAATCTAGGAAAAGATGTAGGGGGTGCAATCAAGGACTTTAAGAAATCTGTCCGTGAAGAAGAAGCTGAGGCAGCTCAACTTCAGTACCCTCGAACGATTGATGCGAAAGTTAAAGCCAGTGAGAGTTCAATCAAGAATTGAGGTATTGCTATGCTCAATATTGGAATGACTGAGCTGTTGGTCTTTGGGGCAATTGCCTTGCTCATTCTTGGACCAGATAAACTCCCTGAAGCGATACGTTTTATAGGTAAATGGTCAGCCAAAATCAAAAGGATCGCCGGCAATATACAAAATGATCTTGACCGTGAATTGCGACTATCGGAACTACGGGAACAAATGCAAAGCGAGCTGAAACGTATTCAGGAATTAGAAATTAAAATGCAGGCACAAATGGATAATATAAATGTAATCCATCAGCCCATCATTAGAAATCCGGAACAACATCTTTTGAACTATGAGCTGACTTACCAATTAATTAATGAATCAGTTTCACCTGTTCATTTACCGCCAATCCAGCTGAATAAAGTGACAAAACAAGAAAAAATTTATGCTGATATAAAGGTGGCCGTATGAGTATTTTGCCTTCGACTCAAACCAACAACGATACCCGGCAAATCCCGTTAGAAGAAATGCCAATTACCAGGCATCTAGTGATTCTGCGAAAGCACCTTTTCAAAATTGTGGGCGTATTATTAGGACTATTCTTATGTTTACTGCCTTTTGCAAGCCAAACTTATCAGCTTTTATCAAAGCCTTTACGCGCTCAGTTACCTGAAAGCTCTAGCATGATTGCAACAGATGTGACTGCGACTTTCATGGCTCCATTTAAGTTGAACTTCTTTATTGCTTTACTTATCGCCATGCCTTTTATTTTGTATCAACTTTGGGCCTTCATTAGACCAGCATTGTACCTAAAAGAAAAAAAGTTAGCTTTACCACTATTAATCAGCAGTATTGTACTGTTTTATGCAGGTATTGCTTTTGCCTATTTAATCGCTTTACCTTCTATCCTTCATTTTTTTATCAGCGTATCACCTGACACTGTTGCACCGATGACCGATATCAATAGTTATCTGGCTTTTTGTTTAAAACTATTTTTAGTTTTCGGATTTACTTTTGAAATCCCTATTATCACGCTCCTGCTTATTATAATTGGTGTTGTCAGCACACAGACCTTGGTGGAAAAAAGACGATTTATTGTGGTGGGATGTTTTTTTATTGCCATGTTTGTGACACCACCCGATGCCCTATCAATGATTATGTTAGCTGTTCCAATGTGGCTGTTATTTGAATTAGGCTTAGCGGCAGGAAAATGGATAGAAAAATGATGACCGGACATAACTGAATAATAATAAAAAGAACATAAAAGAAGAAAATACTCTATGAGCAGCTTAAGCTGCTTTTATTTTTAATATATAAATCAATATTATATTTAATAAATCCGCAATATTAGCTTCACCTGACTGTCATATTCAACCGCTAATTTATTCCTGACTTTAAAACAACCAGACCTTAGTTATGGGAATAAAATAATGACAGATTACTTACCTTATGATGAAAATCAGGAATTGGATAATAATACATCAGATAATCATCATTTTCGGGATATTTTAGAACAATCCATTTCTCGTCGTGCTTTAATTGCCAAAACTGCAAGTGGGGCTGCAGCATTGGCCCTTGCATCCTCTCTGGCCGGATGTGGGGACAGCGATAATAGCTCTTCTCTGCCGCCAACCGAGACTGTACCAAACCCGCCTGCTATTGACCCAAATGCAAAACCAGAGCAACTGAACTTTACACCAGTTGCTAAAAACTTGAATGATATCGTCACTGTACCAGACGGTTATGAAGCCAATGTCCTGTATGCACTTGGAGATTCTATTAATCCTGCATATTCAGACTGGGATGACAACAATATCCCGAATGGGCCAAGCTTTCAGTTTCGCTCTGGCGACTGCCATGATGGAATGAGTTTTTTTGGCTTAAATATCACTTCTGGCCGGTATGACCCGACTGTGTCTGAGCACGGTCTACTCGTTATGAACCATGAATATATCAATCCGACTTTTTTACATCCTCAAGGTCCAACCAAAGTTGATGGTCGCCGCCCTGAAGATGAAGTCATTCGTGAGACAAATGCACATGGTGTTTCAATCATTCATATCAAAAAAGACAATTCCAATCAAAAAATAGAAATTGTCAAAAATTCGATTTATAACCGTCGAATTACTGCCTCAACTGTCATGAGCTTTTCAGGCCCTGCGAGTGGATCTACTCTTCTATCTACACGCTTTTCACCAGGTGGAAAACTAACACGCGGTACGCATAACAACTGCGGCAACGGCTATACCCCATGGGGTACTTATCTCACCACTGAAGAAAACTTTATTGGTTACTTTGTCCGTAGCAAAACTGATGATGCTCATCGCTTACCGCAAGAAACGGTCGCTTTGGAGCGTTATGGTTTAAAAGCAGGTTCAAGCTCACGTTATGGCTGGGAATCTGCAATAGGTACAATTGAACCTCAGGATCTTTATGATCGATGGAGTGCAGATATTACTGCCGGTGATGCTAGCAAAGATTATCGTAATGGCCCCAATACTTTTGGCTGGATTGTAGAAATTGATCCATTTGATAGCCGACAAAATCCAGTTAAGCGTACAGCCTTAGGACGTTTTGCGCATGAAGACTGTCGTGCCAGTCGTGCTCGTGAAGATGATAACCTGGCTTTCTATATGGGCGATGACTCACGTGGAGAATATATATATAAGTTTGTTTCTGACTATAAATGGAGTGAAAACGACCGTAATGGTGGTTATGCAGTCGGAGATAAATATATGGATCATGGCAAGCTTTATGTTGCTAAATTCAATGCAGACGGGAGTGGTCAATGGATTGAGCTGAGTTATGGTATTAATGGTTTGAATGAGCTGAACAATATCTATCCTTTTAATTCCCAAGCAGATGTCGTGACCTTTGCTCGTCTAGCAGCAGATAGCGTAGGCGCTACTAAAATGGATCGTCCAGAATGGGTTGCAGTTAATCCTGAGAATGGAGAAGTCTATGTTACGCTCACTAATAACTCTAACCGCGGCACTACACATGCCTTAGATGCAGCCAATCCACGTAACTATAGCGATCCTGAGGGTGGCAAAGGTAATGTAAATGGTCATATTATCCGCTTACATGAAGATAAGGATACGACCACAGCCATCACATTCAGATGGGATATTTACCTATTTGGTGCTGAAGCTAAAATGGCACAAAATATTAATCTATCAGGTTTGAATGATAATAATGATCTGTCTTCACCAGATGGGATGTGGTTTGACCCTCGTGGTGTACTCTGGATTCAGACTGATGATGGTGCTTATACAGATACGACCAACTGTATGATGTTGGCTGCTTTACCTGGTAAGGTTGGAGATGGTACTCGAACAATCACATCTTCTGGTCAGGAAACTATTGTCGGTGCTCAAGTCTCAGATCAAACTTTACGTCGTTTCCTGACAGGTCCGAAAGGCTGCGAGATTACGGGGGTAACCATGACACCAGACTATAAAGCGATTTTCATTAATGTACAGCATCCTGGAGAAGATTCTCGAAGTTATGATAAGCCCACTAGTCATTGGCCTGCATCACAGACTAACTCGTCTGCCACTTCCCGGCCACGCTCTGCAACTGTAGTAATCACTCGTAAAGATGGTGGAACTATAGCTGGATAAATAACTGACTTATCTCAAAATGCTGGCTTGATGCTGGCATTTTTGTTTTTTTCAATCTTTTAAATTTTAAATTTTTTTAGATTTAAGAATGAACTAGTCAATAATAAGCATCTTGAGCAGTATCCTAAAAGTTATTAATTTTTTCTCTGTACACGACAAATTTCACAGAACCCTTATCCTATCAGGCTTCTGCCTTCTTAAAATTGCCAAAATTTCCTTAAACTCTTCTTTTTTCCCAAAACCAATTAAACGCTGAATCGCCATTTGAACATAGTCTAAACCATAGCGAAATAAACTCATTGAGAGTCGTCCATGCTTCTTTATTTTTATCACTTTTTTTTGATCATGTTGCCATTCACCTGTTAAATAGCACCAACAGAAACCGATAGCTAGCACTGCTATCAATTTCTTGACTCGTCTAGGGTCTGTTAAACGAGTATTTTCAAGATTAAACCCGCGTCCTTTGAGACAACTGAATAAGGTTTCAATTTCCCAGCGTAATGCATAATCCTGAATAGAATTGGCATTAAACTGAGGAGAAACGACGAGTAAAAGTTCTCCATTTTCTAACTGTAGTGCACTTATATATAGTTTCACTCGACCAACCAAAATCCGTCGTTTACGACATTCAATTTGACCAACTTGAAGATGGCGAAATAAATCACTGATTTTATGATTCTTTCCTAAATGATTGGTGACAATAAAGTTTTTTTAACACGAATGCAGAAGTTGATGTCTTGTTCAATTAACCATGTAAACCACTGCTCACCGATAAACTCTCTGTCTGCGAACACATTCACAATACGGTCTTTACCAAAAATGGAGATAAAGCGTTGAATCAAAGCAATACGCTCTTTTGTATCTGAATTTCCACGTTTATTAAGTAATGTCCAAACGATAGGTATCGCTATTCCACGATAAACGATCGCGAGCATCAGGATATTAATATTTCGTTTTCCCCATTTCCAATTGGTTCTATCTAAAGTCAGTTGCACTTTGTCGAATGAAAATATATTGAAAATCAACTGAGAAATTTGACGATAATCGAAATACTGACCTGCAAAGAAGCGCTGCATACGTCGATAAAATGATTGTGGTAAGCACTTGATGGGCAAGGCTTTAGATGCAGAAGAAAGATTACATGTTTGCTTTAAAATAATCACAAGCATGATGAGCGCAAAGCACTTTAAATGTGACTTGTTCCATTTTAGATATTTGTTTAAGATAAGATATAACTCATTGAGATGTGTCATAGTATTCGTCGTTAGAAAACAATTATTGTGACATTATTTCAATGAGTTATCTATTTTTGTCGTGTACAGAGCTAAAATTTCACTGAGAACATCCATATATAGCTCCTACGTAAACTGTCCAATAGGTCATGTTATACGAACTATTGAACATATTATATCTATTTTACATGCTGTAAAGTCAGTCTAATCAGTAAGTGGATGAAAACTAAGGAGGCTTTATGAAACTAGATTATGTGATCGTTGCCGGAGGGTGTTTTTGGGGTCTCGAAGACCTCCTTAGGAGTCTGGACGGTGTGACGTCAACGAAGGTGGGCTACTCTGGCGGAGATTTTGATGATCCTACCTACGCCGATATTATAACAGGGAAAACGGGGCACGCCGAAGCGGTTCGCGTGGAATACGACCAAGACGAAATATCTCTCGAAGAGATTCTACATTACTTTTTCAAAATCCATGATCCGACTACGAAGAATCGCCAAGGAAATGATGTTGGCACTTCGTATCGCTCGGCAGCGTTCTATCGTGACGATGCACAGAAAGCGATTATCGAAAACGTGATTGATGAGGTCAATGAGATCGGTCGCTTCGAGAATCCCGTGGTCACGACGGTAGCCTTGGAAAAAGAGTTTTATGACGCTGAGGAGTATCACCAAAACTATTTGAAGAAGAATCCCCACGGGTACACGTGCCATTTTGAGAGAGATTAAACCATGAATCAAACGAAAGAGGAAAAAATGAAAGAACTTAAGAACGTTGTCATCTACACAAAAGACCATTGTCCGTTTAGTAAACGCGTGAAGGAGTACTTAACTTCTGAAAAAGTTGATTTTAAACAAATTCGCGTGGATGACGATCCCAAGACTTATGATGAGTTGAAGAAAAAAACCAACCTTCAAACTGTTCCGCAAGTTTTTGTGGATGGAAAATTCATTGGTAGCGCGACTGACTTCTTCGCGTGGATTGATAGCTAAAGAACAAACCCAAAAATAAAGGAGCAAATTTATGTTCAACTGGGAAAGCATTAACAACTATCTCGATAACGGCACTCCCGCTCCTCCTAGAAAAGTAGAAAAGAGCGAGGAAGAGTGGAAAAAAATTCTGACGCCCGCTCAATTTAATGTCATGCGGAAGAAAGGCACCGAGCGCCCTCACACTGGGGAACTCTGTTCATTTTATGAGGCAGGACGGTATGCCTGCGCGGGCTGCGACACTGAACTGTTTGATTCGAACGTTAAGTTTGATTCGGGAACAGGTTGGCCGAGTTTTTCTGAGCCCGTCGCCGACAACGTAATTCAATATGAACTGGACACGACTTACGGACGAAGAATCGAAGTGCTATGCAATGTGTGCGAAGCCCACTTAGGGCACGTTTTTCCAGATGGTCCTGAGCCCTCTGGGGCTCGATTCTGCATCAACTCGGAGTCATTGAAGTTTGTAGAATAATTTTTAAATCGAGGGGGTTTATGAAAGTGAACCTTTTGAAAAAAGGAGCCGTTCGTGTTGATTAAGCTGTTCGGTCATAAAGACTGCCATAAAACCAAGATTTACCAGTCGTACTTGAAAGAAAAAGGAATCGAGTTTGATTTTTTAGATGTTCACGAAGACGACGCGGCAGCTGATGAACTGCGATCCCTTTATACTACTGGAAAGTTAAATTTCCCGACAATACTGGTTGGGACAAAGAAGCTGAGAAACCCCAAGTTCAAGGATCTCGACAAGTGGTTGGAAGCTTCGATGAAATAACGAGATCTTTTTTTTGAGGATTGTAATTAGCTTAGTAAGGAGTCAGATCAATGATTATAGCAGTTGTCCGCAGTCGTGTTGCCAAGGAGCACGGTGGGGAGTTTGAAAGAAGATACGCCGAGATGTCCGCGCTTGTCGAAGCCATTCCTGGTTACGGAAGCCATGAGCGGTTTTCTTCTCCTAACGGTGAAGATGTTCTAATTGTCGAGTTCCTTACCAGAGAAGCTTTCGATGCTTGGGATAAGCATCCCGAACACAAAAAAGCCAAGATGCTTGGCAAAGACTACATTTTTGAATCGTACGACGTGAAGGTCGGAGAAGTTTTTGAACGGCACACAAAGCCGGAGGTGAAATTATGAAAACGAGAAACGTTTATATCGTAGGTGGAGCTCGGATTCCATTTATGAAATCTATGACCGCATATCGAGACGTCTCAAGTGAAGAACTAATGACGGCGAGCCTAAAGAGTTTAGTTGATAGATATAACTTGGAAGGAAAAACTGTGGGCGATGTAGCCTTAGGAGCTGTCATGCACAGCTCGGCTAACTGGAATTTGGCTCGTGAAGTCGTTCAATCCTCCGGTTTGCATCCAAACACTCCGGCATATAACGTGCAACGTGCTTGCGGAACGAGCTTGGAAAATACGATTCAGATTGCTCACAAAATTTCTAGCCACCAAATTGAAAGTGGCATTGCGGGCGGTGTTGATAGCAACAGCGATTTGCCCATTATGGTTAGTCGAACTTTCGCAAGAAAATTGATTGCGTTGAATTCTGCCAGAACGCTTGGTGAGAAAGTAAAAATCATTTTAGGAATTAAACCTAGCGATCTAAAGCCAGTGTTGCCCGCAGTGGTTGAGCCACGCACCGGAAAATCAATGGGTGAGCATTGCGAACTCATGGTTAAAGAGTGGAATATTTCTCGCCAAGAGCAAGATGAGTTAGCGCTGGCAAGTCACAGAAATGCAGCTCAAGCATATAAAGATGGGTTTTATGATGATCTCGTCTTTCCATTCCAAGGAAATAAGACCGATGGAATTTTGCGTGCTGATACAACTTTGGAAAAATTGTCGAAGTTAAAACCTGTTTTTGATAAATCAGAAAAAGGGACTTTGACGGCGGGAAATTCAAGCTCGCTCACAGATGGCTCATCCACCGTTCTTTTAGCATCAGAAGAAGAGGCAAAAAAGAATAATTGGCCCCTGTTGGCTAAGATTGTGGATTCTCATACTTCCGCCGTGGATTATGTCGCTGGCGAAGGTTTGCTTATGGCCCCAACTGTGGCGGTCAGTGAATTATTGAAGCGAAACGGCTTAAAGCTTCAGGATTTTGATTTTTACGAAATTCACGAGGCGTTCGCTGGACAAGTGCTCTGCACGATGAAGGCGTGGGAGTCTGCTGAATACTGCAAAACACGTTTGGGACGATCAGAGCCTCTCGGAAAAATTGACCGCTCGAAGCTAAATGTCCGTGGAAGTAGCATTGCCCTTGGGCATCCGTTTGCGGCTACTGGCGCTAAGATCGTCGGAGTTTTAGCAAAGATACTGCACTCAGCTGGTCCTGGAAAACGTGGCCTTATCGTCGTTTGCACGGCGGGAGGAATGGGAGTGGCTACAATTCTTGAAAGTTAGGAGAAAAATATGTCGGATCTAAAAATGAATAAAGAAGACGGTGTTGAAAGCTATGAATTTGCAACCCCTGAAGCAATCGAAGAAGCATTGAAAATCGGGAAGCTTAGTCAAACGGTTTTCGGCATGGGTTGCTTTTGGGGACCGGATTCTAATTTTGGAGGGACGCAGGGAGTAGTGCAAACACGTGTTGGCTACGCTGGAGCATCAACTCTGGATCCGAGTTACCGCAACATCAACGGACACGCCGAAGTCGTCAGAGTGATCTACGATAAAGACCAAATCAGCTACAGGGAACTTCTTGGAAGTTTTGAATCATGGTCTGTTCATGGTAGAAAGCAGGGCCAGTATCGCCAGATACTTTTTGTTTTTGATCTGGAGCAAAAACAAGTAGCTGAAGAACTGATTCAAGCGATTGGAAAGGAGAAATCTCCCGAGGTGATTGAGGCCGGAGAACAAAATGGTTATTTTTGGCCCGCCGAAGATTACCATCAAAAGCATCGTCTTCGCAGAAACAAACAGCTTGTAAGTCTTGCAGAAGTAGATTTCGGTCCTCGCTGGGATGAACATCTGTATTTTACTAAATTAAATAGTACCGATAGAAAAGGCTTCAGTCTCTCAAGCTGGCTAAAAAAGTTGTCTCCGGAAATGCAGAAAGCTTACCGAATCGGTTAATCTGAAATTGCAGCTGGCTAAAGAACTCTATTTTCTATATGTAAAGAATGTGACGATCTCCTTCACATGGAGTCCAAGAGAGCATAAAAAATCTGTGTAAGTCGCATTACCCATGTATTTGAAAGGAATAAATAATGCCAATATCAGACCAGCTTATCGACCGAAGCAAGACCTCAGTTTTTATGAGGTCTTGAGATCAGCGCAGCATGAACAGATCTCTTACAGTGTGGCGAACACACTGGTTTGATTGCGGCCTTGGGTTTTAGCTTTGTATAACATCTGATCGGCGACTTCGAGCAACTGCTTTTTGTCGTCAAATAAATCAGCGCTGGCCAAACCTATGCTGACCGTTAATTGTCGTAATAACCACTCATGGTTAGCCACTACCAGCCTTAACTTTTCCAGTGTTTTATTTGCGGACGCTGTGTCTGTGCCTGGCAGGATCAGCACAAACTCTTCACCACCATAACGGGCGAAAAAGTCATAGTTCCTGCTATGGCGCTGAAACAGAGCCGCGACTTGACTCAGTGCCTCATCTCCTGCGGCATGACCATAGCTGTCGTTAAAACTCTTAAAGTGATCAATATCAATCAATGCCAGTACAAAAGATTGTCCTGTTCTTTGCCAGCGAGCAAATTCAGCTTCAAACTTGAGGTCAAAAGCTCTTCTGTTGTTCACCCCTGTCAGCGCATCCGTCATGCTGGTATTATGTAATTGTTCGCCGACTTTTTTCAGCTCCAGTATGGCGATCACTTGTCTGGACAGAGCCTGCAAAGAGCTTATCTGCCGCTGGTTCAGCTGCTTAGGAACATGATCATAGACACAAATAGTACCAATCACTGCACCTTCGGGATCAATCAGCGGCGAGCCAGCATAAAATCGGTAGCCAGGTCCTGAAATCACCATAGCATTGGTACTGAATCTGTGATCTAAAGTAGCGTCAGGGACCACCATTACCGCATCAGGTGTTTCCATTGCATACACGCAAAAGGACTCTTTAATTAATACAGAGGTACGCGAAATACCAACTTTTGCAATTAGATTCAGCTTTGTGTCATCGGTTCGCGTCACCATAGCCACTGGTGCATCACAGATATAACACGCCAGTTCAGTGATATCCCGCAGGTTCTGATCTGCTTCAGCAGGTGCTTTTAGTGTGGTTTCTGCACTAGCTGTTTGAGCTAAACTAAAGGTCATGTACTTCTCCGTTTTTCTACTGCATTTTTCAAAGATCCTGCATAGAAAAATGAATTAAATCGTTGATTTAACTCTAGCATAGATCTGTCAGACTTGAAGTTATCTCTGTAGCAATGGTATTGTTTTGTACAATATTCGCCTGCTTGATTTGAGTTTTAGCTGTATTTATAAACTTTTGGCTTTTCCGGTCGCAGGCTCTATAATTTGCTCGTTTAAATCCAACTCTTCGTCTAACGTCATCTATTTAGTGTGCATGCGGCCTCCGGAGCATTTTCCGTGGCTTATTTTACCGAAGCATCGGGATTGCTAAATAGAGCTGAACGCTGTAATGCGCTTTCGAACTGAGCTTTCCGTAACTTCGGCATTAGTTCATGTACCTTGCTTACTGGATGTTGGTTGACGCGCAGCAGCACGTCCGTCAGATAATCGTAAACGTTAATAGCAGTGTTGACCTTGCTTTGAATGACGCCAACATGCTTAGCACCAAGCTCCGTTCAGCAGAATCACAGCCAGTTTTTCAGTTATCCCAAGTGTCACTCTCAGATTAAAGGCCGCCATACCGGATGTAGTGCCAACAAGAAAACTAAAACACAACTTCGCTGATCATCGCTGAGTGTTTATAAATCGTCTCCCATCACCGGTATCGATAAGCAGATAAGCCTGGTTATGCCATTAGCAGTTCTTGAAGCATTCCTGCTTTCAATGTCGTCAACGTGATCACGATTTGAGTTGAGATAACGACTCTGTTGCTGAAGACTCTCAGTTAATTGCCACTCACCAGATTCAAGAACAGCACCCGCTAACTCGGCACATACTGTTGCAAAACCATAAAGCGCTTGATTATCGCGGGTAAAACGCAGCGGCATCGTCTGGCCTTTTACAAGAAGGGACCATTCCAAAACTCTGTACTTACCTTTTAATCGGTTACTGACAAAAATAGTTATACTTGTACCGCTGGCGCCAACAACTAAAAAGCTCGTGATAGCTAGTCCTATCAGAGACCATAACTCTGGTTTCCCACTTAGTAACAGTGGATTAGGCAAATGACTCCTCAAAACGAGATCAGCACCAAGGGTCAGCGCTGTTTTATACACTGCTTGTTCTAATAATGGAGTTGCATTGACCAGTGACGCAACAGCATCACAACTATAAGGTTCTAGAACTGCCGTAGCTCTCAACCATTCTGTTTCATGGGCAATCGCCAACAAATTTGACCAAATTCGAACCAGTGCCGCTATATGAATGGAGTTTTCATCAGTCAGGACGGTTTGATTAAGCTGCTTATCCAGTTCCTGATGCCAGTATTGGTATTGGCTTGTCAAAAGTACAAACAACTCAGATTGAAGCAACTTATTATTAGTTACCGGTCTTATCCTATTTGACATCTCATTGAATAGTTGTATAAATTTTTTGTCTGCTTGTTGCTCACGCTTTAGCAGATCTTGCTGTTGTTGAAGCATCTGTAAATCGTATTCAATGGCCTGCTTAAAAAGTGTGAGTAAGGAACAGTGTTGTGATGCCCGATCTGGGCTTGAAAAGTCCAACATACACAAAGTACCGAAAGTTTTTCCGCTAGGCCAAAGCAATGGCAGGCCATAGTAATAACTAAAGCCTGCTGCAAATGTTGGGTTATTGTTTTCATATCGGGTACCGATTGCATTTTCAACTAGTAATGGCTGGTTACTGGAAATGACTTGGGAACAATAAGTGTTAAGTGCCAATGGAACAGGTTCACCGCAATAAAAAGTTGGTACTGACACACTGCCAACAGCCTGACAAATTTCGTTTTTATCTAATCGATTAATCAGCACACAAGGCACTTCCGCGACTTGAGCCATCGAGTTTACAATGCCTTGCCAGCGCTCTAGGAGCAGAGCGGTTTCTATGCTCAAATCTACTGCCATTTGTTCCCTCAGTATTTAAATAGTCCCCTTTTGCATCATTCGATCTTGTTTATCTCAGAGTATCAAACAGGAAACAAAGTGATTGATGTCAATCAGGGAATTAGCAGCATTGATGCATTAAGCGGCGCACATACACTCTAAGTAAAGTGCTTAAGTCTGATTATGGCAAGAAATTGTTACTTTGTCAGGGATAGTCAACACTTTATTAGCGAGAGACTTGCTTGGCTGACATTTAAGACAAATCGCGAGATTCCAAATCTGCCACCAACAGTCGGAACTGAGTAACTCACTTGAGCTTTAAAAAGTAAAGCATTGAAATATTTATGGTATTTATACATCCTACCTAGCTCACAGCAGAGTTTAGCATCGTGCATTAATATGACCTTACACTAAAAATACGTACTAGTTGACGTCTATCAAACTCGTTTACGAGATAGTGTAGTGGTCGACAAATTTTGGCCACATCGTTATTGCCTAATAACCGATGCTCTCTTTAAATGCGAAATGAGTAGTGCACGCATTTTTAGCCTTTTGGCAAAACGTTGATGTCTCGAAATTTTCAAGCGCTGTGCCTTGTTTATTTTCAGAAACGTCTGCTTTCAGTGAGTTCCTGATGCTCGGGCGCTCTAAATTATGGGTATAGACAATCTGATTTGCCCTATATTTGCAGTTTTTCGTGAACCCTTAATTTCACAACTCTTTTAATCTGATATCCAAAGTCTGCATCCATACATAGCCCCTACGTAAACTGTCTAATAAGTCACATTATACGAACTATTGAGCATGTTATATCTATTTTACATGCTGTAAATTCAGTTCCATTAGTAAATAGATAAAAACCAAGGAGGCTTTATGAAAAATAAATAATGTGATCGTTGCCGGAGGGTGTTTTTGGAGTCTCGAAGACCTCCTTAGAAATCAGGACGGCGTGACGTCAACGAAGGTGTGTAGTGGCACTGAAATGGCGACTGCGCAAGACGTGAAGATGAGCTGTCTGATAGCAACGGATTATCAAGCAGAACCTTCTTAAATACAATTTATTCCACGCCAATACAGCGTGCTGTCTTTCAAATCACTAGGAGAAATTTATGTCACGTTTGAACACCCCTACCACAATCGACGCCGCGCCTACTGCTACCCATACCTCACTCAAGGCTGTGGAAAAACAACTGGGCCGCGTTCCTAACATGTTCCGCGTCGTTGCCAACAGCCCTGCTGCGCTGACTGGCTACCTGCAATTGAGCGCAGCATCAGCACAGGGCGGCTTGGGTACAGCGACTCTTGAGCGTATTGCCCTAGCCGTCGCTGAGATCAACGGCTGCGATTATTGCCTTGCTGCCCATTCCTTCCTAGGCCGTAAGGTGGCCAAGCTTGATGATGCTGAACTCACTGCCAACCGCAGCGGTGCATCAAATGACCCTAAGGCCGACGCAGCCGTGCGTTTTGCTGCCGCCGTAGTCCGCCAGCGCGGGCAAGTCAGCAATGACCAGGTCCAAGCGGTGCTGAACGCTGGCTACAGTGATGCACATGTAGTGGATATTCTGTTGGCTGTTGCCCTGAACACTTTCACTAACTACGTTAACGAAGTGACACAGACCGAGGTCGACTTCCCGGCCGTTCAACCACTAGGCATTGATGTCTAATCCATTGGTGCTCAACTACAGCAATTACCTAAGTTAGGTTCGACTCGAGTAAACATATAGTTTTTCTCAAGAGTCATATCATTTTAGTGGGCTACATAGAGTGAGTCCACATGGCTAAAAATAATTGGAGATATAAGATGACTATTCCCGAAATTGAAAATGGTGTCCAGACTACCAATACCCTTAGTAATAATCTCGGTGCAAAAATCACTAAGTTTGGTATAGGTGGCATCTACGTTGCCATGACGATAATATATTTGTGGTTTGGTGGCATGAAATTCACTAGCTACGAAGCAAACGGTATATATGGTTTTGTTAGTAATAGCCCTCTGCTTTCGTGGATGTATAGCTTCCTCAGCATTCAAGGATTCTCAAATTTTCTGGGTGTGCTTGAAATTTCAGTTGGCCTGTTAATCGCTGCACGAGTTTTCTCCCCTAAGCTCGCAATCTTGGGCGGTGTACTTTCAACCGGACTCTTTTTTACGACATTGTCGTTCATGCTGACTACACCCGGTGTTTTTGAGGCATCTCTTGGGTTTCCTGCGATCTCTGTGGTTCCTGGCCAGTTTTTGCTAAAAGATTTAGGCTTGTTTGTCGTGTCTATATTTATCGTAGGTACATCACTTACAGCACTGGAGCACAAAAACAAATAAGCCTCACCCGAAACAACTATAAGTTAGATGGCTCCTAAACACATTAGAGAGCCTTTATTTTTATCTTTTAAGTGCTTCAAGTACGTGCCTTACTAGAGGCTGTTGATCTTTGAGTGAAAAATGAACGGCATAGCAACAAGGTATAATGGTTTCGCCAAAAATCAAAAATACCACCGAGAACGGACGTTGCTATGCCAAGGACAATGCTAACAGATAACGCCTAGGAAGCCCTAAAGCAAATACTTAAAGAGACAGGGCGTGTTTACAATAAATATGAACACCGAAATACACTGGAAGGCATACTTTATCGTATGCGCACAGGCATTCAGTGGCGAGATTTGCCTGAAAGTTCTACTGGGGATAAATGAAAATCCTCTATCTTTTTAATATCCTTAGGAGCAAACCAATATCTTATTGCGGTATTACAGGTTCGCGTACCTTCCGCTACTGGGCATTTTTCCCATACGTTAATTTTCTTTTTTTTATTATTTTCTTTTTCCACCTTTTTGATTGAATCTAAATCAGTAACTACCAAAGTCTTAAGTTCAAGAAAGTCGAGGAGTGGATAAAAAAGATGAGCATGAGCTCCTCCAGCTTCAATACAAGTTACATACTGGCTTGCTAATTTTTGATGTTCTGGTAAGGATTTATCAACTAATTCTCTGAGGCGAGGCATTAATAACCGTTCAGTTGTCCCCTCAACCATAATCACTTTATCTGCAAAAGGCTTTGTTGCACAAACCTATCTGTAAAGGGTTTTTCAGCGATATAATTTTCAAATGAAGAAGCCTACACACAAAATCTACCGCACAACCAATTGGCCCGCATATAACCGAGCACTCATGAGTCGCGGAAATATTGCCATTTGGTTTGATCCTGCTACGCAATGGTATGCGCCATCAAAAGGCAAACAAGGGCGAAATCAAACCTACTCCGACGCAGCCATCCAATGCTGCTTAATGATTAAATCCTTATTCCGTCTGTCTTTACGTATGGTCACTGGCTTTGTGCAAAGTCTGATTAAACTTTGCGGATTAAATTGGATAGCTCCAGATTACACCACGCTTTGTAGAAGACAAAAGCATATTGATATTGTAATCAGCTACCAAAAAAGTAGCGATGGGCTGCATCTACTCATGGACTCTACAGGCATGAAGTTTCTAGGTGAGGGCGAATGGAAACGCAAGAAACATGGACCTGAATATCGTCGCCAATGGCGTAAACTTCATATTGGTATAGATGCTAAAACCCTGCAAATACGAGCAGTTCAGCTTACAACCAATAATGTCAGTGATTCACAGGTGCTTGGTGATTTACTTAATCAGATTCCACAAGATGAGCGGATTAACTCTGTTTATACCGATGGAGCTTATGACACCAAGCAATGCCGTCAGGTCATTGCAGATCGGCAAGCGCATGCGGTGATTCCACCTAGAAAAAATGCGAAACCATGGAAAGATACAAAGAGTAGCTCGCTAGAGCGAAATGAATTACTTCGAACAATTAAACGTTTAGGCAGGACACTATGGAAAAAATGGTCAGGCTATCATCGGCGAAGTTTGGTTGAAACTAAGATGCATTGCATCAAATTATTAGGAGATAAACTCAGTGCAAGGAGTTTTGATAGCCAAGTGAATGAGATCCATGCACGTGTAGCAGTCCTTAACAGATTTACGGAATTAGGTCGACCACTTACCCAAGTTACGCCTTAAATTTGGCTCAATTAGGGGCGCTTTGCATTTCAAATCTTTGTGCAACAAAGCCGAGCATGTGCTGTTTGTGATAAATTGAGATTATGTTGAGTGAGTTCTCTAATAATTCTAAGTTGTTGAAAGTTCATAATTTGGATATAGAATATAAAAATAAGAGCAAATATATAAATAAATGCTCTTTTAGATGATCAATGATTAACGCATTGTGACGAATTCTTCAGCAGAAGTCGGATGAATTGCTAAAGTGTTATCGAAGTCTTTTTTAGTTGCTCCCATTTTTAAAGCAACAGCAAAGCCTTGCAGAATTTCATCCATACCGTATCCAATACCATGAATTCCGACCACTTTCTCATCAGTTCCTACACAAATTAATTTCATTTTTGTGAGTTGTCGATGTTCTGTTATCGCTGTATACATGGATGTAAAGGAAGAACTATAAATTTTGATGGCATCTTTACCAAATTTTTCTATGGCTTGATCTTCGGTTAATCCAACTGTTCCAATAGGTGGGTGACTAAACACCACAGTCGGAATATTTTCATAATCTAAATGTTCATTTGGCTTATTGTTAAATAAACGTTCAGACAGTCTTCGACCCGCTGCCACAGCAACAGGTGTTAACTCGACTTTACCTGTAATATCACCCACTGCATAAATGCCAGACTGTGTTGTATTTTGATATGCATCAACATGAATAAAGCGATTCTCGTTCAATTGAACTTGAGTCTTATTAAGATTGATCGCTTCAGTTGCAGGTTTTCTACCAATTGCCCAAATCAAGCAATCTACACTATGTTCTGTACCATCTTCTAGGTGTAATACAAGTGAGTTATCTTGAACTTTAGTCACTTTGTTAATCTGACTATGAGTATGCACGTTAATATTTTCACTGCGCATATTCTCTAATAGTGTTTTACCAAGGAAATGATCTAATCCACGCAAAGGCTGATGTTTACGAATAAATAATTGTACATTCGAACCCAATGCATTAAGAACACCTGCCAATTCCACAGCAATATAGCCAGAACCAACAATAGCAGTCCGCTTCGGTAAGTGTTCTAATCCGAAGAAACCATTGGAATCAATACCATATTCAGCACCTTCAATTTCAGGTTTGAATGCTTGAGTCCCCGTAGCAATTAAAATATGGTCAGCTGTGTACGTTTCACCATTTACTTCAATTGTTTGAGCATCTAAAAATTTTGCAAAACCTCGAATGACATCAACATTATTTTTAGCTAGTCCTGTGTCATACGATGTATGTATTCGGCTGATATAGGCTTGTCTGTTTTCAACTAATTTCTTCCAGTTAAAGGATTTCAATTCTGTATTAAAGCCATAGTCAGGACCATATTTATGAATCGCATCGGCAATTTGAGCTGAATACCACATCACTTTTTTAGGAACACATCCTACGTTGACACAGGTTCCACCAATATCACCCATTTCTATCAGTGCACATTTCTTACCATACATGGCAGCACGATTGACTGATGCAATACCGCCACTGCCTCCGCCAATCGCAATATAATCATAGTGTTTAGACATAAATGAAATTCCTGTTTTTTAGATTTAAAAAGTTAATGATATACGCTGAATTATCAGGAGACTTTCCCTTGGGAGATTCTAGGCAGCCAACTTATAAAAGTCTTCGGCCATTTGATTTGGTGTCTTAAAACCCAAACCCTTTTGAATTCTTCGATGATTATAAAATAATTCAATGTATTTTATAATATCTGCTTTGGCTTCTTCTCTGGTTTGATAGTTGTAATGATGCACTAACTCATTTTTCAGTATTCCCCAAAAGCTTTCAATCGGTGCATTATCGTAACAGTCTCCGCGCTTGCTCATTGAACCTTGAAAACCATATTGCTCAAGTATATTTCGATATTCATGGCTGCAATATTGACTTCCTCTGTCTGAATGCACAATCAGTTCTTTGGTTGGTTTTTGATTGTGAATAGCCATATTTAGCGCATTACAAACAAGCTGTGCTGTCATGCGCTCATTTAAGCTATAGCCAACCACTTGTTTCGTGTAAAGGTCTTTTACCGCTGCTAAGTACAGCCATCCTTCAACAGTCCATATGTACGTAATATCACTTGACCATGCTTGATTTGGTCTAGTCATTGAGAATTGTTGCTCCAGCAGGTTTTCATAGATCGCTCGATTATGGTCACTATTCGTAGTCCTTTTAAAACGCTTGTGTCGCTTACAATACAGGTGGTTCAGCGCTTTTATCTGACGTACAGCGTACATACTCATTTTTATGCCCTGAGCTTGTAAGTATTTGGTTAATCGAATATAACCATAGCTCTGCCTTGTCTCCTCATGGGCTATTTTCACCAATATCGTCTGTTGATTTCGTTGAATCGTTCTTTTGCTCACGCCTCTCTTGAGCCAATCATAAAAACATGAAACTGAAACATGAAGTAATCGAGCCATTAAGGTAATTGGAAAAGAATATCTTTTTTGTTTCATATAGGCGTACCTTACTGACTTTCTTTGGCAAAGTACGCTGCTGCCTTTTTTAAAAATTCACGTTCCATTTCAGCTATTTTGAGCTGTTGTTTGAGTTTTTTATTTTCTTCGAGTAGAGCGTTTAGATCAGGTGAATACTGTTTTGTACCTGCTAAAGTTCCAGCCTTTGCTTTGGTATTCCAATTTGAAAGAGTTTGCATTGAAATGCTAAGTTGTCTAGCTGTTTCCGAGACATTGCCTTGATTGGCTTCAATTAATTTGATGGCTTCAGCTTTAAATTCTGTGGTGTAAGTCTTGTGTTTCTTGCTCATGGTAAACTCCTGATGAGTGTGTTTAGTTTACCAAGTTAAAACCTCCTGTTTTTTCAGCACACATCACTCAAGGAGCTGCGCCTGCACGGCATGGCCACGGCCTGGGCGGAGTTGACTGCGCAGGGTGAGTCGAACACAGCCTCGTCCAAGTGGCTGCTCGAACACCTGCTGGAACAAGAGCACACAGATCGCGCCATGCGCTCGGTGAGCCACCAGATGAACATGGCCAAGCTGCCGATGCACCGCGACCTGGCCGGCTTCGACTTCAGCGCCTCCAGCGCAGACGCTCGTTTGATCAGCGAACTGGCCAGTCTGGCCTTTACCGACACCGCGCAGAACGTGGTGCTGATCGGTGGGCCTGGCACCGGTAAAACCCACCTGGCCACTGCGCTGGCCGTGTCCGGCATCACCCGGCACGGCAAGCGCGTGCGCTTCTACTCCACGGTCGATCTGGTCAATCTGCTGGAGCGCGAAAAGCACGACGGCAAAGCCGGGCGGATCGCCCAAGCTCTGCTGCGCATGGATCTGGTCATCCTCGACGAACTGGGTTATCTGCCCTTCAGCCAGGCCGGCGGTGCGTTGCTGTTTCACCTGCTATCCAAGCTGTACGAACACACCAGCGTGGTGATCACCACCAACCTGAGCTTCGCCGAATGGTCGAGCGTGTTCGGCGACGCCAAGATGACCACCGCCCTGCTGGATCGGCTGACCCACCACTGCCACATCGTCGAAACCGGTAACGAGTCCTATCGCCTGCAACACAGTAGCTTGGCGGCCCAGGCCAAGATCAAATCACGGGAGCGAAAGCGTAAGGGCGGCCAGGAACCGGAGGACGATGAGCCGTTCTGATTTCATGGCGACGACGGCCTGCTACATGGCTGCGTGTGGCAGGTCTTAAACAACTGAACTGGGCTAGCGAAGGAGTGGGGGCAACAGCAGCTGCGCTGGTAGACTTATCCACAGTTGCTGGTAACAAAATCAGCAATCCGCCCTGGGTCAAATTTCAATCGGCAGGGTGGGTCAATTTTCCATCAGCGCCAACACACTAAGCAACCATCAGAAAATTTTGACTGTACGCCAAAAAATTCGCATCTACCAGCATCTAAACAGGCGTTGTTGATTATCATAAAACACTGACACTGTATTATATAATCGTGCTTTTGTGTTATTTTTTTAATATTTACTGATTACGTACTTGCTTAACCACTCAGTTGCGCTAGAATTAATAGACGCGAAATTTAAATCTCTAATTTTCCAACACTTAGTAAAACCTCGTTTGCCATCCCACTACCATTGTAGGAGCAAATCAGGAGACATAAAAAATTAGCGGTAGCGTGCCTGGCCCTCTAGATAAGTATTGGAGACTGTAATGAAGTTTGAAAAGTCACAGACAGCAATCGACCACCTGACTCCCGAGCAACACCGAATTACCCAGGAGGCGGGCACCGAAAGGCCCTTCACGGGCGAGTACAACGACAACAAGGAGCCTGGCATCTACGTCGACATAGTGTCGGGAGAGCCACTGTTCGCTTCGACGGACAAGTTCGATTCGGGTACTGGCTGGCCCAGCTTCACCAAGCCGATCGTTTCGGCAAACGTGAACGAGGTGCGGGACAGCGCACACGGCATGGTCCGGACGGAGGTCAGGTCAGTACACGCAGACAGTCATCTCGGCCATGTGTTCCCCGATGGTCCTTCCGACCGCGGCGGTCTGCGGTACTGCATCAACTCAGCGTCCCTTCGCTTCATCCCGCGCGACGAGATGGAGTCCGAGGGATACGGTGAATATCTCGATCAAGTAGAGGAGGCTTAACATGCATCAGCGCGCTGTTCTCGCAGGAGGATGTTTCTGGGGCATGCAGGATCTGATCCGCAAGCGGCCCGGCATCATCTCGACCCGTGTGGGTTACACGGGCGGCGATATTCCGAACGCCACGTATCGTAATCACGGCACGCATGCCGAGGGGATCGAGATTGTCTTCGACCCGACAGTGACGAGCTACCGGAACATCCTGGAATTCTTCTTCCAGATCCACGATCCGACGACGCTGAACCGCCAGGGCAATGATCGTGGGCTCTCCTACCGGTCGGGCATCTATTATGTCGACGAGGAGCAGAAGCGCGTCGCCGAGGATACGATCGCCGATGTGGATGCCTCGGGGCTGTGGGATGGCAAAGTGGTGACCGAGGTCCAGCCGGTCGGCGAGTTCTGGGAGGCCGAGCCCGATCACCAGGATTATCTGGAGAAGCGCCCGGGCGGCTACACCTGCCACTTCGTCCGTCCCGGCTGGGTGCTTCCGAAGCGCCAAAAGGTTGACGACGTACAGCCAGCGGCCGGGACCGCGGCGGAATAGGCTTCACTGCCGTTGCCACTGCGCCGGTCCGGTCCGCAATCTTCGTGACCGCGTCGTTCAGCGACGCGGTCATCGAACCCTACTTCAGAGTGACGGCTCGTTCCAGTCAGTCGCCATCGCAACACCAGGATCGCAGATTTATGCCAGACCTCTCGTCCTTTCCGATCACGCAGCGCTGGCCGGCATCTCATCCCGATCGCCTGCAACTCTACGCAGCCCCTACGCCCAATGGCGTCAAGGTCTCGATCATGCTTGAGGAGACTGGCCTGGCGTACGAGCCCCACCTGATCGACATCTCGAACAACGAGTCGAAGGATCCGGCGTTCGTGTCGCTGAACCCGAACGGACGCATACCGGCGATCATCGATCCGGCTGGCCCTGACGGTAGACCCATCGCCTTATGGGAATCCGGTGCGATCCTCCTCTATCTGGCCGACAAGACGGGTCAGTTCATCTCCACCGAACCAGGCCAGCGTTACGAGACCCTAGCGTGGGTGTTCTTTCAGATGTCGGCCATCGGGCCGATGTTCGGACAGCTAGGCTTTTTCCTGCGATTTGCCGGCAAGGACTATGAGGACAAGCGACCTCGGCAGCGCTTTGTTGATGAATCCAGGCGTCTTCTCGGGGTCCTGGATCACCGGCTGGAGGGCCGCGAATGGATTGTCGATGATTACTCGATCGCGGACATTGCGACGTTTGGCTGGGTGAATGCGCTGGTCGAATTCTACGCAGCGGGCGACATCCTCGGCCTAAGCAGCTATTCGAACGTGCAGGCATGGCTCGAACGCGGGCTGGCGCGACCGGCTGTACAGCGTGGCCTGCGAATTCCTGCGAGGCCTGCATGACCATTATCGCCGCATATTATTACAACGAAGGTAAGCGAGTCCGTGAAATCAGGCTCGATGAGCACGTCGAACTAAACGAGAATCGCTCGGGCTTCTGCTGGATCGCGCTTAGCGAGCCCACCGCAGACGAACTCAGCGCGATCCAGACGACGTATAACCTCCATCCTTTGGCGATCGACAACGCCATGCACCCGCTGTGCCCGCCCAAGCTCGAGGTCTACAACGATGAGTTGTACGTCGTCGCCCAGACCGCCGAGCTGGTCGGCGACCGGATCAGCTACGGCAAGATGGCGATCTTCACCGGTCACAATCACCTTATCACCGTGCGGCACGGCAATGCCGGAGCGCTGGGCAAACTTCGGGAGCAACTCGAGGCATCGCCGACGCAGTTCGGCAAGGGTGTCGACTATGTGCTGCACGCGATCTTGCACCGAGTGGTCGACCAGTATCTGCCCATCTTCGAAATGATCGAGGACGACGTCCTGGCGATGGAGCGACGGTCGCTGCACGATTTCCTCGGGCCAGAAGAGGTGGCGCGAATCTTCGAACTAAGGTCCGAACTCACGCGGTTCCAGCGCACGCTCGGGGCTATGGCCGAGCTGGTGCGAAAGCTCGTTCGCGGCCACTTTCCCTGCATCAGCGCCGAAATGACACCATATTTCCACGACGTCGCGGACCATGTCCACCGCGTGCAGTCCATGGTCGACGGCCTCCTGCTTGTCCTGTCCACGGTCTTCGAGGCCAGCAGCCTTCTGGAAGCGCAAAGGATCGGTGTGGTCACTCGCCAGCTCGCGGCCTGGGCGGCGATCTTGACGGTCCCGACGGCGATCGCCGGAATATATGGCATGAACTTCAAGCACATGCCGGAACTGGACACGCCATATGGCTACTTCGTCGTGCTCGGAGTGATAGCGGTGTTCTGCCTTCTCCTGTTCATGCGCTTCAAGAAGGCCAAGTGGCTATGAGTAACGCACTTCGCGAGCTTCTCCGTCCGCCGAGTCACAGCGCGCTTTGTGCGCGAGCGTGTCCAATCCAGTTCAAGATGAAGGTGCTTCCATGACCTCCCAGGTGACCGACGTTCTAGAAGCAGTCCAGTCATTCATCGCCAACGGCTATGACCGCGAATACCGCGTCAAGGACGGCAATCTCGTCGATCTCGAACTAGGGTCAACCCTCGATGCATGCAGCATTCGCGTCGATGCGGCGTTGCGCCTCGAGAGCGGGGACGACGGCGAAGATGCCTCCAACATCTACGCGATCACCGATCCGGCGACAGAGCATAAAGGCCTGTTGATCGACGTGTTCGATGAAATCTGCTACCGCGACCCAGTTCAAGAGTCGGGACCTCAATGTAGAAGAAGTTGACTAACGAGCATTCGCGTCATCCGATCAAGCAAGCTGGAGACATTTATGAAAGCCATTGGTTACAAGGTTCCGGGACCCATCGCCGCGGATGCCGCGCTGGTCGACATCAATCTGCCTCGGCCTGTCGCTGCAGGATACGATATCCTGGTTGAGGTGAAGGCCGTCTCGGTCAACCCGGTCGACTACAAGGTCCGCAACAGCACGCCGCCGGCAGATGGCGATTGGAAGGTGCTGGGATGGGATGCCGCCGGGATTGTGCGCGAGGTCGGCCCCGACGTCACGCAGTTCGAGTTAGGCGACGAGGTCTATTATGCCGGATCGATCACACGGCCCGGTACCAATGCGGAGTTCCATCTCGTCGACGCCCGGATTGTCGGTCACAAACCTGCGTCGCTCTCCTGGGCGGAAGCGGCGGCGCTGCCGCTGACGACGTTGACGGCCTGGGAGGCGATGTTCGACCGCCTGGACGTGGCGAAGCCCGTACCCGGTGCGGCGGAGGCGATCCTCATCATCGGTGGCGCGGGCGGGGTTGGGTCGATCGCCGTCCAGATCGCGCGACAGCGCACGGACCTCACCGTCATCGCCACAGCCTCTCGACCGGAAACCCAAGAGTGGGTAAGAGGGCTTGGAGCTCACCACGTCATCGACCATTCTCGTCCGCTCGCGCCACAGATCGCCGAACTCGGCATCGGTGCTCCCGCTTTCGTCTTTTCGACCACACATACCGAGCAACATGTCGCCGACATCGCCGAACTGATCGCCCCACAAGGACGGTTCGGACTGATCGACGATCCCAAGGCATTCGATATCATGGTTTTCAAGCGCAAGGCGGTGTCGATCCACCACGAGCTGATGTTCACGCGGTCGATCTACGGCACGCCCGACATGAATGAGCAGGGCGAGATTCTGGATGCGATGGCAGCGCTGGTTGACGACGGCAAAATCCGCACGACGCTGACCCGGCGACTGTCGCCGATCAATGCCGCCAATCTGAAGACGGTGCATGCACTGATCGAAAGTGGCGCGGCTAAAGGCAAGATCGTCCTCGAAGGCTTCTAACGACCGCGATCGCCAAACATCTTGTCCAACCTCAAAAAGCCGAACGGGTTATGCCCCAGCGATGAGAATCCCATGACCAAATCTATTGCCACCGCCTCGATCAACCGCGAAACCGCAGTCGCCCTCATCGACGCGGCGCTCGCTGCGGCCCGTGCCATCGGCATCCCGGCTGCCGTCGCCGTCGTCGACGCCACCGGTAACCTGCGCGCGTTCGAGCGCACCGACGATGCGCCGTTCCTTACCGTCGATGTTGCCATCGACAAGGCCTGGAGTTCCGCCTCGTTTGGGTTCCCGACCCATGTCTGGAACGACTATGTGACCAACGATCCAAAAGTGGCGCCGCTAGCCTATCGCCCTCGGATGGTCGCTGTCGGCGGCGGTTATCCGATTCTGGAGGATGGGAAGTTGATCGGCGGCATAGGCATCTCCGGAGGCAACTATCAGCAGGATCAGGATGCGTGCGTCGAGGCACTCATGAAAATCGGGTTCCAGTTGCCAGCCTGACGACTGTGAGGCCATCACCGGTGGTAATGGCCAACAGATCCAACCTTTGAGAGGCCTAATGATGGAAGCGTTCGTCGTCTTTACGCGGGAAGAAACCAGCGACCCACATGCACTCGCAACCTATTCTGCAGGCGTCGGACCATCGTTCGATGGTCACGACGTTACCTTTCTCGCCGCTTATGGCGCGATCCAGCATTTGGAGGGGCCGCCCATCGAAGGGGCCGTAATCTTGCGTTTCCCGACGATGCAGGCCGCTCGCGACTGGTATGACAGTCCCGCCTACCAAACCATCGCTGCTCAACGCTTTGCCGGTTCCCGTTACCGCGCCTTTATCATTGAAGGGCGGCGGTGACATACCGACAGAAGCACTTCGGCGCTGACCACGAGGTATCGGCGTGTGAACTCGCATCTTGGGAATCTGTGGGGGGGACCAAGACAGCGGCGCTAGGGGCTCATATCGTCGATCGGATCAGAGAGTTGCTCGGCGAGAATGGGTTATCTATTGCCGAGCTGACGGAGCGGAGCCGCCCTCTCCCAACGGATTGATTCAATCGTTGACGCTCCTCCTATCCGGATCCGGGTTTTCGCACGCTGATCAACAGAGTTACAGCGCGCAACGCCTGTAGTGGGCATCAGGGGATGGGTGGCAATCAGGATGATTGCCCACCTTCCAACGATTAACCTTGCTCAAGTTGCTTCACTAGTCGCTCCGCGTCGAGATGGAAGTCCGAGAAAACAATGCTACCGCCAGCGTCGATAACCGTAAACCACGGAGTTCCTCGTGTGCGGTAGTCTTCCATGAAGGTTGGAAACGGCGAGCCGGTCGGTTGCTCGTCGTGACCGAAAACGATAGGAAGCTCATACTTGAGCTGGTTCACGCGCAACTTCTCGAAGGTATTCTCATGCGTTCCTTCGAAGACGGTCTGGATCACTGCGAACCCCACGTCTTTTGAGCTCAACGCTGCATGCAACTTTTGTAGCGTCGGAAACCCATGCAAATGGCAACCTTGGCACCAATGCTGGAAGGCAAACAAGATTTTCGGGCCGGGCCCGATATCTGACAGTTTGAACGGCGCGATACTTTCCCCATCTTTGCCAATCCATTTTTGCACCCGCAGCTCAGGCGCTTGTCGTTCGATCTCGTTCATCTGATCCTCCAACCCCGATACAGAAGCTTAGTGGATGATCGCGCGTCGCGACGGTGCGCGAACGTCCGACCTTATTTTCCCTATTTCCTGAAGCCAGAATAGATCAGATCGACATTTCGTCCTTAATATACTCAAGCTGCCGGCGAGCGCGAACTGGGCAACCATGCGCTGGTGAGCCTTGAGCTTTGCACGCTGCCCATCCGTTTGAGAGCGAACCTGCAACTTCCGCTCCGCATACCGCAGATCAGCGTACGCAGCCTTGGGGTTATCTACCCTATAGCCATTGGGTATTGGGAATCATGCTGGCCTGACGCTATGTTCGATACGCGATTTTTTACGATGATAGAGCATCTGTATCTGATTTTTAGTCGATTGGCTTATTCGGCGGATGTGCGGGCAAATGCTTTACGCAGAGTACTGAAATGAAGGCCGGCTTCGGTCTGCCGTATCGAGCAAGAGGGGTCACTATGGTCACCAGAGGTTTCACCGGTCGCGGTTCAGGCGACCAGTCCGATCGGATTCCGCCAGGTCAGCATCTGGTGGAGGATTTCCCTGTTCTGTCGGCCGGCCCTACGCCGAGGGTAGAGCCCTCCGACTGGAAATTCACAGTCAAAATTGGTCCGAAGCCCGTCAAAACGTGGAATTGGGGCGAATTCAACACTCTACCAAAGACCCAGGTGACAAAGGATATTCACTGCGTCACCTCTTGGTCCAAACTGGATACCGTTTGGGAGGGTGTACTCATTGAAGACATCCTTGCAGATGCAGAGCTTGATCGGCCTACCGATTTCGTCTTGGCGCACTGCTACGATAATTATTCGACAAACGTCCCTCTGACGGATCTGCTTTCCGGGAAAGCGATGGTCGCCCTCAGTTATGCGGGCAAGCCACTTTCCCGCGATCATGGGGGGCCGGCGCGTCTTCTAGTGCCGCACCTTTACTTCTGGAAATCCGCCAAATGGGTGAATGCGCTGCAATTCACGACGCGTGACGAGGCCGGCTTTTGGGAGCTGCACGGCTATCACATCTACG
The DNA here is from genome assembly GCF_002934695.1 of Acinetobacter sp. ACNIH1. Lineage (NCBI taxonomy): Bacteria > Pseudomonadati > Pseudomonadota > Gammaproteobacteria > Moraxellales > Moraxellaceae > Acinetobacter > Acinetobacter sp. ACNIH1. The sequence goes on along the minus strand of NZ_CP026426.1, from coordinate 149,008 downwards.
GCGATCCGTGGCGCGAACAACGATACACCCATGACTGAAAACGAAGCGCAAGTCCGTTCGTGGCAATCATGCGTGATCGACGACATCATCCAGCAAACACCGAGTATCAAGAGCTTCTTCCTTCGGTTGAGCAAGCCGTTCGCGCACACCGCAGGTCAGCACGTCGATATCCGGCTGACCGCGCCCGACGGCTACAGTGCAATGCGCAGCTACTCGATCGCGTCATCGGCAGTTTCGACCCCGATCGTCGAGATAGCTATCGAGCGCATGCCGGATGCCGAAGTTTCGCCGTTTTTTCACGACATCGCGGCGATTGGTGACGAAATCGAAGTTCGCGGTCCGCTCGGTGGCCATTTCCTTTGGCCTGAGCCTGCCATAGATCCGGTTCTGTTGATCGGGGGAGGCTCCGGCCTCGTGCCGTTGATGGCAATGATCCGGCAGCGCCGCGCATTGGCCCAAGCCGTTCCGACAGCGTTGCTCCTGTCCGCACGAACCGCCGAGGACGTTCTCTTCTCAGAAGAACTTCATTGCATCGAAATCAGCGATCCGGCGTTCGTCCTGGCGCTCGCGATTACGCGCGAGAAACCGGTTCGCGCATCGGACTTTGCGCGACGGATCGACGGCATGATGGTCCAAGAAATTCTAACCAGGCTTCAGGGAAAGCCGACGCAAGTGTTCGTCTGCGGGTCTAATGGATTCGTCAACATCGCAACCGATAGCGCGCTGCTGGCGGGCTTGGACGCCTCCATCATCAAGACGGAGCGCTACGGGGGCTAGCGGCGCGAGCTATCTCACGTCGCGCCGATCGTAGACGTGCGCCCTGGGAAGCTTTGGCGATCAACGTGAACCGTTTTGCCGAACACAGTCTTCGTACCCCCCGGCCTCTAGAACGCCTTCGCTCGCGATACCTGGCTCGACATCAAGCTCAATTTGAAAGTTCCTGCACTATCCGTCGTCCTGATATGCTCGACCAGCATGATGGGCGATTCGAGCGGGACCGCTTCCGTCCCAATCGAGGCTCGGTTACCTTAGAGCATCGGCTCGGCGCTACAGGAGGCGCGTGCGGCCTCTGCCTGGCGGTGAAAGCACTTTGGGCCATGTCGCCTGGATAGCGGCCAATCGTCAGCATCTGCTCCGATGTCGGCCAAGGTGCAGTCGCCATCTTTGAACGCCGCGAATTGGAGATCAACGCCATGACAGCGATCCGCGTGCAACTGCCGGAGATGCAATATGACAACTGATGTATTGCTGTACACCACGAATTGGTGCCCGTTCTGCCGCCGAGCGAAGGCGCTCCTCAAGGAAAAGGGCGTGCGATGGAAGGAGCTCGATATTGAGGCGGATCCGGCTCACCGGCAGGCCATGGCGGAAGCGTCGGGGCGAAGCTCCGTGCCGCAGATCTTCATCAATGGCACCCTTATCGGTGGCTCCGATGAGCTATTCGCGCTCGATGTCAGAGGCGAGCTCGACAAACTTCTCGGGCGCAACCCGCCTGCCACCTGAGGAGGTGCGGCTTGGGGCAGCCAGCCCGCGAGCCTTCGCCGGTTGATGAATACAAAAGGAGAGTCCGTTGGTCTCAGCCATCTGGAAAGACACTACTATCGCCACAAGCGACGAAACAGTCATCGTCGAGGGAAATCACTACTTCCCACCGTCAGGAGTCGACCTGAGCCTGCTTGAGATGAGCCCGCACACATCTGTCTGTCCGATCAAAGGCGCCGCGCGCTTCTTTCATGTTCGCGCGGGTGACGCGCTCAACGTGAACGCCGCTTGGACCTATCCCGCCCCCACTCCGGATGCCGAGGGTATCCGGGATTACATCGCTTTCTGGAAAGGCGTGGACGTTGCCTAGCAGACTGGACGGACGACTTCGCTGATAGCCATGCGGGCGCCGACATCTCAATTATCCTGCCCACCCCGGGCCTCGTCGGCTGCAGGAATCTGCCCGGCACCTTAGCGCGACCCGGCACTGGCGGTCTCGCACCCGCCGCGCCTCTGTTCTATCAATAAGGATGGATGACATGGAGCATTCCGAGTTCGATGCCGCTTTCGCGAAGCTTGCGGAGGGATACAGAGAAGGGACTTATGAAGGCCGGCGTTTCAGCTTGATCGTCCGGCGATCTGGGGACGGACGTCGCAACAGTCTGTTCGCCAGGGAGTTGGACGGGACTGACATTGTCAGCTTCAACCTCTTCCGCGTTACATCAGATAGGACATTGTTGAAGCCGTGCGAAATGTCCGCCGAAAAGGTCGTAGCGTTCGTGCTGGAGTTCCGACCGGACACCTGACGGGCAGAAGAAGATCCCGGCCAACCGGCGCGCCTGCGACGGCCGGCTATCTAAGGCTGCGCAAGCCTATAGCCGCAGCTCATTGCACTTCGTCTGGCGAGGAATTCAACATCGATACGTCGCCATCCGCGGGGATATCGGTACAGGCGCCCGTGTAAGCCAGATTGAGAAATCCTAAGCGATGACTAACACCAATGACGCCACCCTTCCGACACATTCTATTCTTGAGGAATGCACAGCGATGGCTGTCGTCAACGCTCTGAAGATTATTCTGAAGAACAGCTACGCGATCTACCTTAAGACAAAAAATGCCACTCGGGCGCATCCCGCCCCTACTTCAGGGACTTTCACTTGCTTCTCGCTCTGTCACTCACAGCATCGGCACGCCCATGACGCATGGTATCCAGGCCTCATAATTTTCCCATATAACCTTCTTGTCTTTTGCGCACCCAGAAAGACTCGAGGCTTTAACTGGACAGATGAGCCCTCGAGGGTAGTGTTCACCTGATTGGCTTTCTCATATCTGATGTTGATTCGCACAGTGTGCCAACCAGGTGATAGTTTCAAAAAACCTGCGCTTCAGAGCGAATTAGACGATCTTCGATAAGAGCGATCCGCCTCAAAATCCAAAACATCTAACATTGTCCTAGAGCCATATTTGTACCTAGTACTATGGCGCTCCCATTAACACATTTGATGATGCACAGAAAACTTAGCTCATGATAGCTTTCAGCTAACAGCTATTCGGAAGCCCGAAAGGATTCAACCGTTTAAGCGTGAACCGTCGATTATAAATACTTTCGTAAGTTAGCTTTAAAGGACGCTTTTAGTCCTTGTAAATACGCATTACGACTCCACAGCTACCAAATCCATACGGCGCCAGCAACCATTAAAACACCCGACACTACTAAAACAATAGTAGAGGCGCGATTGCTGCCTTTCAAAGTATGACCAACACCCACATCCATAACTAGGTGTCGAATTCCGGCTACGAGATGATAAATAAATGAAGAGTATACCAACCAGAAACTAACTTTGCCGAAAGGTGAAGAAAAAATCTCCTTGACTTCATTAAAACCCTTTTCTGACTCCAACGATTTGCTCAGCATATACAGTATCAGTCCCAGAAAAATAAAGAGCATAATTCCTGAAATCCGGTGCAGAATCGATGTAAGCGCCGTGAGAGGAAGCTGAATGGTTCGAATATCAAGATTAACCGGCCGCTTTTTATTCATTTTGACTCCAGTCAACAATTCTAGTGGGGGATTTCAGTTTTCGATCTCATTCATCATAGCAGCTGTAACAAAAATAAAGAAGCATGGACGACTCTCAATGAGTTTATTTCGCTATGGTTTAGACTATGTTCAAATGGCGATTCAGCGTTTAATTGGTTTTGGGAAAAAAGAAGAGTTTAAGGAAATTTTGGCAATTTTAAGAAGGCAGAATCCTGATAGGATAAGGGTTCTGTGAAATTTGTCGTGTACAGAGTAATTTTTTATAGGGAGGTTAATGAACCTATAAATTCTAATTTATAAAAAAGCAATAAGTTAATGTAATAAGTGATGATTATCTAATCGTTAATTAATGAAGTAGACTTCAGGTGAACATAAGTTAAACGAAGTATACTAAACAATAACTTTATATATGTCTTACATTCATCTGATTTTTAGTTAAATAAGATCCTGTTACAAAAACTTACCACTGGGGGGCTTTTTATTTATCAAAAAAATCTTGATGGTCTCCATCTACTGGTTTGAAGTTTCTAGGCGAAAGGAATGGGAGCGTAAGAAGCATCAGCTTGAATATCGACAAAAATAGCGTGAACTCCATATAGGTATAATAGATGCTGAAGCGCTGCAAATACGTGCAGTTCAGCTTATAACAAATGATGTAAATGATTAATAAGCACTCGAAGATTTACTTGATTAAATCTCATTGGATGAGCAAATTGATCCTATCTGTACAGATGAAGCTTATGACACCAAGCACTGCCGACAAGTCATTTTAGATCAAGATACACATGCAGTTATTCCTCTAAAAAATACAAAATTTTGGAAACATCAAAAAACAGGATATTTAGAGAGAAACGAATTATAAAAACAGTCAAACATCTAGCTAGAGCTATTTGGAAAAAGTGGTCAGGTTAACATTGGCGAAGCTTGATAGAAACCCAGATAGCCTGTATCAAGCTATTAGGCGATAAATTAACGGCAAAGTGCTTTGATAGCCAGGTGAATGAAATTCATGCACGTGTAGCCGTGTTAAATAAACTCACGAAATTAAGTCAGCCGATATGCATATTTTAATTTTAATTTCAGTGACTTAGAATAGATAAACCTCTGAAGCTCTTATGTAATAAAGTCAGTACCTGGGACAGTGTTTCAGGTGTAAATCTGTCCAGGAAAATGGGCACGGACTAGACTTTTCTCTGGTAAAAAAGGTGTTAAACAAATATGGCTATCAGATTCAATTTATAGCGGCGCAACCTCAATATTTAAGTGTATTCGTTCAGACTTGATCGTACATTCTTCTTGAAAAAGAGAAATTTACCCGTTTTGATAAAGGTGTCGAAATCTTAATCAAACAAAGGTAACTTTCTTATGTTGCATACTAACAATCAAATCATTAAACACAAAGTAGGTCTGCTCAATTTAGCTAAAGAGCTTCAGAATGTATCCAGAGCATGCAAAGTGATGGGCGTTTCAAGAGATACATTTTATCGCTATCAAGAATTAGTGAAGTCTGGTGATATTGACGCACTGATTAATAAGTCCCGTCGAGTACCAAATTCAAAAAACCGTGTAGATGATGCTATTGAACAGGCTGTTATTGATTTCGCAATTCAATATCCCGCATATGGTCAGCACCGTACTAGTAATGAATTACGCAAGAAGGGTGTATTCGTTTCAAGGAGTGGGGTTCGCTCTATATGGCTTCGTCACGATTTAGAGAACTTTAAGAAGCGTTTAAAAGCACTTGAGGCTAAAGTGGCACAGGATGGTATTGAATTAAATGATCAGCAGATTGCGGCACTTGAACGTAAGCATGAGGATGACGTTGCTTGTGGTGAAATCGAAACAGCTCATCCAGGCTATTTAGGCGCGCAAGACACCTTTTATGTCGGGAATCTCAAAGGTGTTGGACGAATCTACCAACAAACATTCATCGACACTTATAGCAAGGTCGCTCATTGCAAGCTCTATACAACAAAAACACCGATTACAGCGGCTGATTTACTCAATGATCGTGTGTTGCCATTCTATCAATCTCAGGACTTATCAATGCTTCGCATCCTCACACTTGCGTAGCAGTGCTTCTTGTATCTTGATTGATATAGTGATTAGCTACCACTATACGCAAATTGTAGAGTTTGGAGTGCTGCTAAAATCTTAAATTTGAATCTGAGATAAAACCTACAATTTGCCCTTATCCCTCATACAACTCTGAACGGTAACTAAGCACTTTGATGCTGTATTCACAAGGTAAGATGATGGTTAATGGGATAAAAATCATAGCTTAAACTCAAGGAATATCACCATGATTATGCTAGGTATTGATGTCAGTAAAACCAAAATAGATTGTTGCATTTTCCCTCAAGGTTTGACTGGAAAAAGAAAAAATAAAATATTTACCAATACAGAAAGTGGCTTTGGCAGTCTGCTCAAATGGCTCATCACTCTTAAAATTGAACCTGATCAAGTGACAGCAATCATGGAAGCGACTTCGGTTTATCATGAGAATTTGGGATATTATCTATATGATGCAGGTGTAAAGGTTTGTGTGGCTAATCCTTCACGAGTAAGAGCCTTTGCCAAAGCCATGTCCATGCTAAATAAAACGGATAAAGCTGATAGTGAAGCTCTTTCACGTTATGGTTACACCGCAAAGTTAATCATATGGCAGCCTGAACCTGAAAATGTCAGATTATTAAAAGCTTTACTAGGCAGACGAGATGTCTATCTAGGTAGTCTATTGCAGGAAAAGAATCGACTTGAAAAGGCGCAGTCCACTCATACCTCCGTTGTTGTGATCAAATTACTTGAAGAGAATATTGAGTATTTAAATCAGCAACTTGAAAATATTGATAAGTTAATAAATAATCACATAGATCAAGATCCAACATTGAAACAGGATTTGAAATTACTGCAAACTATTCCGTCAATCGGTGAACGATCAGGCTTATTACTGTTGGGGTTATTTCATTCGCACAAGTTTGAAAAAGCAAGTCGAGCTGCTGCATATGTAGGTTTGGTTCCAGTACATCAGTTGTCTGGCAGTTCAGTCAACAAGCAAAGTCACTTATCAAAAGCAGGTGACAGTAAAATACGCTCAGTATTGTATATGTCGGCATTAACAGCGATTAAATATAATCCACACATTGAAGCTTTATATCAACGATTATTAAGCCAGGGTAAAAATAAAATGTGTGCTTTAGGTGCTGCAATGCGCAAGCTTATACATCTGTGTTATGGCGTTTTAAAACATCAGACTGCCTATCAAAGAGATTATTTAGTGGTCGAATAATCTCAAAACCTGATTGACTACCAAGACGGTATCTCAGGTACTGAGGATGCGCTAAGGTAGAACAACATGACTATGAGTTGTATCTGGCAGTCAATGATAATGATATTGATCACACGAAGACAAAAGCAGCTTCCCCGCAAACAAATGGTATATGTGAGCGTTTCCATAAGACGATTTTGCAGGAGTTCTATCAAATTACGTTCAGGAAGAAGTTTTATAGCTCATTGGAAGAATTACAGGTTGATCTAGACGATTGGCTGAAATTCTATAATACTGAACGGACTCATCAAGGAAAGATGTGCTGTGGTCGTACACCACTTGAAACTTTACTTGATGGAAAACGGATTTGGGCTGAGAAAAATTTAGCTCAAATTTAACCTGACAGGCACAATAAAAAATGGGTAACTGTCAGATCAGGTTTGAGCTAGTACACCAGCGCAATTCTCGCTACTTTCAGTAAGCGACTCTGGCTCAATCATGATGGTCTGACTCAATCGAATCGAGGTAAATCGATCCATCACAATTGGAGCAGAAATTATGCTTGAATACATTCTTGGATGATGCTGAAAAGTCTTTGAGTTTTAATCAATAAACAAGAGTATCCATGTCTACCCTCAACTTTACTTATTTTCAGATAGCAACCAATCGAGAGCACTCATTTTTACAATACCATTATAATTTGCTTCAGCCCCTATCGTGTCTAAGGTAAGTAAATATTTGGGATACGAATCAGAAATTTTCTGTAATGGACGTAACTCTCGGCTGAGTGTCTCCTCATTGAGCGTTTCTAACGCCACTTGATAATAAGTTAAATTCTGTAAAGTATCGACAGCAACAAAATCAATTTCATATTCATCAACCCGCCCTACATAGACCGTATAACCTCGTCTGATAAGCTCAAGATAAATTACATTTTCTAAGATATGACCTTGATCAGCATTAGCATCAGGCAACATAATCCGGCGCAATCCGACATCAACTAAATAGTATTTTTCAGAGGATTGTAATAACTCACGCCCGCGTACTTTAAATTGGGCAGCACTATAAAATAACAAACTGTCCTGTAAGCCTTGAATATAGCGTTTTACTGTTTCAAATGAAATTTTAACCCCACTTGAAACAAAGGTATTTTTAATTTTATTGATGGAAATAGGTGAGCCTGTCACGCTTGCCAAATATCTTGCGACACGCTCGAGAGAGTTAATATCGGCAGTATTCAAACGGGGAATAACATCTTTAAACATTACACTGGCATAGACCGCTTGCAAGTAATCATAAGTTTCTTGCTGGCTAGTCATGGCAAGCGTATAAGGGAAACTACTGCTCGTATACATGGCATACAAATCACGATTGGATAATTGTTGGATGATCGGATTATTTTCAATATGCCACTGTTTAAATTCTTGGAATGACAAAGGTAGAACATGTTGCTCGATATAGCGTCCTGTAAGTAAAGTTGCAAGTTCTCCACTTAGAAAGAATGCGTTTGAGCCTGTAATATATAAATCGATATAATCCCGAACATATAAAGAGTCGACCACTTTCTCAAAATTGTTAACATGTTGTATTTCATCTAAAAAAACATAGTTTTTTTTACTTTTATCAACTTTGGACAATACATAATCATGTAGTTTACGGTAATCGGTGAGTTCTTCAAATTCCATAAATTCGAAGTTGATGGCAATGATGTTTTCGGCTTGTACACCCTGTGCTTTTAGGTCTTGTTGAAACATCGCCAATAAGGTGGATTTTCCAGAGCGACGTACACCTGAAAGTACTTTAATGACATCACGGTTTTGCCATGTATTCAGAAATTTTAAGTAACCATCACGTCGAATATTAGCGCTTCTCATTATTTACACTTAGAATCTAAATTTTTAATAAATTATATCAAATTTTAGAACTCATATGTAAATACATTTAACTTTTAAAAAAGTTTAAAGGTTAAGTGAAATATTCAAAGCTGCTGTTGAAGCATGCGGATAGTAAATGTAATAAAAATCTAGATTCTATCTTTTTTGATTATTTTCCATGTCATGTTATGTCATTGATGCTACGACTTAACTGCTATATAAATTAAGTGAAAAGTAAATGAAACTAAGATGTTAACTAGAGTGGAACTCATTTTTGTGTTGCTGATGGTCTCAGCCTTAATACTCATTGCTTATGAAATGCTAAAGAATTTATTTTAGGGTATCTATATCAAAAAAATGCCCATAGAGGGAATCTATTGGCCAAACTAAGAGCCTATCCAGTATTAATTTCATTCTTTTTTAGCAATTGAAAAAATAATTTGTTAAATTCCCTTCATGAGAAAACCATATCCCTGCAACATTAGTCGAGAAGCTTTTAAAGAAATTGAACTGCTACGATTGAGCGGAAGAAAACAAACACGTCCAAGAGTCATTGATGTCTATGAAGTATTTTGCGCATTGCTCTATATTCTAATAAGTTTCTAATAAGTGGATGCCAAAGAAGTATGCTTCCTTGAGACTTCCCACCTTAGAACCTATCCAGAATATTTTCTATGCAAAAGTAGCTTTAAAAAGGCTAAATTAATGAACTGAAGGTTCGTATTTAGGTACTTTTCACAGTTTTTCCAGAGCCTTCTACATTTTTCTAACCAGGCAAATGATCTTTCCACAACCCAGCGTTGTGGAATGGCTGCAAATTTATGCAATTCACTTCTTTTAGCTACATCAACTCGGGATCCGATTAAATTATTAACAGCCAAAGAAAAGGGTTCACCTGTATAACCGCCATCAACAAGTACAACCTCTACATTTTGTAAGCTATCTTTATGCAAAGTTATAGTATCTAACGCACCTTGACGATCTGTTTTATCTGCTGTCGTAACCAATATTCCATGCGGGAGACCTTCAGTATCAACAATAATATGTCTTTTAATGCCTGAAACTTTTTTACCAACATTATACCCTTTATCACGTGCAGTATCTGTGTTTTTTACACTTTGTGAATCAATCATGATAAAGCCAGTTTGTTCTTTCCATCCCTTGCTGATACGAGCCTCGCCAACCACATTACCCCTCGCATTCTAGATATTGAGGGGTTTTTTCTTTTCTTATGGGTAAATATCCTGGAAGATAGAGTACAAGCTAAAAAGATTTGCAGTTCTGTTGTGATTTGTTTGATATTATCTATATCTAGCTATGATTTATTGAGTTTACTATTTCATCATTAAAGAATAGAGGTATATATGTGTTCTAAGCATAGACTTGAAGATGTTACTGCCATGAATAATGAAGGTGATGAGGTTATTGTAAAAAGAGTTTATGAGCCTAAATCTAGTAGTAATTTGACTTCAAATATTGGAGGAAATATATATCAACCTTCTAATCAAATTATTGTTGATGGGCAAGTCATAAGATTAACTTTAGATAATTGTTTTATTCACCCCAAAAATAAAAAAATATATTCGATCTGATCTAAAAAATATTGTTTAAACCTCCTCCGGGAGGTTTATTAATAGCTAAGCTTTTCTTGACAGATTATAGCGCACGAAACCCGCTATAAATATTCTATTAGCAGGTCTTTTATTTCCCAGAAATATAAAGAATAGAATCCCGTATATCTTCACCAAAAGATATACGGGCTTAAAAAAACCTATGAAACTACGAAGTAGAGTCACACCGAATGGTGTGCCAATCTTGGTTAAACACTTGGACGGCCGGAATCCTGACCTAGCTCACCGATTTGCGGAACGACGTAAGCGTCCGCTGAGCCCCACTTTTTCTAACTCATTAATACCGCGATAGTGTCCACTAAAATTTAAGTGGACACCTATTTATGGATTTAAAGACAGTTATAGACACTGCACCAACGCTAAAAAAGCCCCGTCGAACGTAAGCGTCCGCTGAATCCCATGCCTATTTTTTAATTTTGGTCGGATTTCCAGCGGTGTGGCAGTAATTCTGTAAGCGTCCGCTGAACCCCATGCCTATTTTTTAATTTGAGTTGGATTTCCAGCGATGTGGTAGTAATTCTTCTATTTGGGTCGCTTTATGCGTCGGCAGCCTTTTCAGCACATCACTGAGATAGGCATACGGATCCAACCCATTCAGCTTTGCTGACTGGATTAAAGTCATGATATTTGCCGCTCGCTGTCCACTGCGCAGCGAACCTGCAAACAACCAGTTCTTACGGCCCAATGCCCAGGGACGCATTGAGTTCTCTGCCCAGTTATTGTCAATGGGTAGATTGCCATCATCCAGATAGCGGCTTAAGGCTGGCCAACGCTTCAGACTGTAATTGATGGCCTTGGCGGTTGGAGAACTCGATGGCACCGTCAGATAATGTTGGTTGAGCCATTCATACAGTTGTTGCATCACCGGTTGGCTGTGCTGTTGTCGGTATTCGCGGCGGTGTTCTGCTGTACTATCGGTCTTTTTCCTGAGTTCTGCTTCTATCGCATACAGTTTCTGAATCATCAGTAATGCCTGTTCAGCGATCTGACTTTTCCCAGTCACATGTAGCTCATGGAATTTACGACGTGCATGCGCCATGCAGCCCACCTCAATGACATCGCCTGATTTAAAGCGTGCTTTATAACCACTGTAATCATCACAGACCAGATGGCCCTGCCAGCCATTCAGGAACTCTTCTGCATGCTGACCTGAACGGCTATCCTGAAAGTCATAGATCACCGCTTGAACTGGATTGTACTGTGTAGTGGCATAGGCCCAGACATAACCTTTCTTCGGTTTTTTCTCATCATCACCCATCCGCATGATGGTGACCGGCGTTTCATCGGCATGGATCACCCGCTGTTGCAGCACCACCTCTTTTAAGGCATTGGCCAGAGGCTCCAGTTCTACACCGCAGCGACCTATCCAGTCAGATAAAGTAGATCTGGACAGATCAATGCCCGCCCGCTGATAGATCAGGCGCTGACGGTACAGCGGCAAATGATCGGCATACTTCGATACCAGCACATGGCTGAGCAGTTCAGGTGAAGCAATGCCTTTATCAATCACATAGGCGGGCATCGCTTGCTGAGTCAGGGTGTCACACTGATCACAGACCCATTTGCCACGCACATGCTGTTCCTTATAGAACTGTGCCGGTCTGAAATGCAGTTTTTCACTGATATCTTCGCCGATACGACGTAACTGGCAGCCACAACTGCATTGGGTTGATGCAGGTTCATGCTCAATACGGATGGTGTGTAGATGATCCGGCAGCAGTCGACGTTTAGGTTTGTTGACTGTGGCTTTCTCTGTCGCTGCATCGGTTTTATCTGCATTCAGCCGTTCCAGTTCCAGATCAACGGCTGCAATATCTTCTTCAACCGCTTCGTCCCACAGATGGATTTGTTTTGCGGTGAGATGTTCGTTTTTACTGCCAAATTTGTGCTGTTTAAATAGTGCGAGCTCATGCTCGTATTTTTGCGTGAGAATGGAAAGATGTTGAACTTTGGCATCCAATTGCTGGTTTGATTTTTCTAATTCTTGATTTGATTGTGCCAGAGACTGATGCTGCATTGCCAACTGTCTGGTAAATTCCAGCAGTTGTTCATGGGTCAGTTGGCTTAAGTCTGGCAGCGTATTCATGACCGCAGTATGCCTGAGGTCATGACGCAGAGGAAATAGAACGTTTGGAGAATAGCAGAATGGACCAGCCTAGTTTAGAGCATCGTCACCACCTGCTGTCGTCCAATGCGCTGCCAAGGTAAACCCTGGATCAGTGCATGTAACTGTTCCGGACTGATCGCCATGCTTTCACCCTGGTGAACCTGCGCCCAGTGGAATTTTCCCTGTTCCAGCCGCCGGGCACACAGCCAGATGCCCAGTCCATCATGTACCAGCACTTTCATGCGATGGCCACGTTTATTACAGAACAGGTAAGCACAATGCGGTTTGATGTAGCCAAAGGCTCTCACCACCTGAGCCATGGCCGTATCCATCCCTGCTCGCATATCCAGAGGTTGGGTAGAAAGCCAGATTTCATCAATGCGGATCATGTTGCAAGTGCCTTGAGTAATTCTGCTAAAGCAGATATTTCTGATACTTGCCATTTCAAGCCAATTTCTGCTTTTGAGTGGGGTAAAGTAATTTGAACCGTTAACATGTCAGTAGGAGTAGGATCTAATGGTGTAGAGCAAGATAAGGCAATAAATGCAGGTTTATTCGGTAGTGGTGAGCGATCATTCCCTGGCTTAGCATCAATTAAGCGAATCCATTTGGATACGAGATTTGTATTCAATCCATGTTGCAAAGCGACCGAAGCAATTGAAACGTCCGGTGCTTTACAAGCCTGAACGATCTGCTGTTTAAATTCAGCACTGTATGTTCTTCGTTTTTTCGCAAGAGATGCGATGGATGTCTGGTGATTTGTAGTCATAAATTTTAGTCCCCACTTGTTTTTAAGTGGGGACTAAATTAAGGCTTATAGGACGAATTCATAAGGTGTGTTCAGCGGACGCTTACGTAATTCTTCTATTTGGGTCACTTTATGTGTCGGCAACCTTTTCAGCACATCACTGAGATAGGCATACGGATCCAACCCATTCAGCTTTGCTGACTGGATTAAAGTCATGATATTTGCCGCTCGCTGTCCACTGCGCAGCGAACCTGCAAACAACCAGTTCTTACGGCCCAATGCCCAGGGACGCATTGAGTTCTCTGCCCAGTTATTGTCAATGGGTAGATTGCCATCATCCAGATAGCGGCTTAAGGCTGGCCAACGCTTCAGACTGTAATTGATGGCCTTGGCGGTTGGAGAACTCGATGGCACCGTCAGATAATGTTGGTTGAGCCATTCATACAGTTGTTGCATCACCGGTTGGCTGTGCTGTTGTCGGTATTCGCGGCGGTCTTCCGCTGTACCATCGGTCTTTTTCCTGAGTTCTGCTTCTATCGCATACAGTTTCTGAATCAGCACTAAGGCCTGTTCAGCGACCTGACTTTTCCCGGTCACATGCAGTTCATGGAATTTACGACGTGCATGGGCCATGCAGCCCACCTCAATGACCTGGCCTGATTTAAAGCGTGCTTTATAACCACTGTAATCATCACAGACTAGATTGCCCTGCCAGCCTTTCAAGAACTCTGCAGCATGCTGGCCTGAACGACTATCCTGAAAGTCATAGATCACCGCCTGAACTGGATTGTACTGTGTAGTGGCATAGGCCCAGACATAACCTTTCTTCGGTTTTTTCTCATTCTCACCCATCCGCATGATGGTGACCGGTGTTTCATCTGCATGCAGCACCTGCTGTTGTAGTACCACCTCTTTTAAGGCATTGGCCAGAGGCTCCAGTTCTACACCGCAGCGACCTATCCAGTCAGATAACGTTGATCTAGAAAGCTCGATTCCCGCCCGCTGATAGATCAGGCGCTGACGGTACAGCGGCAAATGATCGGCATACTTCGATACCAGCACATGGCTGAGCAGTTCAGGTGAAGCAATGCCTTTATCAATCACATAGGCAGGCATCGCTTGCTGAGTCAGGGTGTCACACTGATCACAGACCCATTTGCCACGCACATGCTGTTCCTTATAGAACTGTGCCGGTCTGAAATGCAGTTTTTCACTGATATCTTCGCCGATACGACGTAACTGGCAGCCACAACTGCATTGGGTTGATGCAGGTTCATGCTCAATACGGATGGTGTGTAGATGATCCGGCAGCAGTCGACGTTTAGGTTTGTTGACTGTGGCTTTCTCTGTCGCTGCATCGGTTTTATCTGCATTCAGCCGTTCCAGTTCCAGATCAACGGCTGCAATATCTTCTTCGACCGCTTCATCCCAGAGATGGATTTGTTTTGCAGTGAGATGTTCGTTTTTACTGCCGAATTTGTGCTGTTTAAATAGTGCGAGTTCATGCTCGTATTTTTGATTGAGAATAGAAAGATGTTGAACTTTAGAATCTAATTGCTGATTGGTGACTTCAAGATGTTGAACTCTGGCATCTAATTGCTGGTTTGATTGTGCTAGAGACTGATGCTGCAGCGCCAACTGCCTGGTGAATTCCAGCAGTTGTTCATGGGTCAGTTGGCTTAAGTCAGGCAGCGTATTCATGACCTCAGTATGCCTGAGGTCATGACGCAGAGGAAATAGAACGTTTGGAGAATAGCAGAATGCACCAACCTGGTTTAGAGCATCGTCACTACCTGCTGTTGTCCAATGCGCTGCCAGGGCAAACCCTGGATCAGTGCCTGTAACTGTTCCGGGCTGAGGGCTACGCTTTCACCCTGGTGAACTTTAGCCCAGTGAAATTTGCCCTGTTCCAGCCGCCGGGCACACAGCCAGATCCCCAGTCCATCATGCACCAGTACTTTCATGCGATGGCCACGTTTATTACAGAACAGGTAAGCACAATGCGGTTTGATGTAGCCAAAGGCTCTCACCACCTGAGCCATGGCCGTATCCATTCCTGCTCGCATGTCCATGGGCTGGGTAGACAACCAGATTTCATCGATACGGATCATGTTGCCAGTGCCTTGAGTAATTCTGCTAAAGCAGATATTTTTGATACTTGCCATTTCAAGCCAATTTCTGCTTTTGAGTGGGGTAAAGTAATTTGAACCGTTAACATGTCAGTAGGAGTAGGATCTAATGGTGCAGAGCAGGATAAGGCAATAAATGCAGGTTTATTCGGTAGTGGTGAGCGATCATTCCCTGGCTTAGCATCAATTAAGCGAATCCATTTGGATACGAGATTTGTATTCAATCCATGTTGCAAAGCGACCGAAGCAATTGAAACGTCCGGTGCTTTACAAGCCTGAACGATCTGCTGTTTAAATTCAGCACTGTATGTTCTTCGTTTTTTCGCAAGAGATGCGATGGATGTCTGGTGATTTGTAGTCATAAATTTTAGTCCCCACTTGTTTTTAAGTGGGGACTAAATTAAGGCTTATAGGACGAATTCATAAGGTGTGTTCAGCGGACGCTTACCGTCGAACCTTCACGGCTGAATTTAAACATCAACTTATTCAGCAATGCCAGCAGCCAGATACATCGGTGGCTAAGGTCGCAATGCAACATCAGATCAATGCCAATCTGTTGCATAAATGGATTCGTCAGTCCAGATCAATGGTTCCATCATTAACAATCTCATCCATTCCACAGACCGACTTCCTTCCCGTCATTCTTCACCCGACGCCAGTCAAACAAGAAGCACCTCCGCCACCTGTGCCAGAGAAGAAAGCTACCGCTCATATTAGGATTCCATTACATGATGAACAAGGTTCAGTAAGGGATCAGATGATCGAAATCGAATGGCCGGTGGGGTCTGCAACTGAATTACTGCTTTTACTTCAGGGCTTGATCAAATGATCCGTATCGATGAAATCTGGTTGTCTACCCAGCCCATGGACATGCGTGCGGGTATGGATACGGCCATGGCGCAGATTATGAAAGCCTTTGGCTCAATCAAACCGCATTGCGCCTACCTGTTCTGTAATAAACGTGGCCATCGTATGAAAGTGCTGGTACATGATGGACTAGGCATCTGGCTGTGTGCCAGGCGGCTGGAACAGGGAAAATTCCACTGGGCTAAAGTTCACCAGGGTGAAAACGTAGCTCTCAGTCCAGAACAGTTACAGGCACTAATTCAGGGTTTGCCCTGGCAGCGCATTGGACGACAGCAAGTGGTAACAATGCTCTAAACCAGGCTGCTACATTCTGCTATTCTCCAAACGTTCTATTTCCTCTGCGTCATGACCTCAGGCATACTGCAGTCATGAAAATGCTGCCTGATTTAAGCCAACTGACCCATGAACAACTGCTGGAATTTACCCGGCAGTTGGCGATGCAGCATCAGTCTCTGGCACAATCAAATCAAGAATTAGAAAAATCAAACCAGCAATTGGATGCCAAAGTTCAGCATCTTTCTATTCTCAATCAAAAATACGAGCATGAACTCGCACTATTTAAACAGCACAAATTCGGCATTAAAAACGAACATCTCACCGCAAAACAAATCCATCTATGGGACGAAGCGGTCGAAGAAGATATCGCAGCCGTTGATCTGGAATTAGAACGATTAAATGCAGATAAAACCGATGCAGCGACACAGAAAGCCACAGTCAACAAACCTAAACGTCGACTGCTGCCAGATCATCTACACACCATCCGTATTGAGCATGAACCTGCATCAACCCAATGCAGTTGTGGCTGCCAGTTACGTCGTATCGGCGAAGATATCAGTGAAAAACTGCATTTCAGACCGGCACAGTTCTACAAGGAACAGCATGTCCGTGGCAAATGGGTCTGTGATCAGTGCGACACTCTGACTCAGCAAGCGATGCCCGCCTATGTGATTGATAAAGGCATTGCTTCACCTGAATTGCTCAGCCATGTGCTGGTATCGAAGTATGCCGATCATTTGCCGCTGTACCGTCAGCGCCTGATCTATCAGCGGGCTGGCATTGATCTGTCCAGATCCACTTTATCTGACTGGATTGGTCGCTGCGGTGTGGAACTGGAACCTCTGGCTAATGCCTTAAAACAGGTGGTGTTGCAACAGCGGGTGATCCATGCCGATGAAACGCCGGTCACCATCATGCGGATGGGTGAGAATGAGAAAAAACCGAAGAAAGGTTATGTCTGGGCCTATGCCACCACACAGTACAATCCAGTTCAAGCGGTGATCTATGACTTTCAGGATAGCCGTTCAGGTCAGCATGCTGAAGAGTTCCTGAATGGCTGGCAGGGCCATCTGGTCTGTGATGATTACAGTGGTTATAAAGCACGCTTTAAATCAGGCCAGGTCATTGAGGTGGGCTGCATGGCACATGCACGTCGTAAATTCCATGAACTGCATGTGACCGGGAAAAGTCAGATCGCTGAACAGGCATTAGTGCTGATTCAGAAACTGTATGCCATAGAAGCAGAACTCAGGAAAAAGACCGATGGTACAGCAGAACATCGCCGCGAATACCGGCAACAGCATAGCCAACCGGTGATGCAACAACTGTATGAATGGCTCAACCAACATTATCTGGCGGTGCCATCGAGTTCTCCAACTGCCAAGGCGATCAATTACAGCCTAAAACGTTGGCAGGCACTCTGCCACTATCTGGATGATGGCAATTTGCCTATAGATAATAACTGGATTGAAGTGCGACACGAAGTCGCTTAATGAAGTTGTTCCCCCTGCGGGAACCACCCGTGTCACCGGGTGAATCTAGAAGGCTGAATAAAGAGCGCCTTCGACAATGTAACGAGGCACCGCAAGGTGCGGGGTATCAATCGTGAGAGGCGTACCCTTCTGGCAGCCATAGCCGGACAAGGGCTAGATAATCGGTATGGTGAACACATGTGAATCTGCGTAACGATCGTTAAGTTGAACGAGCGGAAATGGCTGATACGCTCGAACCAAAACGGTAATGGAGGTGGGAATTGCGTCTTTCGACTACGCATTCGTGACCCATACGCCTCCCGGTCGATAGCAGGCACCTAAGCCGATGTACTTCAGTAAGCGGAACGTGGAAATCCCGTATTACTCCCATTGGGAAAGCAGTTTGCAAAAACTGCCCATGGTGATGCGGGCGAAGGAACGAGGAAAAAGCGAATGCCAGTCTGTAATGGGTTGGATAGAGGTTGAAACATTACCCCACGCGAAAGCGGGCTGACGTCCTTATGGTCTCTCATCACAAGAGAGTGTGTAGAACCCTTTTAATGGAGGGAGAGCAAATGAATGCAGCAGTATCAGCGTGTGCACCTTCCAGCACATCGTGGGACAGCATCGATTGGATTGCTGTACAGCGTCATGTCAGAGGGCTGCAAGCGCGTATTGTGAAGGCGGTACAAGACGGCAGGCATAACAAGGCGAAAGCTTTGCAATGGCTGCTGACTCACTCGTTTAGTGGCAAAGCATTGGCCGTCAAACGAGTGTCTGAAAACAAAGGCAAAAACACGGCTGGGGTCGACAAGGTGACTTGGAATACACCCAAGGCCAAGACCGGTGCGATGATGTCGTTGAAGAGGCGAGGTTACACGCCCCTTCCGCTTCGGAGAGTCCTTATTCCGAAGAAAAATGGCAAGATGAGACCTCTCGGGATACCCACGATGAAATGCCGGGCCATGCAGGCGCTCCATCTGCTGGCTTTGGAACCCATCGCGGAGACCATCGCTGATCGGAACTCTTATGGGTTCAGACCGCAACGCTCAACCGCGGATGCTGCAGCACAGTGCTTTGGTGTGCTGTCAAGAAAAGTAAGTGCGGAGTGGGTGCTAGAGGGTGACATTCAAGGCTGTTTCGACAATATCAGCCATGACTGGATGATCGCCAACCTCCCAATGGACAAGGTGATTCTACGGAAATGGCTCAAAGCCGGTTACGTCTACCAAAGCAAGCTGTTTCCCAGTCGTTCCGGAACACCGCAAGGAGGTATTATCTCCCCGGTGCTGGCCAACATGACCTTGGACGGACTGGAAACGATGCTGGCGAAGAGGTTCTCTAACGCCAAATGGACAGGCAAAAAGCTGCAACTGGTACGGTATGCGGATGATTTCATCATCACGGGGTATTCTAAAGAGTGGCTCGAAAATGAAGTTCGTCCTGCCGTGGTTGAATTTCTGGCGCAGCGCGGTCTCGTGCTCTCTCAGGAAAAGACCAAAATCACGCACATAGGGAACGGGTTCGATTTTCTTGGCTGGAACGTACGTAAGTACAACGGCAAGCTACTGATCAAGCCGTCAAAGGCAAACATCAGCGCTCATCTTGACAAGCTGCGAGCATTAATCAATGCAAACAAAGCGACACGACAGGCCACTTTGATCGGTTTGCTCAACCCGATTCTAAGGGGTTGGGCCAACTATCATAGTCATGTCGTTGCCAAGAAGGTTTTCAACCAGGTAGACAACGCAGTGTGGGAAATGCTCTGGCGATGGGCTGTACGTCGCCACCCTCGCAAGACACTCCGATGGGTCAAAGATCGGTATTTCAAAGTACAAGGAGCGCGTCGATGGGTGTTCTCATGTGATGAACAGTCCGCCGATGGTCGGAAGCGACAATACACATTAGTGTCTGCCTCGGACACGCCAATTGTGCGACATATCAAGATCAAGGCTGCTGCTAACCCTCATGACCCCGCATGGGATGAGTACTTCGAATCCCGATGGGGTAAAAGAATGCTGGTCTCCGCAAAGGGGCGAGCCAAGCTGTATCGGGTGTGGCTAAAACAAGGTGGTCGCTGCTGCGCCTGTCTTAAACCAGTCACCAAAGATACACCATGGCACAGCCGTCATATTGTGAAGCTAAGTCATGGTGGAACGGATGCAGTTGCTAATCTTGAGATTTACCATCTGTATTGTCCGAGGAGTGTTCAGTTTGCCAATGTCAACGATGTATAACCGGGTGCCGAATGGCGCCTTAGCAGAGGCTTGAGCCGTGTGCTGGGAAACTCGCATGCACGGTTCTTAGGGGGTTGGACGTAGGTAACTGCGTCTGACTACCCGACAATCAGATGCGCCCCTGGGCGTTGGGACGTAAGAACTGGCTGTTTGCTGGCTCGCTGCGCAGCGGCCAACGAGCTGCCAATATCATGACTTTAATCCAGTCAGCAAAGCTGAATGGACTGGATCCGTATGCCTATTTAAGTGATGTGCTGAAAAGGCTGCCGACGCATAAAGTCACCCAAATAGAAGAATTACTGCCACACCGCTGGAAATCCGACCAAAATTAAAAAATAGGCATGGGATTCAGCGGACGCTTACGGAACGACGAACTTTTAAAATTATAAAACGTAAAGTAAGCCAGGATTGAAGCTAACTGGGACTTGTATTCAAATTTCATATAAGAGATTTTATGTTAAATAATGGTTTTTATATGATCTAGTATTTCTAAATATAAGTGCAATTTTACTAAGGTTGCTTAGATGCTATGGAATCTAAATATCTAAATTGTTCATCCCCCTTTACTTCATTTTCATGTTTAATCACCGCTATTAGTAAAACTATGGTCATAGCCCCAGCTAGATAGGTAATCTTTTTTCTCATGATTTCCTTATAATGAAATTCTTTTTGCTTATTTTATATAAATCATATAAATAATAAAATTGTGATATATACCAATCTGTTAGGCAACTTAGTCCTATTCCAAATAACCAAAAAAAGCCGATATCTTTGTAAGCTCTAACCCACAAAAATTGAGGGATAGCTTTCGAAATAGAGTCTTTGATAAAATAGTAAAAATCAATAAATACCTACTTTTTAAACCATTATCATTTAGAGAATATTACAAAGTTGTTTAAAAAAGCCGACTTGTTTCCAAGTCGGCTTTTCGACATCGTCGAGCACATTTTTTATATCATAAATTTCCGATTTTTATAATTTTCAAAGTCTATCTTTCAGCTCTTTATACAACAAAGCCGAATTGAAATTAAAAATAGAAATGTAGTTGAGCTGATGCTTGCTCATTTCTTTATTTTTAGTAATTGAGGTGAACATACTGTCAGTACATGGTAGTTATAAGTAACGTGTAACTTTGTTTGCACAAAGATTTGAGTTATGCCAAGTGATGGATTAATTTGTACCTAAAATTTTAAGCTTATCCACTTGCTTTGCAAGCCACTACATTTTATTTACAATCCTATGTTGTGGAAGTAAGGGATCTTGTACTCGCCCAGTATGTTCAACTTGATTATATCTAAAGGACTATTAGGCTTCAATCAAATCAATTTTCCAATTATTCGACTGAATTAACACGTTTAAATCACGTAATTTAAGACTAATATCATCAGCTTGTTTTTGTAATGATGAAACTGGAATAACTTTATGCCACTTTATTTCCCGCGTACTATAACGATCAGATTCACGAGATGTATTACTTATTGCTGCAGTTAGGGTTTTGTGCTGTTCTACAAATTCATCACGTAAAGTCAATAAAGCAAGTAGAGAACGGCCATCATTTAATTTTGTTAAAGCATTAGTTTCATGAATTGCATAACTTAATTTTTGAAATTCTTGAATTAAGGAAAATACTTGTTTTAGTAGTTCATTTGGATCTTCAGATGGTTGATCACCATCTTGTACCAATACATTTGCATTGATACGTTGTTTTAGTGAAATAATTTTTTTTTGTTGATCACTTCGAAGTAAGAGAGCTTCTGCTAATTTCATTTTTCACCTATTAAGCAATTAGAATTAAGTTTTAAACAGCTTATATCCTCATTCTTTAAAGATCAAAAAAATTGCTTTTTTATCTAACTAAAAGGTGTCTACAAAATCGGTGGCTATTCACACAGAACTTGAATTGCCGAATATTAAAGAAGTACGAGAAAAGACTGGCTTAAGCCAAAGTGAATTTGCAGCACGTTTGCATATCAGCGCGAAAACCCTACAAAACTGGGAACAAGGCCGTCGCTATCCAACTGGCCCAGCAGCAACGCTGATCCGCATTCTGGATGCTCATCCAACCTTGATTTAAAAAATTAGATAATAAAAAACCCCGGCATCCTGCCAGGGTTTCTCATATTGGGTTGCTAGGTATGACTCCTGTCTTACCTCACACTCCTGGTGCGATCTTTCTTATTCTTGTTGTTTGGAACATCCTGTTCCCGATGAGTTCATCATAGGAAAATTCCAGTATTCCGGATAGCAGCAAAGAGCCGAGATTGATGTGAGCCAAAGCGTACAAAATAGCCTAAATTTTATCCACAGCAATTGGGGATAGTTTCACAACTTGGATCCGCATGAAATGGGCACTGATTGCCAAATTGATCGTTTTTTAGCCAATTTTACTGGTAAAATGTTACAGATATGCTTAAAAACTCACCAACTTATTACAAAAGCCGATTTTTTGCCTTTTCTTCGTCATGAATAAATTTTTAAGTCATTGATATTTAAATTAATATACAGGTGTACTTCGTATAATCTGTATTATGTTAAATAGGCTAAAAATATACTGTAATTTTAGAGTTTTCTTTTGGATATGATATAAAAATGTACAGACCTAACAGTTTAATTTAAAAGTTAAAAATTGAATAAATTAACAAATATTTTTATGGCTTTAGGAGTATGCCTTTCAATGGAAACATTTGCCGAACCTGTTTTTTCTAATGATTTATTAGCGAAAGCTGAAAATGGAGATACTTCTGCCCAGTTAGAATTAGCTGAGATTTATCTATATGGCCATGGTGTTGATTCAGATGAAAATCAAGCTGAAATTTGGGCTATTAAATCAGCTGAAAATGGAAATATAGCAGCAATGTTTTGGTTAGCCGATGGTTATGTTACATATGCTAAATTAATGGAAGAAGATGACAAAAACGATTCCTTAGAACATTTCCAAAAAGCTTTTAAGTGGTTTCAGAAAGCCTCAGAAAATGGCCATGCTGAATCAATGATTGAATTAGCTGATTTATATACTCGCGAAGATAGCGGAATAGACGTTAATTTTAATAAAGCTTTGGAGCTTCGTGAAAAGGCTGCGAAGTTAGGTAACAAGCAAGCAATGCGAAGTCTTTCCGTTATGTATCGTGATGGTATAGGTATCCCTAAAAATACTGATTTAGCTCAAAGTTGGTGGGATAAATCTGAAAATTAGTTTTAAGATTTCCTAAAATTAACATAATACACGTTATGCCAAGTTAAAACGTTGAGCTTTAAGATACTATTTTTACTATATTTTTAAAAAATTTCGTATAAGCAGTATTATGCTAAGAAGTTAAATTATCTTTAAACAGTTGCTTAGATTCAGTTGAGAGATATCCATGATTGTAAATTTCTTTAAATATTTTTAAAGCAATTTCTATGTCCTGATTAACGTATCGTGCACTCCACTCATCATCAAAAGGTGCAAAGGTATATATTTTTTCAGATAGTACTTCATTTTTATTTATTAAACGAAGGTAGCTCCCTTCTGGATATTCATCATTCTCAAAAATACTACATCCAAGTAGATACCCATATCTTTCATCACACACTAGGCTGTAACTATCTAAATCATTATAAGTAAGGGTTGAATATGCTTCATTATACTGTGTACTGGCTTTAGTAATATTAATCTCCCCCCCATGAAAAAAAACTTTATTAATTAAGATAGATAGTTCTTCCCAACTAATCTTTTTTAAATCAATTCTAGTTTCACTATGGAAAGGATTTCTAACTACATAGCTGTATATATATAAAATCATTGAAAGAATATCCAAAGAGATTGTAATTTTTAAGACTTTATAAAATTAACATAATAGTAAGCGTCCGCTGAATCCCATACCTATTTTTTAATTCGATTTAGGTTTCCAGCAGTGCGGCAGCAATTCTTCAATTTGGGTCACTTTGTGTGTCGGTAACCTTTTCAGCACATCACTTAAATAGGCATACGGATCCAAGCCATTCAGCTTTGCTGACTGGATTAAAGTCATGATGTTTGCCGCTCGCTGACCACTGCGCAGCGAACCTGCAAACAGCCAGTTCTTGCGTCCCAACGCCCAGGGACGCATCTGATTCTCTACCCAATTGTTGCATATCGGTAGATTGCCATCATCCAGATAGCGGCTTAAGGCTGGCCAACGCTTCAGAGTGTAATTGATAGCCTTGGCGGTGGGAGAACTCGATGGCACTGTCAGATGATGTTGGTTGAGCCATTCATATAGTTGTTGCATCACTGGTTGACTATGCTGTTGTCGGTATTCGCGGCGGTCTTCCGCTGTACCATCGGTCTTTTTCCTGAGTTCTGCTTCTATCGCATACAGTTTCTGAATCAGCACTAAGGCCTGTTCAGCAACCTGACTTTTCCCAGTTACATGCAGTTCATGGAATTTACGACGTGCATGGGCCATGCACCCCACCTCAATCACCTGGCCTGATTTAAAACGTGCTTTATAACCACTGTAATCATCACAGACTAGATAGCCCTGCCAGCCTTTCAAGAACTCTTCAGCATGCTGGCCTGAACGACTATCCTGAAAGTCATAGATCACCGCCTGAACTGGATTATACTGTGTGGTGGCATAGGCCCAGACATAACCTTTCTTCGGTTTTTTATTATTCTCACCCATCCGCATGATGGTGACCGGTGTTTCATCTGCATGCAGCACCCGCTGTTGCAGCACCACCTCTTTTAAGGCATTGGCCAGAGGTTCCAGTTCTACACCGCAGCGACCTATCCAGTCAGATAAAGTGGATCTGGACAGATCAATGCCAGCCCGCTGATAGATCAGGCGCTGACGGTACAGCGGCAAATGATCGGCATACTTCGATACCAGCACATGGCTGAGCAATTCAGGTGAAGCAATGCCTTTATCAATCACATAGGCGGGCATCGCTTGCTGAGTTAGAGTGTCACACTGATCACAGACCCATTTACCACGCACATGCTGTTCCTTATAGAACTGTGCCGGTCTGAAATGCAGTTTTTCACTGACATCTTCGCCGATACGACGGAGTTGGCAGCCACAAGCACATTGGGTTGATGCAGGTTCATGCTCAATACGGATGGTGTGTAGATGATCTGGCAGTGGTCGACGTTTAGGTTTATTGGTTTTGGCTTTCTGTGTCGCTGCATTGGTTTTATCTGCATTTAGCCGTTCCAGTTCTAGATCAACCGCGGCAATATCTTCTTCAACCGCTTCATCCCAGAGATGGATTTGTTTTGCCGTTAAGTGTTCATTCTTTTGGGCGAATTTGTGCTTTTTAAACAGCGCCAGTTCATGCTCGTATTTTTGATTGAGAATAGAAAGATGTTGAACTTTGGCATCCAATTGTTGGTTTGATTGTGCTAGAGACTGATGCTGCAGCGCCAACTGCCTGGTGAATTCCAGCAGTTGTTCATGGGTCAGTTGGCTTAAGTCAGGCAGCGTATTCATGACCGCAGTATGCCTGAGGTCATGAGAAGAATGAAATAGAACGTTTGGAGAATAGCAGAATGGTCGAGCCTGGTTTAAAGCATCGTCACCACCTGCTGTCGTCCAATGCGCTGCCAGGGCAAACCTTGGATCAGTGCCTGTAACTGTTCCGGGCTGAGGGCCACGGTTTCACCTTGGTGAACTTGAGCCCAGTGAAATTTGCCCTGTTCCAGCCGCCGGGCACACAGCCAGATGCCCAATCCATCATGTACCAGCACTTTCATGCGATGGCCACGTTTATTACAGAACAGGTAAGCACAATGCGGTTTGATGTAGCCAAAGGCTCTCACCACCTGAGCCATGGTCGTATCCATACCTGCACGCATGTCCATGGGCTGAGTAGACAACCAGATTTCATCAATGCGGATCATGTTGCAAGTGCCTTGAGTAATTCTGCCAAGGCAGGTATTTCTGATGTCTGCCATTTTAGCTGAATATCATTATTCGTATGAGGCACGGTGATACACAACGTGATCCTCTCATCAATAGGTTGGCTGATTGCAGCAGTGTAAGGCAAAGCAATAAATGCTGGATTCACATGAGTAGGATCCTGCACGGCACCCTCATGATGGCTGAAGATCCTGATCCAACGACTGACAAGGTTGGCATTAATACTATGTTGCAGTGCGACCGAAGCGATCGAGGTATTAGGATTTTTGCAGGCATTGACAATACTGAGTTTGAATTCTTTGCTGTATTTTCGGCGTTTTTTAGCAACAGGAGGTGTTGCTGAATATATATCCATGTTCATGGATTAAGTCCCCACTTGTTTTTAGGTGGGAACTAAATTAAGGCTTATAGGATCGCTTGGTAAGGCTGTGTTAGCCGGATGCTTACACATAATACATCTTATGCGAAGTCAAAAATGGGAGCTTTAAGCTCCCATTTTTACTGTATTTTTTTGAAAATTTCGTATAACGGCCATTATGTTAAATGAGGGGATAAAATACGATCATGTATTTATAATCCGGTTCTTTTTTGATAGAAAGAATTATCCTGTTTTTCAAATCCATTTCTTATCCTCGATATCGGGTTATTATAAAACTCGTTAGCTAGGCTTTTAATATTAGTAAATTTCGGATTCCAGTATCCTAGACATGAGACAGCCTCATTTTGAAGCTGCCTCAAAGACTTCTGGACTTATCCTGTCGAGAGGCATTAACGCCTGATTCGATTGTAAAATACCTCGATATAATCAAACACGTTTGTACAGGAAATTTCTCGAGTTTTATACATTCTTTTTAATTCTTTCCCTCTTTAAGTTACTAAAAAAAGAATTATCTTTCTCTTAGAGCCTCTTTAGCCTTATTAAACGGCTTGATCAGATAATCCATCACGGTTTTTGAACCTGTGCGAATATCCACGGTGGCCACCATTCCCGGCGTAATATTGAACTCCTGCCCGGCGGCATTTCTCAATTTGTCACTATCGGTACGGATATACACACGATAGTAGAACTGATCCTGTTTGACTTCATCCCGCAAGGTATCTGGTGAAATCACGGTCACTTTACCTTTTAGGCCACCATAGATCGAATAATCATAAGCTGTAATTTTAACCAATGCTTCCTGATCAGGGCGAATAAAGGCAATATCACGCGGCGAGATTCGTGCTTCAACTAGTAATTTTTCATCCAGTGGCACGATGGTCATCAACTTGCCATTTTGTGGAATCACCCCGCCCAGCGTCATCACATCAATCTCTTTGACCACACCACGAACCGGTGATTTAAAAACAGTCCGGCTCAAAGTATCCGACTTGCCACGTACCACCTGTTGCTGAGTTTCCACATCGGTATTGGCTTTGGACAGCTCTTCCCGCGCTTGGACATAATATTGATTCCGGATATCATTCATCTGATTACGCAGGTCATTGGCTTCACGTTTTAGACGCAACACTTCAACTTCACTGGCTGCCCCTTTGGCGACCAATGGTGCGGTCATTTCCAGTTCTTGCTGCACCAGTAACAAAGCCTGTTCCAGGCCTGCAACGGATTCTTGTAAATTGGCACGACGCGACTGATACAGGGCCGTTTCTTCTTTAACCAGTTTTGGATATTTCAACACTTCTTCAGGAAAGACCAACGGTGCGCCGGTGACTTCCGCACGTAAACGGGCTGAAGTGGCACGTGACGAAACCAGTAAGGATTCTGATTCACCGACGTTGGATTCAAAGCGGGTCGGATCAAGCTGGGCCAATACTTGCCCACGTTCTACAATCTCACCTTCTTTGACGTTGAGTGTGGTCAGAATACCGCCATCCAGAGACTGAATCACCTGCTCTTTGGATGATGGAATTATTTTTCCAGTACCGGTAGATACTTCTTCCAATTTGAATAACCAGGCCCAGGTCAGTAATACCAGTAGGCCAATGCCGATAATCCAGATGATGACACTTGATTTGGGTAAGGGCGGTTCCTGAAAGCTGACCTTGCTGGAACGTTTTAATTGCTGTAGTTCACTCATGCACTTGCTCCCACAACCCGATTATTACCGCCTTGCGACTGATTCAGGATCTGATCCCGTGGCCCATCCATGACAATCTTGCCATCATTGACCACCAGAATACGATCCACCAGTTCCAATACCGCACGGCGATGAGTCGCAACGATCATCGTACGATGGGTTAAATACCCTTTGAGATGATCAATCAACTGCTTTTCTGACACATCATCAATAGCAGCAGTCGGTTCATCCAGCAGTAAAATTTTTGGCTGACGGATCAATAGCCGCGCCAATAACAAGGCTTGACGCTGTCCACCAGAAAAGCCGACACCGCCTTCCAAAATGATATGATCCAGCCCTTCTTTTTTCTCCTGTACAAATCCCAGTGCGCCGGTAATCTGTAAGGCTTCCAGAATTTGCTGATCGGTGGCCAAGGGTGCACCCAAAGTCAGGTTTTCACGAATTGAACCATAAAATAACTGTGAGTTCTGATTCAGCAAGCCCATATCACGCCGCACATCTGACGGGTCAATCAGGGTTAGATCAATCCCATCCAGCTTGACCTTGCCCTGTAGCGGTGTCTGCATCCCAGACAAGAGCTGCAATAAGGTCGATTTTCCTGCACCATTACGGCCCAGAATCGCAATTTTCTCCCCGGGCTTGATTTCCAGCCTAGGAATCATCAAACTCGGTTTGGGATCATCATCAGGCACTGTTGCAAATAGAGATTTGAGTCGATGAAGTTCCTTTTTAAAAGTGCTTAGAGACCGAAAACCCTGTTGATTAGACACACTTCACCTTGAGGCTGACCATAATAAAATGACGATGCTTGTCCTTTACGTAGTGCACGCATGACTTCAATACCTTTGATTGTGGCATAAGCCGTCTTCATAGATTTGAATCCTAATGTGGCCCTGATGATCCGCTTTAACTTACCATGATCACATTCAATGACATTATTTTTATACTTAATCTGCCTGTGCTCAATATCTACTGGACATTTTCCTTCTCGCTTTAACCGTGATAAAGCATGGCCATAGGTCGCTGCTTTATCTGTATTGATGACCCGTGGAATTTGCCATTTTTTCACCGTATTGAAGATTTTTCCTAAAAAACAATAGGCTGATTTACTGTTCCGTCTAGCGGAAAGGTAAAAGTCAATCGTATGACCACGTTGATCAACTGCACGATACAGGTAAGTCCATCGCCCCTTCACTTTGATATAAGTCTCATCCATATGCCATGAATGTAAATCTGTAGGATTACGCCAATACCAGCGTAAGCGTTTTTCCATTTCTGGAGCATAACGCTGAACCCAACGATAAATTGTGGTGTGGTCAACATTCACACCCCGTTCAGCGAGCATTTCTTGAAGTTCACGATAGCTGATGCCATATTTACAATACCAACGAACAGCCCAAAGAATGATTTCACCTTGAAAGTGCCGACCATGGAAGGGATTCATCTGCTGTATCTCGAAATAAATAAGATATTTAGCTTATCATATCAGCCTATTTGCAACAGTGCCTGAATACATGAGCAGCTAAATCACTCAAAGCCAGCATCTAAAACCATTTAACAAAATCTATGACTATTTTACTTTCCCTTACCTAATCGTCCTAGTGTATATCTTTTTTTTTGATTAGCTTATTCCTAAATCAAGTGACTTTAGGTAAGTATGATGAACGATATCCAATTTTCAGATTGCGCAAAGGCATGTATGAGCTGTTACCTTACCTGTGCCAGTTGTGCAAATGCCTGTCTAAAAGAAGAAAATCTGGAGATGATGCGAGAATGTATTCAGCGTTGTCTAGATTGTGCAGATATTTGTCAGCTCTGTGCTCGTATGCAGCAAAATGAATCTCCTTTTATGAAAGAAATTTGTGAGCTTTGTGCCAAGGCTTGTGAATACTGTGCAGATGAATGTAGCCAACATGAGCATCAACACTGCCAGCAATGTGCTGATGCTTGCCGTGAATGTGCCGTCGAATGTCGAAAAATGGTTGTCTGATAAATAAAAGAATTAGTTGAGTTTAGGATTTACTCAATGAATAGCCAACGTGTTAGTTGTTAGTGGGTCAAACCACTAACAACGGCACTGTTGCAAATAGGGATCTGAGTCGATGATTTTCCCTTCAAAAAAGCTTAGAGACCGAAAACTCTATTTACTAGCCAAACTTCTCCTAGAATATTACCGTTATAAAATAATGAAGCTTGTCCTTTGCGTAGAGCACGCATAACCTCAATTCCTTTAATTGTGGCATAAGCCGTTTTCATAGACTTGAATCCCAACGTAGCCTTGATGATCCGTTTGAGCTTGCCATGATCACATTCAATCACGTTATTCTTGTATTTAATCTGTCGATGGTCCAAGTCTTCAGGACACTTTCCTTCCTGTTTTAGTCGCGACAAAGCACGGCCATAGGTATGAGCCTTATCAGTGTTTATGACTCGTGGAATCTGCCATTTTTTGACATGATTCAAAATTTTACCAAGAAAACAATAAGCTGAATGGGTATTTCGTCTAGCAGAAAGATAGAAATCAAGAGTATGGCCACGTTGGTCAACTGCACAGTATAGATATGCCCATTTGCCATTCACTTTTACGTAAGTTTCATCCAGATGCCATAAATGTCGATCTGTAGGATTACGCCAATACCAACGTAAACGTTTTTCCATTTCTGGAGCATAACGCTGAACCCAGCGATAAATTGTGGTGTGATCAACATTCACTCCACGTTCAGCGAGCATTTCCTGAAGTTCACGATAGCTGATGCCATATTTACAATACCAACGAACAGCCCAAAGAATGATTTCACCTTGAAAGTGCCGACCGTGGAAGGGATTCATCTGCTGTATCTCGAAATAAATAAGATATTTAGCTTATCATGTCAGCCTATTTGCAACAGTGCCGTTTCTGGTTCAAAGCCTTCACCTTTTCCTTATTTATCTCTGACTTCTTTAATGTAAAAACCCAATCATGAAGAGTGGGTTTTTACAATATTCATTGTACCTTTAACAGCACTTCATCGGTACAGCATAAAAGTGTTACTGACCTGGCAATGAGGCGCAGTATTTAATACCATCCAGCATTTATAAACTGCGCTGATTTACACGCTTGGACAACTCTTCAGCCGATTCCTTGCGTTCAGAATAACGATCAGTCAGGTATTTGCTTTGACCACGAGTCAGTAGAGTGAACTTAAATAACTCTTCCATGACATCCACAATCCGGTCATAGAAAGCTGAAGGCTTCATTCGTCCATCTTCTTCAAATTCCAAGAAAGCTTTCGGAATTGAAGACTGATTTGGAATGGTGATCATCCGCATCCACCGCCCCAAAATACGCATCTGGTTCAGGCTGTTAAATGACTGTGATCCACCACTGACTTGCATCAAGGCAAGGGTTTTAACTTGGGTAGCACGGATTGCTCCTCCTGCAAGTGGAATCCAGTCTATTTGTGATTTAAAAATGGAACTCATAGAACCATGACGTTCAGGTGAACACCAGACCATACCTTCAGACCATGCAAGAAGCTCATGCAGTTCTTTTACTTTTGGATGCTCAGTATCCGCATCTTCTGGCAAAGGAAGGCCCCACAAGTGATAGATACAGATAAAGCACACATATGGAGGTGCTTTGTCACGGTTAAAATGGGAAAGAAAATGTCCACCAGATCTTGAGCACAGGCAGGTTAAGTATAAAAATAACGTGATCGAATGTAATCATGGCAAGCTAAAGCGGATCATTAGGGCCACTTTAGGATTCAAATCGATGAAGACGGCTATGCCACATGCATCTATTCAGATGGCATTAAACACCGATGATGTACAGACGAAGTAGTAGCAGCCGATCCTACTAAAAGAATAGCAAACGATAAAAACAGCGATAAGCATGTTTTTAACCACTGCATAAAAATAGACCAAAAATTAAGCTTTTTTAGTTTTACAGATTCGAAAATAAATAGTAATAATTCATGAATAGTAGCCGAAGCTACCATTCATGATTCCAAGTCATATTATTTTAAAAAACTAATTCGATACCTGCACCATATTTCCATCCCTTTTCAGACTCTGTTGCCTCTTGCATAGAAGTGGCTTTCTGTCCTTTTTCATATTGGTAAGCAACATCAATGAAAGGTTTAATTCGCTTAGTAATCTCATATCGGGTTTTGATACCAGTTTTAAGTTCTGATAAACCTGATTTTGCAGCATAGTTAGAATCATCGCTAAATATTACATCTGCTTCGATATAAGGTTGAGTAATAAGTTTCTGAGTTAAAAGCAAATCACGTTCTAATTCAAAACTTGCTCCCCAAAAATTATTCTCACCGCCATAAAGATATGCTTGTGTTTCAAAGAAATAAGGAGCTAGACCTAATATACCAATAACCCCATCCACTCGATCGCTGCTGCTGTTATTTTTATCTTCACTATATCTTACCCCAGCTTGTACATCCCAAAATGGGGCTACGTTACGGCTATAAAGTGCTGATACAGCATATTTTGGATCATTACTTTCTGACTTTTCCGAATTGGCTTCAATAAATAGACGATTTTCATCTGTTCCAATTAAAGTTTCAAACTTTGTTCCTAGGTTGCCCTTACCGTCTTCATCAACCATCCATTCATTTTCAAATTTTGTCGTTTGATAAATTTGTCCACCATGTTCTTTAAGATGATTGTCATGAGGTGAGTTAGAGTTCTCAAGCGCAATCTGGACACTCTTATCCCCCATATTCGCATTTTCCATTGAATAATATTCTGGATAACGCTCTTGAAGGGAATACTTTAATCCTCCAGATTCCTGTAAAAGAATTTTCATATTTTTTGTAATATTACTGTCTTGTACAGGAGTTTCATTTTTAGCGAACGTTAGATTTGATAATCCAAATAGCGCAATCATCAAAGTTGTTTTTGAAAACAAATTATTAGTGATGTGCATGTGGATTTACTCCCTTCTCATTTACTTGGGACTGAGGAACAGTCTTTGTAGAATTACCATCTTCCACTTGAGCTACAATGAGTTTATTCATCATTCCTGCACTCATATGGTAAAGCAGGTGACAATGAATAGCCCACTCACCTAACTCATCAGCTGTGAGTAGAGTGGTTATCGTTTTCCCAGGTGGAACAATTACCGTATGTTTGTTTGGCATATTGCTTGGATCCTGACCATTCTCAAGCTGCATAAACATGCCATGTAAGTGCATTGGGTGAGCCATCATACTGTCATTGACAAATTTTAAGCGAATACGTTCACCATACTTCACCACTAGTGGGTCGGCTTCATTAAATTTTTTACCATTTATTGTCCAAATATAACGCTCCATGTTTCCACCAAGACGGATCTCTATTTCACGTTCAGCTGCACGAGTGTCTTTTTGAGGATCTAACGATTGCAAATCACTATATTGCAATGCTTTATTACCTTCAGGTGTTGAAGCATTTGCCCATCCAAATACGGTATTATCATTCTTGTCTGAAGCCGCCTTAACAGTAGCGCTATTCATCGGCATATCATGATCCATACCTTTCATAGAAGACATATCATGATCCATACCTTTCATAGAAGACATATCGTGATTCATATCTTTCATTGAAGACATATCATGATCCATACCTTTCATAGAAGACATATCGTGATTCATGCCTTTCATAGAAGACATATCATGATCCATACCTTTCATAGAAGACATATCATGATCCATACCTTTCATAGAAGACATATCATGATCCATACCTTTCATAGAAGACATATCGTGATTCATGCCTTTCATAGAAGACATATCATGATCCATACCTTTCATAGAAGACATATCGTGATTCATATCTTTCATAGATGACATGTCATGGCTCATCCCCATATCTTCCATAGTTAATAAAGCACGAGGGCGAGATTTAGGCATCTCAATTTGTTTGACTGCTGGGCTGCTTTCTTCATGTAATGTTCCCACTGAAAAACCGGTACGATCAATAGATTCAGCTTCAATTTGGTAATGTGCTTGTTTTGGTTCCACAATGACATCATAGGTTTCAGCAGTACCAATACGGAACTCATCTACAGGAACGGGCTTTACAGGTTGACCATCAGCACTGACTACAGTCATTTTTAGGTTTGGAATGCGTACATCAAAGAATGACATAGCGGAAGCATTAATAAAACGAAGGCGAACTTTTTCACCAGCTTTGAAGTTACCGGTCCAGTTTTGCTGAGGTGTTTTGCCATTCATTAAAAATGTATAACCAGTCACATCGGACATATCTGTTTTCAACATCCGCATCTGATTCCACATAGAGCGGTCTTGCCAAGTTGCCTTTAATCCATCACGTTTAACTTGTTTTAATACATCGAATACTGTTTCGCGACGGTTCTGATAGTAATCTGCTTCTTTTTTAAGATTTTTCATAATTTGATCACTTGTTGAATTATGAAAATCAGAAAGCAAAACAACGTAATCTTTATCGGTTTTTTCAGCAGCTGTTAGTGGAGTTTTATCTTTAGGATAAATAACAAAAGCACCATATAAACCGTCTTGTTCTTGTCCTTTACTATGTGAATGATACCAATAAGTACCATTTTGGCGGACTTTAAACTTATATTCATAAGTTTTATTAGGGGCAATGCCATTAAATTTGTTAAATCCAGGTACACCATCCATAATTCCAGGTAATAATAAGCCATGCCAATGGATTGAAGAGTCCTGATTTTTTAACTTATTGTGAACACGGATAACGGCCTCATCACCTTCTTCAAATTCAAGAAGTGGTGCAACGAATTTACCATTAACGGTAATTCTCTTTAGCGGTTTTCCTGTGATATTTACAGTTTGTTCAGCGATTGTTAAATCATATTCTTTAACTGCCGCCATTACCCAAGTTGATGAAAATAAACCAACTCCAATTAAGAGTACATGACTTAACTTTTTTGACATTCTATCTCACCTTTAGAAAGGTCAAGATTGAAGTAATAAAGCAAATATTTAGTATAAACTTTAATACTTCTTTCTCGCTATTTATAAAATTATTTATTGCTACCAGGCATATTCATCTTTGAATGATCCATTTTAGAATGGTCCATATTCATCATAGAATGATCCATTTTTGACATGTCAGATGAGTTAGGAGACTGATGTTGACTATGATCTTGCTGAGTCTTGTCATCTTTTTCCATTTTACAAGGTTTTGTACAAGGTTTCTGTGCTTTTACCGTTTTAGTGGCACTTGAGGTTGATACATCTTTTGCCCAAGATTGAGTACCAGCAATTAAAGTTCCAGCACACATTAAAATTGTTAGACTACGACGCACTACAGTTTTCATAAGTTTCTCTAAAAGTTAATTTCTTGCTACTACAATAAAGTGAAGCACTGAACATCTAAGTGACTTGAAAATGACATTTTTGTAATCTATCTCGATCAGATGTTTTATAACGTTATTATAGTTTTAATGAATGACTTAGGATTCGGAAATGAGAATACTATTAGTTGAAGATGAACAAAAAACTGGTGATTATCTCAAGCAAGGTTTATCCGAAGCTGGCTATATTACGGACTGGGTTACAGATGGGTTAACGGGTAAACATCAAGCTCTTTCTGAAGAGTATGACTTAATTATTTTAGACGTGATGTTACCTGGACTAAATGGTTGGAATATTATCAATGATATTCGTAGCAGCGGTAAAACAATGCCCATTCTTTTTCTTACCGCCCGAGATCAAATCGAAGATCGAGTAAAAGGATTAGAGCTAGGCGCTGATGATTATTTAGTTAAGCCTTTTGCTTTTGCAGAGCTTCTAGCTCGAATAAAAACGCTCCTTAGACGAGGGCAACAAAGAGAAGATAATAATATTATTAAGATTGCTGATTTAGAACTTGATTTGAGAAAACGTCGGGTAACACGAGCAGGTCAACGCATTGATTTAACGGCTAAAGAATTCGCGCTTATGGAGCTTTTTATGCGTAGAAGAGGTGAAATTCTACCAAGAGCACTTATTGCATCTCAAATTTGGGATATGAACTTTGATAGTGATACGAATGTCGTTGAAGTCGCTATTAAACGATTAAGAAGTAAAGTTGACAGTAACTTTACTCCCAAATTAATTCAGAATATTCGAGGAATGGGGTATGTACTAGAGGTAGAGGATGAATAATAATTTATTCAGAGCGATCAGTTTCCGGATCGGTATCATTTTCTCATTATCTACTATTTTCATTCTAATTATTATGGGTTTGTTCATAAATAAATTAGTAATGCATCATTTTGAGACTCAAGACCGTACCCAATTAGAAGGTAAAATCCAGCTGATTCAGAATCTTATCCAACAGAATCCTAAAAACTCTCCAGAACTTAATCTTTATTTGAGAGACGCTTTAGTTGGACACCATGATCTTATGGTTCAAATAGAACGACCGACAGGTAAAGTTTTATTTAGTTCAGCACCTTCAACAATTAATACTCAACACTTAACCAAGTCAGCAAATAATTCATGGATTAAATGGAAAATTCAGGATAAGACTTATCGTGGCATGATCTACAACACGGATATAAACAAAAATACTGAGATACAATCTGTACGCATTATTGTGGGGATCGATACATCTGAACATCTACATTTTTTAAATGATTTTAAGCGTCAACTTTTTTACATTGGTTTAGCCGGTACGATTTGTTTAATGTTTTTAGGCTGGTTTGCAACCTGGAGAGGTTTAAGACCCGTGCAAAAAATGGCTAAGGTCGCAGAAGGCATTTCTGCCCAACATCTTTCAGAACGTTTAGAAGTTGAGCACACACCAACAGAACTAAAATCATTAGCAATTGCCTTCAATGATATGCTCGACAGACTAGAATCAGCTTTAGAAAGGCTTTCCGATTTTTCATCTGATTTAGCGCATGAAATTAGAACACCGATTAATAACTTAATGACTCAAACTCAAGTATGTCTTGCCCGTAACCGAGATATTGGTACTTATCAAGAAATACTATTTTCTAATTTAGAAGAATTAGAACGTTTGGCTCGAATGGTATCCAATATGCTTTTCTTGGCAAAAGCAGAACATGGCCTAAAATTACAGAACTTACAGAATATTGACCTGGTTAAAGAAGTTACAGCCTTATTTGATTTCTATGATGCGCTAGCTGCCGAAAAAAATATGACGCTTCAACAAACAGGATCTGGAAATGTCAAAGGTGATCCTGCTATGTTACGTCGAGCACTCAGCAATCTATTATCTAATGCAGTTAAATATGGAAATAAGAATTCTACAATACGCATAAAACTTCAACAGAATTTAGATAACACAATATTTTCAATTGAAAATGAAGGCCCTGAAATCTCTCCTGAACAACTATCCAGGTTATTTGATCGATTTTATCGAACAGATGCATCTAGACAAAGAACAGAAGAAGGAACCGGCTTAGGGCTCGCGATAACAAAATCTATTCTTGATATGCTTGGGGCGACCATCCAGGCTGAATCCCTCAATGGTCGAATCATTTTTACCATTGTTTTTCAAAGTGAATCCATGCAAGGGGAATCATTTTAACTCATTTTTTGAACATCTTCCATTTACCCGAGTTGACCTTACATAAAGCTCAAACTGAGAGCCAGAGCTACGCCAGCACCTATCATGGCAATTGTGTAGCCAAATATGATAGCTCGGCCAAACTGTGCCCCCCCCTGTCATCCATGCAATTGTCGCTTTGCTTAACATGTTGCTCAGTGTGGCTAGCCCTAGCGCGACAGCAGCCACATTTGTTGTTAAGCCTTCAGTACTATGCAGGCGGGCAAGTGAGACTAAAATAGCATCTACGTCTGCTAGCCCAGAAATAGTCGATAATACGAAGATGCCGCTGGTGCCCAACCATTGTTTTGCTGCCGGGACCAAGACTGCCATGACAGCCAGGAAAGCAGCGAAGCTGAATGCTGTCCCAAGATCAAAAGGAGCCATTGCTTCTATTGTTCGATCGTTGTTTTCAGCGCTGGTAATTTGGCGTTGTCTCCACAATGCCATACCCAGCAGAAGGATTCCCGCAATCATCATTGCACCACCAAAAGTGCTTAGCAATGCTGGCTCAATGACGCCTATCAGCACAACCATACGAAAAAACATGATGCCACAGGCAGCCAATGTTCCAGAAATAGCAGCACTGACCATGACGGGGTGCTGGCGTGTATAGCGTGCCAGTGCGACAGTTGCAGCTGTAGACGATGCCAAACCACCCAATAGACCTGTCCAGAATATGCCTCTTTCTGAACCGGTAAGCCGCATGGCAAAATGACCTGCCAGAGAGAGTCCGGCAATCAGGATCACTGCCCACCATAACTGGTAAGGATTTAATGCAGCAAAAGGTCCCAGACCCGTATTGGGTAAGTAGGGTAATATAACGACAGAAAGTACCAGCAACTGCAGGGATGCGGTTAATTCACGATGCTCTATCAAGCGTAGCCAACCGTGTAAGGTTGGCTTGAGATCCAAAAATACAGCGACGATTACAGCCGCGGTTAATGCTAAAGTAACATTGCCATGGGATGCATATGCACCTAAAACTAATGTCAACAGCATCGCAATAATTGTGGTAGCACTTAAATTACCGGAAATTTTTGCGGTACGAGCATAGGACACTGTTAGTAATAAGGAAAGCCCTAATACGGCCGCGACCAGCGGCCAAGGCCCGAAGTTTGGTTGTAAATGACCGAGCACTCCTCCGAGCAATCCTGTCAATGTGAAGGTACGTAGGCCTGCTACTCGGCTGCCCTCGGGCAATTCACGATCGTGCCATCCTCGTTCTAAACCAATGAGCAGGCCGATGGCAAGTGCTGCAATCAGGCCTGATACATCTGGTGGAAGAAAAAGACTCTCTATCATAGCTTTTTATGTCGCAGGCGAAGGGCATTCGTGATCACTGAAGCTGAACTCAAACTCATAGCCAAGGCCGCAATCATCGGTGACAACAACCAACCGGTAAATGGGTAGAGTACGCCAGCTGCTATTGGGATACCCAAGGCATTGTAAAGGAAAGCAAACATGAGGTTCTGTTTCATGTTGCCAACAGTAGCTTCCGAAAGTGAACGGGCAACCGCGATACCGCGTAAATCTCCCTTGACCAAGGTAACTTGAGCACTATTCATTGCGACATCAGTCCCGGTCCCCATAGCGATACCAACATCAGCCTTGGCTAGTGCTGGTGCATCATTAATTCCATCGCCGGCCATGGCAACAATACGACCTTCCTTCTGTAATTTGCTTACAAGTTCCAGTTTATCTGCTGGCTTAACCTCACCATGTACTTCATCAATACCCAGACGTGCTGCGACTGTACGTGCAGTGGTGAGACCATCTCCCGTTGCCATCACGATCCGTAAACCTGCTTCCTTCAGGGTGGCAAGTGCTTCGGGGGTACTTGTTTTGATTGGATCAGATACAGCAAGCAGGCCAGCCAATTGACCATCAACAGCGAGATACATCACACTTGCACCTTCTGAACGCAGCTCTTCGGCTTGCGGAATCAGAGATTGTACCGAGATACCTAATTGCTCCATCAGTGCTGTGTTGCCCAAAGCTAACTGACGATCGCCCACTTGACCTCGAACACCAATCCCTGAGCCTGATTCAAAATTATCTGGTGTTTCAAGAGACAGGCCACGTTCGTGTGCTGCATTTACAATCGCTTCGGCTAGCGGGTGTTCACTGCCTTGATCAAGACTGGCGGCTAAACGTAATACTTCAGATTCATCGAAACCTGATGCGGCAACCACACGATCGAATACAGGGCGTCCTTCAGTTAACGTACCTGTTTTATCGATGATTAGTGTGTCAATCTTGCGTAGATTCTCAATGGCTGCTGCATCACGGAACAGCACACCATGAGTAGCACCTTGACCCGTCGCAACCATGATAGACATTGGAGTTGCCAAGCCTAGTGCACAAGGACAGGCAATAATGAGTACTGCCACAGCATTGATTAATGCATAAACCCAGCTTGATTCTTCTGGGCCGAATAGTCCCCATCCAAAGAAGGTAAGCAAGGCAATGGTCACTACAGCCATGACGAACCAACCTGCTACCTGATCAGCCATACGTTGCATTGGTGCTCTCGATCGTTGAGCTTGCGCCACCATCTGTACGATCTGGGATAACATGGTACTTGAACCAATTTTCTCTGAACGCATGATCAATGAACCATTGGTATTCAGGGTAGCTCCAATGACTTTATCGCCGATACGTTTAGTGATAGGTAAAGGTTCACCTGTCAGCATCGATTCATCCACTGAACTACTTCCTTCAGTGATTACACCATCCACAGGCACTTTTTCACCTGGGCGAATTCTGAGTAAATCTCCTACATGGACATGCGTTAGAGGAACATCTTCTTCAGTTCCATCAGGCAGGATTCGGCGAGCTGTTTTAGGAGCGAGCCCAAGGAGTGACTTAATTGCAACAGAAGTTTGCGAACGTGCTTTTAACTCCAATATTTGTCCCAGTAGGGTCAATGAAATGATGACCGCTGAAGCTTCAAAGTAAACAGCGACACGACCCATGGAAATAAATGAGTCTGGGAAGATTTGCGGTGCAATGGTTGCGACCACACTATAAATAAATGCAGCTCCAGTGCCCAAACCAATCAGCGTCCACATGTTCGGGCTGCGATTCACAACCGATTGCCAACCCCGGGAAAAAAATGGCCAACCTGCCCAAAGTACAATTGGGAGTGACAACACCAGTTCAATCCAGCTCTGAACCGCCATATTGAACAGGTTCATTTGATGACCAAACATCGCCAAAAAAGTCACGATGATGGTCAATGGCAGTGTCCACCAGAAGCGTCGGCGGAAATCACGTAACTCCGGATTCTCATCTTCCTCTAACTCGGGAATGAGTGGTTCCAGTGTCATTCCGCATTTAGGACAGTTTCCAGGATGATCTTGTTTAATTTCTGGATGCATTGGGCACGTATATAGCCAAATACTTAAAAATATAGAACAATAGAAACATGGGATATTCAAAAGATTTTAAAGACAAAGTCATAGAAATTATGACTAGAGATAAAATGTCTGTGCGAAAAGCAGCACAGCATTTTAACGTCTGTATACAGACGATTCAGAATTGGAAAAAGTCCACTGTAACTAAACCTATTCCTGGTCGCCCAGCTAAAATTAGCAAAGAGCAAATATTGAATGATGTTGAACAATATCCCGATGATTACATCAGTGAACGGGCAGAACGTTTTGGTGTCAGTACACATGCAGTATTTAATGCGCTACATGCTGCAGGAATATCGCGTAAAAAAAGACGTTAAAGCACCCTAAAGCAGATCAAAATCAACGTCGGCAATT
Source organism: Acinetobacter sp. ACNIH1 (assembly GCF_002934695.1). NCBI lineage: Bacteria > Pseudomonadati > Pseudomonadota > Gammaproteobacteria > Moraxellales > Moraxellaceae > Acinetobacter > Acinetobacter sp. ACNIH1. The sequence goes on along the minus strand of NZ_CP026426.1, from coordinate 107,606 downwards.
TCAGAACTTGATTGAATGTTTAGAACAACAATTACCACTGGTTTATATCGATGAAAGTGGTTTTCAAAGCGAAAGTACGAGATCGCATAGTTATAGCTATAAAGGAGCGCGAGCTGAAGCTGAATTTAACTGGCAGTTAAAAAATTGTAGCAATGCGATTGGCGCATTAATCGAAAATAGATTGCTTACAGTTGGAGTATTTGATTGTTCAGTGAATACCGAGGTATTTGAATGCTGGATTGAACAGGATTTATTGCCAAAGCTGAAAAAAACCAGTGTATTGATTATGGATAATGCCACCTTTCACAAAGGAACAAGGCTTCAGGAGTTGATACGTTGTGCAGGCCATTACATTGTGTGGCTTCCTAAATATAGCCCGGACTTAAATCCTATAGAAAAAATGTGGTCACGAGTAAAAATGATTCGCAATAAATTTAGAGTTAAAGATATTGATAAATTGTTTAAAGATTACTGTAATGATTTATTTAGTATTTAGCTATAGATGATCGTGCCTGTTGTGCTTGTCTCATTAACGGATTGAGTAGTCTGATGATGCTGTGTATGTGCATCGGCAGTCGTCGTTGCGGGTTTAGCGATATATTGCACCGGGCTGCTATGAAACTTTGATTGACATTTATCACTGCAAAAAAAGTAAGTTTTCCCCTTAAATTCCTCATGGTATTTCGATTCTTCAGTGACGGTCATACCACAGACTGGGTCTTTCAGTACGTCTGTTGTAGCCTGTGTCATATGATCCTGATTATGATTTTTTTGATCTAACATGAATAATTCTCTTATGGCAAAGTAGTTTTATGGCCGAATTTCGGAATAAATCTCGGAGTCTGTTGGGCATAGCTGTCATAGACAGCGCCAAATTGTTTACTCATTTCAGCCTCTTCCTTAATTGCCAAGCGGCTGTACATTAAGAGTAAGATTGGAAACATAATCAGTGTCAGTAAAGTTGGCCATTGCAATAAAAAACCCAGCAAGATCATCACAAAAGCCACGTATTGTGGGTGACGTATACGTGCATAAGGGCCTGTGATCGCTAAAGAATGCTGACGTTGCGCGTTGTACAGCACGTGCCATGACGTTGATAACAGGTAAAATCCATAGCCCAAGAAAACGTAACTGGCGATATGCAAAATGCCAAAATGTGGATCACCTTTTTCACCTAATAGCGTTGACCACAAGTGACCTGCATTATGAGAAAGTAAGTCAAGTTGAGGGAAGCGAGTTTGAAGCCAACCAGATAACAGGTAAATGGTTAAAGGAAAACCATACATTTCGACAAATAGAGCAATGATAAAAGCCGAAAAGACCCCAAATGTACGCCAATCGCGCGCAGTGGAAGGTCTAAAAAAACTGAAAGCGAACATGATAAAAACTGCTGAGTTAATGATAACCAGCGTCCATAAACCATAAGCCGATTCCGCATGATTCATGATGGATCTCCTGATAAGAGCTATTTTTTGTTATCAGATATATCGGATTTTTTTTGCTGCGAGTGGTTATGCCCATGACCACCATGCATAAAAATATGCATCAGTGGACACGCTAAAAGGAATAAATAAGGCAAAGCACCGATAACGTGGGCTAAATGTTCCGTTAATAGAAAATAAGCTGCGATACCACCCAGCACGATTAGACCAATGGCATAACGTGTAGACCAGAAGTTAGGTACTGAATTATTTTCTTGGTGTTGGTGATTCATGGTGCTTTCCCCTAATTCATGGGTAACTATTTAGTTGCTGACGGAGGCATACAGTCCATCATCATCTGCATCATGGATTGCATCATGTCCATACGTTTTTCCATCATTTGCTGACGGTCAGCCATATTGGCATTCATGCTTTGGCTACCCATCTGTTTCATCATGCTTATACCTCCTTGCATGAGTTTCATGTGCTCAGCCATAAGTTTCTGACGTTCTTGCGGGTTTTTTGCAGCCATCATCTTTTCATGCATGGCTTGCATCGCTTTCATGTGCTGGTCCATTGCAGCCATTTTGTCTGGAGTCATCGTGCCAGTAGCTGTCTTTTTAACAGTGACTGTGGATGGAGGAGTATTTTCTGGGTGATGAGTTTGATGCTCTTCAGGATTTTGGGCTAATGCACCTAGAGCGGCAGTGGTTATACAAAGTGCAAGTAAAGTTTGGCGGATATAAGTCATGATATTTTCCTTCCATCAGTTGATCAGCCGATACAACCTTTAAATGAATGAAGCAAACAAATAGAGAGAGGTATTTTTCATTTATTTGCTCCACTCATTCTTTTGATGAAGTTGATCGCTGGTTATGCCACCGGTGTTTTACTTAGGTGGTAGCTGGTTATAGTCAATTTTTTTATTTCTATTGAATAATTTTATCACTTGAGTCTATTGATTTTTAAAAATGACAAAAATGTAATTTTGAAGTCATCGCCCTGTTTCTGTCTCTTACTAATAATTGAAATATAAGAGGAGATGATGTGGTCTCATTAAATATAGATTTTATAAAGTCATCTCTAATGAACTAACGAATCAAGAGGAAACGTAAATGAAATTATTTCAAAATAAAATGACTGCTCTACGTAATGTTGTAGTAGCTGCAACGATGATTGTGGCTACTACAACTACGTTCGCTCATGTGAGTTTAGTGAGTGCGATTCCTGCGGAAAATGCATCTATCCTTAGTCAACCAAAGAACTTGACCCTTAACTTTGGTGCAGAGGTTATGTTGATGAATATTAAGTTACTGGATGCTCAGCGAAGAGATGTTCCTTTAAAATATAAAGTTACTCATGACTTAAAGAAATCCTTTGATGTAGCTCTTCCGAAACTGAAAAAAGGTAAATATACCGTTGTCTGGACAACAATGGGGAAAGATGGTCACAACATGAATGGTGAATATAGTTTCACTATCAAATCAACTAAATAAGAATTGATTACCTTTCAACATGTCAGTGAGGTGCTGGCATGTTGTTCTAGAATGGACAAAAATAATGATTTCTGAATATTGGATGTGGGCCACTTGGTTAACTAAGGTTATTTTATATTTAAGTGTAGCTTTTGTCGTTGGTGGAGCCTTTTGCTATTTTTTACTTAGACAATATCTTGAACTAAAAGAATCGATTCTTAAATATATTACAATTGGCGCTGGATTAGGCCTAATTTCCAGTACCTTGGGATTTTTTATTCTGATTGGTAGTTTTGCCAATACTGGTATTACAGGTATGGTGGACCCCACGTATATTAATATATTGGTTAATACTCCGACGGGGTATATATACGTTCTTCGTTCTATTAGTTTTGCTCTTTTACTTCTTCTCATGGTGGTTAAACTTAACAGGAACAAAGGTCAGTTTTCTATAATTGAAAGTTCAATATTTTGTGTTTTACTTCTCCCGATTATTTTTAGTTTTTCCCAGCTCGGACATGTCGCTAATTTAACCTTACTTGCTCAAATTTTATTATCAATCCATATTCTAGTTATGTCGTTATGGATGGGGTCTTTATATCCGTTATGGAAAACCAGCCGGGAAATAAGTGGTTTACCTTTAAAAGATCGCATGCATGTATTTGGACGTATTGCTGCTTTCATTGTTGGGATATTAATCGCCTGTGGCGCTAGTGTAGCTCTTCTTTTAATTAAAGATTTTAATACCTTAATCAATACTGCATATGGCTATGGTTTCATGGTTAAAATGTTTTTTGTTATAGGTATTCTACTTTTAGCTGCCTTCAACAAATGGTATTTCACCCCGCGTCTTCAACATCCTAAATTCGCTAAACACCTTAGTCATGCCATTTTATTTGAGATGTTATTAGGTCTATCAATTCTATTAACAACAGGCTATATAACCACTGTCGTGGGTATTGAATAAGAGAATTTCAAAATAAGGGAATTGAGGAAATTTAACATTACTGCATTTATCTTTTGTAGCTGAGCAATAAAGTTTCTACTGGACTGCCAACTTACGACAATCAGAACAGTAAAATCGCATCATGAGGCATTATACATAAAGGTAGTCACCGGTTTTTAGCTTATCTTCAACCCATAACGGTCTCATCTATTCAGTTCACTACCATTGATTGAAATAACTAATCTTACGCCAATCTCAACTTAAAATAAGATTTTCGAATTGAATTGGTGAATGACCAAGCTTTTTATTTAGCACCACACAAATTGTATGCGACAGAATTTTACGAGTTATGCGGTGGGTTAAATGCCATAGATCTTTTGCCCTCACTTTCTGAATGTGAAAGCGATCTGTTAATTGACCAATCACTGTTTCAATCTTTCTTCTGGCTTTCATCAGTATTTGCAGTGTCTCTTTAGGTCTGAAATCTATCATGTTTTTTCTAAAGGGTGTTTGTAAATCAATACCCTGATATTCATAATATCGTTTCAATTCTGGTCTTAAATAGCCCTTATCTGCTCCCAGTAAACCGTAAATATCATTCGTAATTTCAGGTGCAACATCTCGCTCATCACAATGAGCAGGTGCAAAGGTATAACCCGAAATCATGCCTGAAAGATTAATGACGATATGAGCTTTGAAACCATAATATTTTTCTTGTTTTGCAGCACAATAACTAAAACCTGCGTATTCTTTAAAGTTTTTATGCTTTCTAGCTCTGGTATAACTACAGACAGGGAGTGGGAAGCCATCAATAAAGTGAATGTTATCTGAACCATAACGCTGAATGAGCTGTGCCATAATGGATTGACTGACATGCCACAGGTTTGCACAATGTTTACAGAAATTGGGATAAGATCCTAATTTTGGAAACCATTCTAACCAATTGTTTTTGAAATACATCCAAATATTTTTGTCTGTATCTAAACCAAGAAATTCACCTACTATTTGCATAGTGATGATTTCTGCATCAGTAACAGCAGGCGGAAAACCACGAGTTCTCAGGGGCTGAGTAACAACAATGGGATAAAGTTCTTCTATGATTACATAGACAAAAATGATAAATTCTTCAATGGACATAACTTTGCTTTAATTTCTTGGTGGAAACTAAAATAGGGTTATGTCCTTTTTATTTCAATCACTTAAAAAGTTGAGATTGGGGTATGGCTCTTGAAATGTATAAGGAAGCCTATGAATTAAATAAAAGACAATTAGAAAAAATACCTTCGCAATCAAATCTCTTCAAACATTGTGAATTGATGCAAATTTTAGAATATCCTAAAAATGATCTTCAAAATTGTCAGAGGAGAATAGCTGAAAGCATAAAAGAAGAATTAAACAAAATTTCTAAAGATGATCAAGCTTATGCTTATGCTGAATGGGATTACTTATTGGCCATGTATAAATCTGGACATAATGAATACAAAGGCAAAATGGAAAAATTCATTAAATCAACAACAGATGAAACAATGAAGTTTCAATTTCAAAGCTCTTATGAAATGGCTATTGAAAGAAATAATTAACATAAGATCTCTTGCGAAAGTTAATTTAAGAGCATCCAATTCACCATTCCAGCAATTAAATTCATTCTTAGACCAAATCGTTTCCGTCTATTTCTATAGCGTTCTGTTAATATCCGAAAATGTTTAAGTTTGCCGTTGATATGTTCAATTGTGATCCTACGCCGACTGATTTCTTGGTTGATCTTTTTTGCTATTTTGGGTAATGATAAATTCTTAGGTTTCTTGATTGGAATGAGTAACTTACTCTTAATCTGATGAAATCCTTTATAGGCTAAATCTGCCATGATACAAGGATAAATGATTGATGTGGATCTATGATTTTAGACCACGTCTATAAGTGATAATCTACTCCCCAATAAGCATGGGAAATGCTTGTTTCTGGAGTCAACCATGACACGAAGAAAACGTCGTAATCACTCAGCAGATTTCAAAGCTAAAGTTGCTCTCGCAGCAATTAAAGGCGACCACACACTCGCTGAGCTTTCTACTCAATTCGATTTACATCAAAATCAAATCATTGATTGGAAAAATCAACTGCTTGAGCAATCGATCAATATTTTTTCACGACCAACAGCACAACAAGAACCAGAGATTGATCTTAAAGCTTTACATGCCAAGATAGGACATCAGGCATTGCAAATTGATTTTTTAGAAGGTGCACTCAGAAAAACAGGGCAACTGAGCGGCAAAAAATGATCGATAAGACCCATCAACTTTCGGTACGACAACAATCGCAATTGATTCAAATCAATCGCAGCACGTTGTATTACAAGCCCAAAGAGATTTCATCAACTGATTTGAGTTTAATGCGTCTGATTGATGAAATTCACATCGACTACCCATTTATGGGCAGTCGAATGATACGAGACATGCTACAGCGTCAAGGACATCAAATAGGTCGGCGTAAAGTCCGACGTTTAATGCGCTTGATGAGAATACATGCCTTGTATCCAAAGCCCAATACCAGTAAGCCTAATCTTGCACACCGTATTTTTCCATATCTTTTGAAAAACATGGTTATAGATCACTCTAATCAAGTCTGGTGTACAGATATCACGTACATTCCTATGGCTAAAGGCTTTGTCTATCTGTGTGCGATTATAGATTGGCATAGTCGTAAAGTACTGGCTCATAGTGTATCGATCAGTATGGAAACAGACTTTTGCATAGATGCGTTGCAAGAAGCAATTGTGAAATATGGTTGTCCTGAGGTGTTCAATACAGACCAAGGCAGTCAATTCACAAGCGAGGCATTTTTGAATGAGTTAAAATTGAGAAATATCCGTATCAGTATGGACGGAAAAGGACGGTGGATGGATAATGTGATGATTGAGCGTTTATGGCGCAGTGTGAAGCATGAGGAAGTCTATTTGAAGGCTTACGATACGGTTAAACAAGCAAAACAATCAATTGCTGAATATTTGGATTTTTATAACACGATACGTCCTCATTCAAGCTTGAATAAGGCAACACCAAATGAATTTTATGATCGACATTTACCAAAAGTAATGGCAGCATAATTTAAATATTTAGAGCGGATTTATCACTTATAAAACTAGATTGAGTGGTCTAATTAACGGAACCACATCAGTTCGCCTATCTATTGCGCTTCCTATTTTCATACAATACAGTCATTAAACCTTTTCAGTTGGTGCGTTGTTTGTTTCGAGCCAAAAGTTTTACCGCAAGTTATTCTTTTGGAAAACAGTGCCAAGTGTGGGAAAGCGGGGTAATTGACATTTCCCCGCTTTTCTTTTGCCAAGGATTTATCAAAAGTCTAAAAAACAATCATTCAATCTCTTTCTTGGTTTATTTCATTAGAAAGCCTAAATCCTGCCTTCATACTTAATTCTACTGATAGTATTTGGATTCAAGCACATGACATTCTTGCCAGATAATTTACAAGAACATTTAACAGAAAATTACGGTTTCACCTTGGTATTAAAGCCATCAAGTCAACCACCAAATAAGAAAGTACATAGACTAGCTCATAGTAACTTAAAGCATTTTCTTCACATACAACTTGATGGTTTTACTCAAGCAAATTTGGCTATGCCATACACACCTGAATATGTTGATAAAATTAGTGACTGCTTAACAATTGATGGAATCGTTGAAGCTAGGGAATCGAACAGATCATGTTTTTCGGGCTACCCAGATAAAGATCCAAAGCATCCAACCAAACAAAAGCAGGCTCTATGTTTTACCATCGAACACCAAGATGCTGTAGAACCATTCATGGAGTTAATGTTTGGTTTACACGTTAGCAGCAGAAAGTAAAAGTATGTATTGGTTTTCTTCTTGGTCACTACACATCTATTAAAAAGCCCTACTGAACCGTACCGGGTCAGTGTTCCACAGTTTTCATAAGATAAATAATTATAGTCGCCAATTTCAACTGAGTTCCTCTCCGGCTTTTAAATAGCGGTATACCGCTTGGCGGCTAATTCCAAATGCCTGGCCTAATGCCATTTTTGAAGGATACTGCCCTTCCTTCCATGCTTGTCGCAAAGCTTCAGCTTTATCAGGCTTCAATTTATGTACCCGGCCTTTGTACTTCCCTTGAACAGAGGCGAGTTTAATTCCTTCCTTTTGCCTTTCCAGAATGATTTCACGTTCAAATTGCGCAAAAGCACCCATCAGTTGCAGCATCAAATTATCCATCGGCGTGGATTGGGCAGTAAAAGTAATATTCTCTTTTACAAACTGGATAGCGATCCCTCTTTTGACCAGTTTATCTACTTCAGTGACCAAATCTTTTAGACTTCGTGCAAAACGATCCATGGAATGTACAATCACCCTGTCCCCTTCCCGGACATAGTTCAACATTTCTTGAAATTTCGGTCGGTCGGTATTTTTACCCGAAGCACGGTCAACAAAAATCCGGTCGACTTCAATTCCCTCAAGTTGACGCCCTGTATTTTGCTCGACCGAACTCACTCGCACATAACCTACTTTTTGGCCTTTCACTCTTTCACGCCCCAATTAGATAAAAATGAACAATTTCGTAAATTATAAATCTTAAATATCAAAGTTACATGTTATATATGGTTAAAAATCATTTAAATGTTACATAGTTTTAAGAACTTTTATATTGTTACTTTAGGGTATACTCTAAATTTACATATTTAAATAACGAGTTTTTTCTCACTCATAAGAATTTGCAAGAATATATATACATTTATTGACATTAAGTAATTTAAATAAAATCAATATACGTATTTACATATATGTGGAAATACGTATATAAGTATATCTGAGTTTCTAATAGCAGTGTTAGTCAAAATGTTCTCGACCATAAAGATTTATCACAATCCTGAGTGTGGTACATCAAGGAATACCTTAGCTTTAATTCAAAATGCAGGAATTGAACCAATCGTTATTGAATATCTAATTACCCCACCTTCGAAAGCAGAATTAATTGAACTTATTCGTAGTGCTGGTTTAAGTGTTAGAGAAGCAATTCGTAAAAATGTACCTCCATATTCTGATTTAGAAATTGTTCGGGAAGATTGGTCTGATGAACAGCTTTTAAATTTTATGCTTCAACATCCTATTTTGATTAACCGCCCATTCGTTGTTACGGATTTAGGTACACGTTTGTGTCGTCCTTCTGAAGTTGTTTTGGATATTCTCCCGTTTCCTCAGAAAGGCGCATTTAGCAAAGAAGATGGTGAAAAAATTATTGATGAAAATGGCCAAAGAATTAAATAGTACTTTCTCATCTCTTGAATGGAAAGAATGTGAAGGAGATTTATATGGATCAAGTTAATTTTTTTAAATGCTTATCAGATGAAACACGTCTCAATATAGTGACATTAATTGTTGAAAATAAAGAACTATGTGTATGTGATTTGACTGAAAAACTACAACTCAGTCAACCGAAAATTTCAAGACATTTAGCCCTTTTACGTGCTTCAGGGCTACTTCAAGATCGCAGACAAGGCCAATGGGTTTACTACAGTATCAATCCAAAATTGGCCAACTGGTGTTATGAAATTTTAGATATTTTGAAGACGGTTCAATCTCAATCAAAGCTGGATGATCAACACCCCCTTTCTGTAAATAGTTATTGTGAGTAATTCAATGAAATTTTTATTTTTATGTACTGGAAATAGCTGCCGTAGCATTTTGTCTGAAGTTTTGTTTAATAGCCGAGCACCAGAAGGTTGGAAAGCCTATAGCGCTGGGAGTAAGCCTTCAGGTCAAGTTCACCCGCTAACTTTAGAAACCCTTGAAAACTTAGGATTATCTACCGAAGGTTTATGGAGTAAAACGATTAATGATTGTGAACAATATCAACCTGATGTTGTGATCACAGTATGTGATTCTGCTGCTCAAGAAGCATGTCCACTTTATTTGGGTGGAGCAATCAAGGCACATTGGGGCTTGGCTGATCCTTCACACTTAGACGTGAATAAAGAAGAAAAAATGAAAGCCTTTATGAGCACTGTTGAACATATCAATCGTCGCTTAGATGCTTTATTTAAACTTAATGTAGATAAACTATCTCGCTCAGAATTGATTGCAGCAATTAATCAAATTTCGAACGTTGAGTAAGTGAAATGTCTGAAAAACGCTTATCTTTTTTAGATCGCAACCTGACGCTATGGATTTTTATTGCCATGGCCTTAGGCATTGCCATCGGAAACTTCTTTCCTCAGGCTTCTGTCGCACTCGATAAATTAAGCATTGATTCAGTGAATATTCCAATCGCGATTGGTCTTATTCTAATGATGTATCCACCACTGGCAAAAGTGAACTATGCGACTTTGCCACAAGTGTTTAAGGATAAGAAAACCCTTACTTTGTCCTTAGTACAAAACTGGCTGATCGCGCCAGTACTCATGTTTGCCCTGGCAATCATATTTTTACATAGTTATCCAGAATATATGACCGGTGTCATCCTGATTGGTCTTGCTCGATGTATTGCCATGGTTCTGGTGTGGAATGGCTTGGCCTGTGGTGATAATCAATATGTTGCAGCATTAGTTGCCTTTAACAGCATCTTCCAGATTCTATTTTTCAGTACCTATGCCTGGTTATTCCTGACCTTCCTTCCACCCTATTTTGGTGTCGCTTCGCAGGTCATTAATGTCGATTTCTGGACCATCACCCATGCTGTTCTGGTTTATCTTGGTATTCCGTTCTTATTAGGTTTCTTAACGCGATGGATTTTGGTGAAACAGAAAGGCGTGGAATGGTATGAAACCAAGTTCATTCCGAAAATCAGTCCGCTGAGTTTAATGGCTTTGCTGTTCACCATTCTGGCCATGTTTAGCCTAAAAGGCGGTGATGTCGTGAGTCTTCCGCTTGAAGTTTTACGCATCGCGATTCCTTTAACCATTTACTTCGTTTTAATGTTCTTCATCAGCTTCTTTATGAGTAAATGGATGGGCAATGACTATCCTAAGACCACAGCAATTGCATTTACCGCAGCGGGGAATAATTTTGAATTATCACTTGCAGTAGCGATTGCAACTTTTGGTATCGCTTCGCCTGTTGCTTTTACCACGATTATTGGCCCACTGGTCGAAGTTCCTGTGTTGATTGCCTTGGTGAGTGTTTCACTCTGGCTGAGAAAGAAAGTTTTTAAAGAGGCCTAACTCTATGAATCTCCCAAATGTAGATCTAAATCTTCTTGAGCAACCCACCTTTGAAAAAGTTCAAGCCAAAGAACTTGCTCATCCTCCGCGAATTTTGCTGCTGTATGGCTCTAATCGAGAACGTTCTTACAGTCGCCTTGCAGTTCTTGAAGCCGGTCGAATCCTTGAGCATTTTGGGGCGGAAATAAAAATCTTTCATCCTAAAGGGCTTCCTTTACCAGAAGATGCGGATACTGAGCATCCAAAAGTAAAAGAACTGCATGAGCTTTTAGCATGGTCAGAAGGCATGGTCTGGTGTTCACCTGAACGCCATGGTTCTATGAGTTCAATCTTTAAATCTCAAATCGACTGGATTCCACTGGCAGGAGGGGCAATCCGTGCTACCCAAGGTAAAACTCTTGCCTTGATGCAAGTCAGTGGCGGATCACAGTCATTTAACAGCCTGAACCAGATGCGTATTTTGGGGCGGTGGATGCGGATGATCACCATTCCAAATCAGTCTTCAGTTCCAAAAGCTTTTTTGGAGTTTGAAGAAGATGGACGAATGAAACCTTCGGCTTTCTATGACCGGATTGTGGATGTGATGGAAGAGTTATTTAAGTTCACCCTACTGACTCGTGGACAAAGCAAATACCTGACAGATCGTTATTCTGAACGCAAGGAATCGGCTGAAGAGTTGTCCAAGCGTGTAAATCAGCGCAGTTTATAAATGCTGGATGGTATTAAATACTGCGCCTCATTGCCAGGTCAGTAACACTTTTATGCTGTACCGATGAAGTGCTGTTAAAGGTACAATGAATATTGTAAAAACCCAGTCTTCATGATTGGGTTTTTACATTAAAGAAGTCAGAGATAAATAAGGAAAAGGTGAAGGCTTTGAACCAGAAACAGACTGAAACTGATGTGATCATTATCGGTGGTGGGCAGGCCGCTTTATCTACCGCTTATTTTTTAAAGCGCAAGAAAATCCCATTCATTATATTGGATGAGCAAAATCAAGCGGGGGGTGCCTGGCTGCATACCTGGGAGTCATTGCGTCTTTTTTCTCCTAATACCTGGAGTTCTCTATCCGGTTGGATGATGCCCATCACTGAACAGACCTATCCAACACGAAATGAGGTGATCCAGTATTTATCGGCTTATGAACAGAGATATCAATTTTCGATTGTTCGTCCAGTACATGTCGATCGTGTGGAATCGAAGGGAAAGTATTTAGACGTATATGCTGGAGAAAAGTTTTGGCGAGCCAAGGTGGTGGTCAGTGCAACAGGGACATGGCGCCAGCCGTTTATTCCTGATTATCCGGGACAGGAAAACTTTCAAGGCACGCAGTTACATTCAGCCCATTACCTGAATGCAGATTCATTTAAAGATAAGAAAGTCATCGTGGTGGGTGGGGGGAATTCGGGCGCGCAAATACTCGCTGAGGTTTCACAAGTTGCTGAAACCATTTGGGTCACAAAAACTCCGCCTCAATTTTTACCTGATGATGTCGATGGTCGAGTACTGTTTTTAAGAGCAACTGAGCGTTTAAAAGTACAACAAGAAGGAAGAAAAGTTGACCAGCCAATAGGTGGCCTAGGTGATATTGTGATGATCGATAGTGTCAAAGAGGCAAGGAATAGAGGAGTCTTACATAGCCGTCCACCTTTTCAATCTTTAGCTACAGATACAGTTATTTGGCCAGATGGAAAAAAAGAGAAAATTGATGTGATTATTTGGTGTACTGGATTTAAGGCTTCATTAAATCATCTAAAAAGTATAGATATAGTAGAGCGAGATAACTTTGTAGAAGTTCAAAATGGAAGGTCTATTAAGTTACCTAACTTGTGGTTAGTTGGATATGGAGATTGGACAGGTATGGCATCTGCAACATTAATTGGCGTTTCTAGAACAGCGAGAGCTACAGTAGATGAGATCTTCACTTATCTACAAGAAATTAATACTAAAAAATTTTCAGAATAATTATCCATATCGAGTATAAGAATTTTAGAATCGGTTTTGTGTCTAGGCTACTGGGAGCATTCCAATATTTTGATTATTATTTCACTAAAAGTGTCTACAAGATCATGCTCTTCATTAAGCCATAATTTTTGATATTTAAACCTAATTTCATGAATTGCACTAAAAAGAGGGAACTCTTTCATAATTTATAATTAAATTAGAAGTTTTCTTAGGAAGCTGTTTAATATTATTGATATCTATACAGTTTTTCTTGTAAAAGCGCTTCATTTATAGTGAGTATTTCAATAAAATAAGGGAGCTAGCTCCCTTATTTTATTCATTTGCTAATTAAAAATTACTCGCAACTTGATATGTGATGAATGAAAAGATGTAGGCTAATGCAAACAAATAAGTTGCCATAATGATGGGCTGTTTCCAGCTGCCAGTTTCTCGTCTAATTGTTGCTAACGTAGCAAGACAATGGGGAGCAAAAATAAACCATACCAATAATGATAAACCTGTGGCTAACCCCCATCCATCCGGGCCTGAAATTTGACTTAACAGACTTTGAGTTACTGTATCTTCATCACCTGACATCGCATAAATCACCCCAAGAGCAGCAATTACAACTTCCCTTGCTGCCATAGCAGGAATGAGTGCAATACATATTTCCCATGTAAACCCAATAGGCGCAAATATAGGATGAATTAAATGCCCTAACTGACCAGCTAAACTATAGTTAATGGCCGGCATGGTTGCATTATCTGGTGGTTGAGGGAACGTGACTAGCACCCATAACAAGATAGACAGCGCAACGATAATGCCACCAACTCGTTTTAAGAAAATAGTTGCCCTATCATATAAGCCTAATGCAATATTTCTAATATCTGGAATTCGGTATGTGGGAAGTTCAAAAATAAAAATACTTTCAGTTTTATCTTTTCGAACCAACTTCAGAAAGACTGAAACTAATAACGCTGAGACTATTCCCGACATATAAAGACCAAAAAGGACTAATCCTTGCAGACTTAACCAGCCGTAGATTAATTGGTTGGGAATAAATGCCGCGATCAATAAAGCATATACTGGCAATCTTGCTGAACAGGTCATCAAGGGTGCAATCATAATTGTTGCTAATCGGTCCCGTTCAGAGCTGATACTTCTGGTTGCCATAATTCCGGGAATGGCACAAGCAAAACTGGATAGCAGAGGAATAAATGAACGGTCGCTAAGCCCGGCTTTAGACATTAATTTATCTAAAAGAAATGCTGCCCGGGGTAAATAGCCTGACTCTTCAAGCATTAAAATGAAGAAGAATAAAATCAAAATCTGAGGCATATATGCAAGCACGCTACCTGCACCAGCAATTACCCCATCCACAACCAAGCTTTTTAATAGAGGATGTTGGATTAGTGGTCCAATAAAATCACTGAGCCATGCGACAAAATTTTCAATGAATTCAATAAAAGGCGTTGCCCATATAAATACCGCCTGGAACATCACAAACATGGTTAAAGTTAAGATTACTAAACCCAATACAGGATGTAGAAAAATTTTATCTAGAAATGCGGTTCTTTTATCACCACTGTCATTATTTAAAATAACTTGTTTGGTGATTTGTTTGACCTGTTCAAAATGACTTAATTCAGAATGATAAGGAGTAATAAAAAGATTTTTTTGATCTAATTGATTAATTAAATCTTGAATTCCTTTTGTTTTAACTGCGACAGCTTCAACTACAGGGATACCTAACAGTTGAGACAGTTTATCCTTATCAATGGAAATACCACGCTTTTTGACCTCATCCATCATATTTAATACAAGAATCATAGGGCGATTTAGAGCACGAACTTCGAGAACCAAGCTCAAATGTAAGCTTAAATTTGTGGCATCTACAACGCATATAAAAATATCGGGTAGAACTTCACCTTTTAGCTCGCCCAAACAAACTGCCCTGGTGACTTCTTCATCTAAACTACTAGGTTTTAAACTGTAAGTTCCGGGTAAGTCCAATACTCGTACTGCATCACCAGAAGGTAATTTAAAAGAACCTTCTTTTCTTTCTACGGTAACTCCAGCATAGTTGGCAACTTTTTGTCGCGTACCAGTAAGCGTATTAAATAAAGAGGTTTTTCCACAATTTGGATTACCGACTAATGCAATGTTCTTAATCTTCATTGGATACTAACTCTACAAAAATTCTTTCAGCTTCATTCTTTCTTAATGCGAATCTTGAAGTTTCAATTTGAACTAAAACAGGATCTCCGCCAAAAACACCTTTAGCGAGTACTTGTAGAGTTTCACCCTCTCTAAAACCTAATAGTTGGAGCCGTTCCAATACGGGATCAGTGGTATGACTGTATTGATTACCTTTTTTGAGATCTCTAATTTTGACGATCTGATTTTGTTTAACTTGAAATAGATTCATTTTCGATACTCTTACTTCAAAGCCAAAATCTTTCGAGCACCATTAAGCACGAATAAAGAAACCAGTATACCAATGATTAAGTCTGGGTAAGCTGATCCCGTCCACGCCACGAGTACACCGGCAAATATAACGCCCATATTTACCACAACGTCATTCGCTGAGAAAATCCAACTGGCTTTCATATGTGCGCCATCTTCTCGATGACCAGAAATAAGATATAAGCATGTCACGTTAGCTATAAGTGCGAGCAGGCCAATAACAATCATGAGCGTTGATTCTGGCTCGCTTCCAAACATGAATCGTCTAATGACGTCAATAATCACGATGACAGCGAGTAATAACTGAATCCAGCCTGCAAAATGAGCTGCTTTTACTTGATATTTCGCAGCTTTCCCGACGGCATATAGCGCAATACCATAAACGGCTGCATCGGCAAACATATCTAGAGAATCAGCAATCAATCCTGTAGAAGCAGCAATAATACCGCTGATGAATTCTATAAAGAACAGTAGAGCATTAATGCCTAATAACAGTTTAAGTACTTTAGCTTGTCTTACAGGATCAGGTTCATTGGGTAGGTCACCTGAAGAAAGCTGTGTTTCATCAAGTTTCGCCCCAAAACCCAGTCCTTCAAGTTTGGCCGTAATTTGCTGAATCCCTTCATTATGGAAGACTTTCAGTTTTCGATTGGGAAGATCAAAAGTAAGACCTTTAACTGCTTCAAGATCTGCAAGAGCCATACGGACCATTTGCTCTTCAGCAGAGCAATCCATTTTAGGAATGGTGTAGGTACTTGTTTGCTTGGCCTGTTGATTGCTTATATAAGTTTCAGTCTTCACAAGCTTTGCACCAAAACCCAGTCCTTCAAGTTTGGTGGTTATATTTTCATCTTTTTGATTATGTAGAACCTTTAAAGAACGGTTAGGTAAATCAAAGATGAGTTTTTGAACACCATCAATTGAAGATAGCGCCATACGAACCATCTGTTCTTCCGCAGAACAATCCATTTTGGGAACTAAGTATTCACTCATGTAGTGCGAATCTTTTAAAACGTTTTCTGTGCTTAAATTTTCTTTGGGATCAGAACCACAACAGGATTGAGCGGTATCTTCACAACTGTTTGAAGTGTTACAGCAAGGAGATGAAGATTTCTCTTCTTCCTCTTCACCACAACAGCTAAGCGTATTATTACAATTCTTTGAATTGTTTGCTTCTGCAATTGATGGATGATTTTCTTGTTGAGATTTCTTATCTTTGCATGGTGTTTCTTTACTACATCCACAACCACTCATAATTATACCCATTAAAAAAATTTATAAACTTTGAATATTAGAATCCCTATAGTTACTATAGAGTCAAGATTTTTTGGAAATACCAACTCAATGCATTTAAAAATTGGTGAACTCTCTAAAAAAACCTCATGTTCAGTATTAACAATTAGGTTTTATGAAAAGGAAGGTTTAATTCCGGAACCCGAAAGAACAGAAGGAAATTACCGCCTTTACGATATAGGCTATGTTGAGCGAATTAAGTTTATTTTGAATTGCCGAACTTTAAATATGAGTTTGAATGAAATTCGTCAATTACTCACCTATAAAGATAATCCCAAGAAAAATTGTTCAGATGTGAATGAATTAATTGACTTACATGTCAGTGCTATCAGAGAAAATATAATCAAGCAACAAAAGCTTATTGAACAATTATCTGATTTAAGAGGTACTTGTGATGGTTTATGTACAATTGACCAATGTGGAGTTCTAAAAAATCTAGCTTGATTATCTAGACCTATGCTTTTTTCAAAAACTCTGTATATCTTTACTTAAGGCTGCAAAAAGATTAAGGTGACTTAAATTTTGTGATCAGATCTTAGATAGCTTTGGTTAGCTTCCGATTGGTGTTTTAAATACAGATTTGTGTATGAAGAGAAAAACATTTCTAATCCAGATATTGGTACTCTTATTCACATTCCAGAATATTTGGAGTGTGGCAGAGGCTGCTTGTCTGCATGAAATGCCAAACATACCCAATTCAATACTCTCTAATCCAATCGATTTAGACGAAAAGAGTGATAGTCCTCGTCAAGCACTTTATTCCCTAGAAAACTATAAAGAAATCTATGACTATTGTCAGAAGGTTTGTTTTAACGAAAAGTGCAGTCATTTCTCAAATACAATCGTGATTCAGATTGACCCACCCGATGATCTGAAGCTTAAAGCTAATTTTGAGACCGGCATTACCCCAACTTATTTGGGAATAACTTTTTATAAACCCCCTTATCTGGATCAATTAACCCCGCCTCCCGATTTGCCCCTACTATTGGTGGGGTAGTCTTATAAAAGCCCACCACTCCTAATTTCATTATGCGTGGGGCATTTTCATGTCAAAAAACAAATTACATCAGGATACCTCCATCCTGAATTTATCCTGGTCAGCCTTAGGTAGCGGTATCTTGCTATCTGCAATGATCAGCTTCAGTACTTCCGTAGTCGCCAGTACTCAAGATTTAACGCTGCAGCAAGCTATTGAGCAGGTTAACCAATATCAAGCGTCCCAAAATTTCTGGGAAACGCAAAACAGCATTAATGCCACGAATCTTCAGCAAAGTAAGCTGTTTAAAAATCCTGAACTGTCAGTTGAACAAACGGGCTTTGGTTCAAATAATGAAAAAGAGCTTACCATTGGCATATCACAACCCTTGGATATTTTTGGTGAGCGAAGAGCAAACCAAAAATTAGCCAGTCTCTCAATAGATAAAACAGCGCTGAAACAGAAGATTTATCAAGCACAAATTGAGCTTGCAGTGAAATATGTATGGTCGCAACTGGCCATTGCCGAACTTGAAAAAAACATTGTCAATGAACAACTTCGGGTGAGCGAAGAAAACCTTCAAGCAATCGAAAAGCGCTTTAATGCAGGCAGTATCGCGCAAGTAGATGTGAATCGCGCACGTTTAAGTCATGCTGAAAATATCCGTCTTTTTAGACAGGCCGACTTACAGGTACAAGTGGCAACCCAACAATTATCAAATTTATGGGGAACCTCTGATAAGTCATTGAAGGTAAACCTCTCTTCGCAAAAGCTTTGGCCAAAATCGACTCATGGGCAGGTTCAAGAATATTTAGCGGATAACTACATTGAGAAATATCGGATTTTACAGGTGTTAGAGTCTCAAGCAACGGTTGATCAGCTGAAAGCAAAGTCACGTCCTAATCCTACTTTAAACCTGGGCGTTAACCGCACCCAATCCTTGGATAACTCAACACAAAATCAACTGGTGGTTGGAGTCAGTGTACCGCTCAATATTTTCGATCGTCAGCAAAATGGCATAAAAATCGCGCAAGAAAAAATGAACTTATTAGAGCGTCAGAAAGACTTTTATCTAAAGCAAAATGCGCTGCAAATAGGCACGATCTTAACCGAGTTGCAGGGTTTAGAGCTTCAATTCAAAGTCGTTGACGAGACTCAAATTCCTTTGGCGACTCAAGTTCAAAGTAAAACTTTACAAGGTTTTCTGGCAGGAAAGTTTGCTTTAACCGATGTTCAGCAAGCCACGCTTCAATTACAAGACATCCGTCTACGTAAAGTCCAGTTGTTACGGGAGGGCTGGCAAAAGGCCATCGAAGCAGAAAGTTTAAGCTTAGGCATTAGCCCAAGTGAAGTCATGTCGAAAGATGCTATTGCACAAATCAATCAAAATTTATGGCAAGACATACAGGCCATGCCTGTCATTGGTGGGGGAAATTAACATGTTCGATCTTAAAAACAGCTTAAAAAAACAGAGCGGAAAAATCTCTCAACCCCTACTGATTAGTTTGGTCATCGGCGCTACCGTACTCCTCAGTATTTTCTTGATCTTAACGGGTAAGAATAAATCTGAAACATCAGATGAACATGCCGAGGAAGAAGGGGGAGAAGAACATGGTGGTGAAACCGAAGAGCATGCAGAAGGTGTGAGCCTGACTGCCAAGCAACTGGTGGAACAGGGCATACAATTATCAGCGGTCGATCAAGGCCCGGTGGTTAAATTAAGTTCTTATCCTGCCAAACTGAATGTGAATACTGACCAGCAAGCGCACGTCTCACCGAGTTTTAGTGGTCATGTAGAAAATGTCTATGTAGAACTCGGTCAAAAAGTTCAGAAAGGACAGCCTTTGGCTGCGTTGCTTGTTCCTGATCTAGTTGATCAGCAGGCCAATCTTAAAATTGAACAAACCAACCTTGAACTGGCGAAACAAGACTATGATCGTGAGCGTCAGCTTTGGTCACAGGGCATTTCAGCAAAACAAGACTATCAACGTGCTTATAACAGCTATAAACGGGCACAAATTCAGGTTCAAGCGGCCCAATCACGTTTAAGTGCATTTGGTGCAGTGAATGCCAGTAACGGACGCTATATTTTGAAAGCTCCCATTTCTGGCGTGATCAGTAAAAAGGATTTGGTTCTCGGGGAAAATGTTCAGTTAGCCGATCAACTCTTTACGATAGACCGGTTAGATCAACTCTGGCTTGAGTTTATTGTTCCAAATTCTGAAATTATGGGCTTAGCCCCGAATCAAAAGATCGAATTTAAATCCTTGCAAACGGAAAAGGTCTACAGGGCAGTTATTCAGACTTTAAATACTGAAGCGGATATTCAAACAGGTCGTCTTCAGGTGCGAGCAAAAGTTGAATCGAATGCAACCGAATTACGTCCAAACTTGATGGTGAACGTACAGTTGCAACAACGGAGTGAAAGTACCGCATTACGGGTACTTAAGTCCGCAGTTCAGAATGTCGATGGAAAAGATGTGGTTTTTGTCGCCACTCAGCATGGACAAAAAGTTGAATTCAGTCCGCAACCTGTGAAATTAGGGCAATCATCTGGGGAGAGCCAATGGATTGAAGTGGTGAGTGGGCTTAGTCAGGGACAAAAATATGCCGCTCAAGGCAGTTTTTTACTGAAATCCGAGCTGGAAAAAGGAGAGGCTTCACATGAGCACTGAAACTCCTCAAATTCCAGACCACGAATCGGTAAAACCTGAAGGACTGTTTGATCGACTGATCCAGTTTTCTATCCATAACGCAATCTGGGTCATGCTGTTTATTGCGGCTTGGATTGCTATTGGTATTTATAGTTATCAAAAGTTACCGATTGATGCTGTACCAGATATTACCAATACTCAGGTGCAGATTAACACTTCAGCCAATGGTTTTACGGCTTTAGAAATGGAACAGCGGATTACATATCCAATCGAGAATGCCATGTCAGGCATGCCGAAAATGGAACAAACCCGTTCGATTTCACGCTACGGCTTATCGCAAGTGACCATCATTTTTGAAGATGGCACGGATATTTACTGGGCCAGACAGCTTATCAACCAGCGCTTGCAAGAAGCAATGGGAGAAATGCCTGAAGATGTGCAACCTAACATGTCGCCTATTTCGACAGGTTTAGGTGAAATCTATCAATGGGTGATTAAAGCCGAACCAAATGCTAAAAAGCCGGATGGAACCCCTTATTCGGCGATGGATTTACGTGAAATTCAGGATTGGATTGTAAGACCGCAATTACAGCGCGTAAAAGGCGTTGCTGAGATCAACAGTATCGGTGGCTTTAATAAAACCTATGTGGTTGCCCCTGATCTGAACCGATTGCAACAATTGCAAATTCCTTTGTCTGATTTACAAACTGCCTTAACAGAGAATAATGAAAACCGTGGTGCTGGCTATATTGAGAAAAATGGACAACAGCTAACGGTTCGTGTTCCCGGCACTTTAAACACGATTGAAGATATCCAGAACATCAGTATTGCCAATAAAAACGGCTATCCGATTCGGGTGGCAGATGTCGCCAATGTCTCAATTGGTCATGACTTAAGAACAGGGGCTGCAACCTATAATGGTGAAGAAACTGTATTGGGTATTGCCATGATGATGATGGGAGAAAATAGCCGTACCGTTGCTCAAGCCATTGATGAAAAGGTGCAATCGATCCAGCAATCGCTACCTAAAGGTGTGGTGATTGAGACTGTGTATGACCGTACGCATTTGGTTGATCGGGCGATCAAAACCGTTCAGAAAAATTTGATTGAGGGTGCAATCCTCGTCATTGTTATTTTATTTCTCTTTCTAGGTAATTTCCGTGCTGCGCTGATCACGGCTTGCGTTATTCCACTGTCAATGCTGTTTACCTTGACGGGAATGGCAGAGCAGAAGATTAGTGCAAATCTGATGAGTTTAGGGGCACTGGACTTCGGTATTATTATTGATGGTGCAGTGGTTATTGTAGAAAACTGTATCCGTCGGCTAGCAGAAGCTCAGAAGCTGAAAGGTGGTTTACTTAGCCGTTCTGAAAGATTTAAAGAAGTCTTCTTGGCTGCAAAACAGGCGCGTCGTCCTCTGATTTTTGGACAGTTAATTATTTTGGTGGTTTATCTACCTATCTTTACCCTGACGGGTGTAGAAGCCAAACTTTTCCATCCTATGGCAATGACTGTTGTACTGGCTTTAATTGGGGCCATGATTTTATCTGTCACTTTTGTGCCAGCCGCAGTTGCCCTATTTGTCACTGGAGAAGTCAAGGAAACCGAAAGTCGCTGGATGCATTGGCTTAAAACCAAATATGAACTGCTTTTAGATAAAGCCTATGAGCTTCGTTTATTTGTGACTATTGTGGCTGCCTGTATTTTAGTGCTTACGGGCGTGCTAGCCACTCAAACAGGTAGCGAGTTTGCACCTCAACTGGGTGAAGGTGATTTTGCTGTTCAGCAAATGCGTTCCCCAAGTACAGGGTTAGAACAGTCACTGAGAATGCAGGAAAATACTGAAAAGTTACTGTTGAAAGAATTTCCTGAAATTAAAGCGATCTTTGCCCGTACCGGTACAGCAGAAGTGGCCACAGATGTTATGCCACCCAACATTTCAGATGGCGTGGTACTGTTAAAACCTCATGATGAATGGCCTGATCCAAAACAAACGATTGATGAGCTTCGCCAAAGAATGATTACTTTCTTAGCGACATTGCCGGGAAATAACAGTGAGTTCTCGCAACCCATTGAACTGCGCTTTAACGAGTTAATTTCAGGGGTGCGAAGTGATGTGGGTGTCAAATTATTTGGTGATGACATGGAGATTCTAAATCGCGAAGCGAATAAAATTTCTCAAAAAATTAACTCAATTTCAGGCGCGACAGCCGTTAATGTAGAACAGACCAGTGGCTTACCCTTGTTGAATGTAGAGGTGGATAAGTCCAGAGCTGCACAATATGGCTTGTCGGTAAGAGCAATTCAGGATCTGGTAGCTACAAGTGTCGGTGGCCAGAATGTTGGAACAATTTTACAGGGAGACAAGCGTTTTGATTTTGTCATCCGTCTAGATGAATCCCAGCGTAGTCCTGAACAGTTAGCGGTACTTCCTATTCAATTGCCGAATGGTGGTTTAGTCCAACTGCAAGATGTGGCACGCGTTGAAAATATCCTGGGTATTAATCAGGTCAGCCGTGAAAATGGTAAACGTCGAGTGGTTATTACTGCAAATGTAGAAGGACGTGATTTAGGCTCATTCGTAACAGAGCTTCAGAGCACGTTATCCAAACAGGAATTACCAAGCGGTTATTGGATAGATTATGGCGGTCAATTTCAAAATCTGATGTCTGCAAAAGCGCGTATGCAATTGGTGGTTCCGCTCGCATTGTTGACGATCTTTATTTTATTGATGGCTGTATTCCATAATATCAAAGAAAGCTTACTGGTCTTTAGTGGTGTACCGTTTGCCTTATGTGGAGGCTTAATCGCGTTGTGGTTGCGTGACATTCCATTATCCATGTCAGCAGGGGTTGGCTTCATTGCACTATCGGGGGTGGCTGTACTGAATGGCTTAGTCATGCTCACCTTTATCAAAGAGTTGCGACAACAATATGACCTTTATTATGCAACGTGGCAGGGTGCAATTTTGCGTCTTAGACCTGTGCTGATGACCGCTTGTGTGGCGTCCCTTGGGTTTGTCCCGATGGCTTTGGCAACCGGAACTGGGGCAGAAGTACAGAGACCTTTAGCAACAGTGGTTATTGGAGGAATTATCTCCTCTACCCTGCTTACATTGGTTTTATTGCCCGTACTGTACCGCTGGATGAATGAAAAGAAAGTTTCTTAATCCAATAGATTAGTCGATTTACAGCAGAGATATTGGCTGTTATCCAATATCTCTGCTCATCATAAATAGAATAAGGAAAATATTTTATGTCAGAACATCATGATCATAGCCATGCGGTTGTTACTGAAGAAAATAGTAAGAAGTTAATGGTTGCCTTAGGTTTAACGACTACTTTTTTAATAGTAGAAGTTGTCGCTGCTTTTATTACCCAAAGTTTGGCTTTGTTATCTGATGCAGCTCATATGTTTACTGATGTAGCCGCTTTAGCTATTGCTCTTGCCGCTATCAAAATTGGTAAAAAAGCCGCAGATGATAAAAGAACTTTTGGCTATCAGCGATTTGAAATTTTAGCGGCTCTGTTTAATGCGGTGATGCTTTTTGTGGTAGCAATATATATTGTATATGAAGCTTATCAACGTTTTACGAACCCTGCTGAAATTCAAAGTGTTGAAATGATGATTGTCGCGGTCATTGGTTTGGTCGTAAATTTGATTTCAATGAAAATCCTTTCTGCGAGTGCTGAAGGAAGTCTAAATATAAAAGGTGCATATTTAGAAGTTCTTAGTGATGCTCTAGGATCGATAGGCGTGATTATCGGAGGAATAGTTATTTATTTTACCCAGTGGATGTGGGTTGATACCGTAATCGCTGTGTTAATTGGCTTCTGGGTCTTACCTCGAACTTGGATTTTATTAAAACAAAGTATTAATATTCTGCTTGAAGGAGTTCCTGATGAGATTGATATTGAGTCGTTAAGAAATGATTTATTGAAGCTAGAGGGCGTTGAAGGGATTCATCAGTTGAAAGTCTGGGCTATATCCTCAAAAAATATTCATTTAACTGCTCATTTGGTTGCTCCGAATAGCAATACAGATCAACTCTATCAAAAGGCCTTAGAAGTTCTAAAACATAATCATAATATTACTGAAATTACGTTACAAATAGAAAGTAAGGAATGTAATACATTGGAACAGCATAAACATTAAAGTGCTGCTCTTTCTACATAATGGACAGATGACTAGGCTGATAAACCTTACCATTTTCCTGTATTACACTTCTATTTATCACACGCACTTTAAACGGCACTGTTGCAAATAACCACGAATGGTAAGCTGAAGACTGTTTTAGCTAAAGGTGCAGCATATGAATCCTTTCCATGGTCGGCATTTTCAGGGCGAAATCATTCTTTGGGCTGTGCGCTGGTATTGTAAATATGGCATTAGCTATCGTGAACTGCAGGAAATGCTGGCCGAACGGGGTGTGAATGTTGATCACACGACTATTTACCGTTGGGTTCAACGTTATGCTCCTGAAATAGAAAAACGTTTACGCTGGTATTGGCGTAATCCTACAGATCTGAGCTCGTGGCATATTGATGAAACCTATGTAAAAGTGAATGGACGATGGTCTTATCTGTATCGTGCAGTCGATCAACGTGGCGATACCATTGATTTTTATCTTTCTTCTAGACGTAATACCAAATCAGCATATTGTTTTCTTGGAAAAATTTTAAATAATGTGAAGAAGTGGCAAATTCCACAAGTGATCAACACGGATAAAGCACCCACATATGGACGTGCTTTATCACGGTTAAAACGGGAAGGTAAATGTCCACCAGACCTTGAGCACAGGCAGATTAAGTATAAAAATAACGTGATTGAATGTGATCATGGCAAGCTAAAGCGGATCATCAGGGCCACATTAGGATTCAAATCTATGAAGACGGCTTATGCCACAATTAAAGGTATTGAAGTCATGCGTGCACTACGTAAAGGACAAGCATCGTCATTTTATTATGGTCAGCCTCAGGGTGAAGTGTGTCTAATCAACAGGGTTTTCGGTCTCTAAGTACTTTTTAAAGGAAACATCATCGACTCAAATCTCTATTTGCAACAGTGCCATTCACATTGGTTAATCAGCTTAATCAAGGCATTTTGCACATATTCTTCAAACTCAATCCCTTGTTCTTTCGTTATTTTTTCAATTTTTTTAAGAACGTCACTATCTAATTCAAATTCTATCTTATCGGATGTTTCCATCAGTAAATCATAGTTATCTTCGACCATCTTTTTAAAAGTTTCTTCCAGATTACTTTTTGATGGGACGTTGAAAGATAAGCGTAGTGAACTATTGATAATTTCCACTTGGGTATAGCCAATATATTCTGTACTTTTTCCTACAAATTCTAAGTGCTTCATGCTGATCCTTAAATGTAGTGATCCTCATATCATCATACTCATTGTGCATGAGTATTTGCAAAGTCATTCAATCGGCTTTAAAATATAGACTATAATCTATATTATGGTTGTAATATGTGGACAGTCATTACAACGGATCTGTTTAATAAATGGCTTGAACAGCAAGATGAATCAACACAAGAGAAAGTCTTGGCTGCACTGGTTGTACTTCAACAGCAAGGACCAAGTTTAAGGCGTCCCTTAGTCGATATCGTCTACGACTCTAAATTTGCCAACATGAAGGAACTTCGTGTCCAACATCGAGGTAAATCACTCAGGGCATTTTTTGCCTTTGATCCATTACGACAGGCTATTGTGCTTTGTATTGGTGATAAGAGCGGTAAAAAGCGTTTTTATACAGAGATGCTAGCAATTGCAGATGAGCAATACGAACTTCATCTCTCAACTTTAGGAGATCAATCAAATGGCTAAGACCCTACAAGAATTATTAGCTAGTCGCTCTCCAGAGAGCCAAGCTCGTATTCAACAAATGGCGGATGAGTTATTGCTAGAAAATCAGCTTTATCTGATTCGTGAAGAATTAGAGATTTCCCAAAAAGAATTGGCTGAAACCCTTGGTATCAAACAGCCATCTCTTTCCGCAATCGAAAATCGTGGGAATGATCTAAAAATTTCAACTATGAAAAAATATGTTGAAGCGATGGGTGGAAAATTACGTATTGATGTAGAGCTTCCAACAGGAAAACACATAGGATTCAATGTATAAAAATGGGAGCTAAGGCTCCCATTTCTGACTTCGCATAAGAGATTTTATGTTAAATATATAGTTATTAGAACAAATAAAGATGAATATAGCTTTAAGTATTATCTAAAAGTATACTAAACTTAAAAGCTATACTTAATTAATTGTAAGTGAATGAAATTATTTTTATTTATTAAAAAAAAACTTGATTTAACTCTTAGAAACCTAATACTTTTTTTAGCAGTATTTTCTGTATCTACCCTTTTTATTATTTCTTTAGTTGTTAGTTATCAAATAGTAAAAAATCAACTTATCAATAATTCATTATCATTAAACTCTGAATATGCAAATAAAATTGCAACAAGTACTGATAATCATTTTAAAAATATATTAACCCAACTCGATTATAGTGCAAAAGTATTAGGAAAAGATTTTGATGATGAAAGCACTAGAGAATCAGAAGTACAGAGATTAAATATGCAATCTAATTACTACAATAGCGTAGTAATTAGCGATCCTCAGGGTAGGTTGATCAACTATTCACCTAATATTTTAAACATTGATAAAAACAAAGTACAAAGCACATTAGGAATTAATAACTCAATAAAAAATAAAAAGCCTTATATCTCTACACCTTATCTTTCTATTAGAAAGAATATGATTATTTTTATTTCTCAGCCGATTTATGATAGTAAAAAAAACTATAAGGGATTTATTGGATCTACTATTTATTTAAAGGAAAAAAATATTATTAATCAGATGTTAACTACATCTGAAAGCTATAAAAAAAGCTATATGTATGTCATTGATGGAAATGGTCAGATAATTTTTCATCCTGATCATAAAAGAGTTGGGGATATAGTAAAAAATAACAATGGTTTAGAATATATAAAAAAGCAAAAATTTGGAAAAATTCGCCTGATCAATAGTAGAGGGATAGATAATCTTGCTGGATTTTCACATATAAAAACTACAGATTGGATAATTGTCTCGCAACAACCTACTATGGAATTATTAAAGCAAGCTACTTCAATTATTTATAAAGTTTCTGCTGGAATCTTTATATTCTATTTAATTATCTTTTATATCGTATGGAAATGTTCTTTTTTCATAGCATCACCTCTGCATAAATTAGCGAATATAGCTGGTTCGCTTCATCTACCAGAAGTACGGGGTGAAATTAAAACTATTTATCCATGGTATTACGAAATAGTTAAATTAAAACACGCTCTTTTACTAAGTGTTAAAAACTTTTCAATAAAAATCAATGAAATGGATCACTATATTAACACTGACCCTCTTACTGGTCTAATGAATCGTAGGGGAATGAACTTTTTTATAACCAATCAAATGAATGAAAAAAATAATTTATCTATTTTACTAATAGATATAGATTTTTTTAAAAGAATAAATGACACATATGGACATGATCAAGGTGATTCGGTTCTAAAGTATCTTGCAAAAACTATGCAAAAAAGTTTTCGTAAAAATGACGTCTGTTGTCGTTATGGTGGGGAGGAATTTATTGTTGTGATACCTAATACTAGCCAACAAGATGTTTATGAAAGTGCTGAGCGATTTAGAAAAGAACTAGCAACACAGACCATCCCAAATGTAGGGTCTATTACAGTTTCTATAGGGATAGCTTCTTGGCCTGAAAGTTCTGAGGATATTTCAGAAGTTTTTAAAATTGCAGATAAATATCTTTATGAAGCTAAGAACAGTGGAAGGAACTGTGTAAAGTTCTAATCAATAGTTAAAAAAAATTTATACATATGAATAGGCTGGACTACTACCATTAATCGTAGATTATATCGTCTACCCTATTCGGTGTATAAAAGTATCATTATTAGAATCGTAATATCCACTCACCCAATCCTGTGCTTGACTTGGAAATGTCTGTATAGGACATTTCTATTTAGATTTAAGGTAGGACATTTCTACTTAGGAATAACACAAAAATGGGAGTTAAAGGCTCCCATTTTTACTGTTTTTTTGAAAATTTCGTGTAAGTACCATTATGTTAAATAAGGGCCACGATTTCAAAAAATCACAGTATCATCTATTAGTAAAAGCTAGTTTGACGGCAAATAATATAAAAATTGATCCCGTAATTTGATCAATTTTTTTCAATGCTCCATTTTGATGAAGAAACTTGGAAATAGATTGCATTGAAGTAATAAGAATGACTGACCATAAAATGCCTAAACTAACATGCACACTTACCAAACTTAAAAGCCATAAGGTAGAATTTCCAGTACTAGGTACAAATTGTGGTAGGAAGGAAATATAAAAGATCCCCACTTTAGGATTCAAAATATTAGTAAGAAATCCTTTTAAGAACCAGTTTTCATTTCTCATTTTAGTAGTTTTTATCTCAAAGCTTTTTCTTGGCTTGAATAGTAAACCTAAACCTAGCCATACCAAATAGATAGCCCCGACCCATTTCATTAAGTTAAAGGCTAATTCGGAGGCTGATAAGATGTAAGCGTCCGCTGAACACACCTTATGAATTCGTCCTATAAGCCTTAATTTAGTCCTCACTTAAAAACAAGTGGGAACTTAAATTTATGACTACAAATAACCAGACATCCATCGCATCTCTTACGATAAAACGAAGAACATATAGTGCTGAATTTAAACAGCAGATCGTTCAGGCGTGTAAAGCATCGGAGGTTTCAATTGCTTCGGTCGCTTTGCAACATGGATTGAATACAAATCTTGTATCCAAATGGATTCGCTTAATTGATGCTAAGCCAGGGAATGATCGCTCACTACTACCGAATAAACCTGCATTTATTGCCTTATCTTGCTCTGCACCATTAGATCCTATTTCTACTGGCATGTTAACGGTTCAAATTACTTTACCCCACTCAAAAGCAGAAATTGGCTTGAAATGGCAAGTATCAGAAATGTCTGCTTTAGCAAAATTACTCAAGGCACTTACAACATGATCCGTATCGATGAAATCTGGTTGTCTACTCAGCCCATGGACATGCGTGCAGGTATGGATACGGCCATGGCTCAGGTGGTGAGAGCCTTTGGCTACATCAAACCGCATTGTGCTTACCTGTTCTGTAATAAACGTGGCCATCGCATGAAAGTGCTGGTACATGATGGACTGGGGATCTGGCTGTGTGCTCGGCGGTTGGAACAGGGAAAATTTCACTGGGCTAAAGTTCACCAGGGTGAAAGCGTAGCCCTCAGCCCAGAACAGTTACAGGCACTGATCCAGGGTTTGCCTTGGCAGCGCATTGGACGACAGCAAGTGGTCACAATGCTCTAAACTAGCTTGGTCCAAGTTGCTATTCTCCAAACGTTCTATTTCATTCTTCTCATGACCTCAGGCATACTGCGGTCATGAATACACTGCCTGATTTAAGCCAACTGACCCATGAACAACTGCTGGAATTTACTAGACAGTTGGCAATGCAACATCAGTCTCTGGCACAATCAAACCAGCAATTAGATGCCAAAGTTCAGCATCTTGAAGTATCCAATCTGCAATTAGATGCCAAAGTTCAGCATCTTTCCATTCTCAATCAAAAATACGAGCATGAACTTGCGCTGTTTAAAAAGCACAAATTCGACAGTAAAAACGAACATCTCACCGCAAAACAAATCCATCTCTGGGATGAAGCGGTCGAAGAAGATATTGCCGCTGTTGATCTGGAACTGGAACGGCTGAATGCAGATAAAACTGATGCAGCGACACACAAAGCCACAGTCAACAAACCTAAACGTCGACTGCTGCCCGATCATCTACACACCATCCGTATTGAGCATGAACCTGCATCAACCCAATGCAGTTGTGGCTGCCAGTTACGTCGTATCGGCGAAGATATCAGTGAAAAACTGCATTTCAGACCGGCACAGTTCTATAAGGAACAGCATGTACGTGGCAAATGGGTCTGTGATCAGTGTGACACCCTGACTCAGCAAGCGATGCCCGCCTATGTGATTGATAAAGGTATTGCCAGTCCTGAACTGCTCAGCCATGTGCTGGTATCGAAGTATGCCGATCATTTGCCGCTGTACCGTCAGCGCCTGATCTATCAGCGGGCGGGCATTGATCTGTCCAGATCCACGTTATCTGACTGGATTGGTCGCTGCGGTGTAGAACTGGAACCTCTGGCCAATGCCTTAAAACAGGTGGTGCTGCAACAGCGGGTGATCCATGCCGATGAAACACCAGTCACCATCATGCGGATGGGTGATGATGAGAAAAAACCGAAGAAAGGTTATGTCTGGGCCTATGCCACTACACAGTACAATCCAGTTCAAGCGGTGATCTATGACTTTCAGGATAGCCGTTCAGGTCAGCATGCAGAAGAGTTCCTGAATGGCTGGCAGGGCCATCTGGTCTGTGATGATTACAGTGGTTATAAAGCACGCTTTAAATCAGGCGATGTCATTGAGGTGGGCTGCATGGCGCATGCGCGTCGTAAATTCCATGAGCTACATGTGACTGGGAAAAGTCAGATCGCTGAACAGGCATTAGTGCTGATTCAGAAACTGTATGCGATAGAAGCAGAACTCAGGAAAAAGACCGATAGTACAGCAGAACACCGCCGCGAATACCGACAACAGCATAGCCAACCGGTGATGCAACAACTGTATGAATGGCTCAACCAGCATCAACTGACGGTGCCATCGAGTTCTCCAACCGCCAAGGCCATCAATTACACTCTGAAGCGTTGGCCAGCTTTAAGCCGCTATCTGGATGATGGCAATCTACCGATTTGCAATAATTGGGTGGAAAACCAAGTGCGGCCTTGGGCGTTGGGACGTAAGAACTGGTTATTTGCAGGTTCGCTGCGTAGTGGTCAGCGAGCGGCAAACATCATGACTTTAATCCAGTCAGCAAAGCTGAATGGGTTGGATCCGTATGCCTATTTAAGTGATGTGCTGAAAAGATTGCCGACCCATAAAGTGACCCAAATAGAAGAATTGCTACCACACCGCTGGAAATCCAACTCAAATTAAAAAATAGACATGGGGTTCAGCGGACGCTTACGATAAGATAACTCCCACACCCAAAGCAATTAAGATGCCCCATACTAGACATTCGGAGGCTATACCCAATCCAGCATGAAATGCTTTACGTTTATTCTCCACTGTAGCAGTTCTTATTATTAGGGCTGTATCCAATCCGGGAGTTACAGTTAACAAGATAATCGCTATAAAAAATGGAATTAGAAGCTCAAGCATACTGTCTCTATCAAACTAGAAAAGTACCAATTATAAATTAAATAATTTAAGGTCAATCAGAAAAAAAATTGAAGTTCAGCTAAAGTTAACATAATACACCTTATACGAAATGCGTTATAATTCCGCTTACAAATCAAAGCTGTAGTTCCTTTTTTGCCCAACCTCCCCAAGGTGGACTTTTTTTTTATGATTTTTCACGTTCGACGCTTATTATTTAATCAAAGTTTCACGACTTTATTCATATGGGTTAAACAATCGTGGTTAATCATAGGGTCTAAAAAAACGGCTCCAAAAGCCTCTTTTATCAGGCTCTGGTTCAATATGTTTAGGCACCAGAATGCGCTTATTTTCTTTTTGATCTGGAGTAGTCAATCCGTCATGTTTGTCGTTATCTACATTTAATGTAGGTTCTACTTGAGATGAACTAGATTGCACTGAAGATTGATCTGAAGTTGGTGTGGAATGAACCTGAGTTGGCTTCATTTTAATTAGGGTAAGTAATGTATCAATACGAGAATTTGCTTTAGCTTCGCGATCTTCTGCTTTTTCTAACTGTTTCTTTAGAAAATCGATCTGATTCTTTAGTTCAATAACTGTATTGTCGGTGTATTCAGGTGTATTTATAGTTTATGTTGGAGACGTATCAGTGTGTTTTGAGTGTTTTCCACTAAAAGGTTCACCATAAACGCGGAGTAACTCAGAGAAGTCGATAGGGCCATCATGATCACGACTTAATACCCCATTTTTTATATCTTTATAAAGTGTAGCACGAGATTTTTTATACTGTTAGCGGCAGTGTAAAAATGACCCCCTAACGGCATTTAAAAACTGACCCCCTTGGTTAATATAGCGGTCATTTTGGACTGCTCAACATGTTAACTTTGGAGCAAGCAGTGACAATCCAAATACTTCATCAGCAAGGTAAATCCATTAAAGCCATTAGTCGTGAACTGGGGGTGTCCCGAAATACCGTACGTAAATATTTACGGCAGAAGGAAACACCTCAGTATCGGCGTACACAACCTAGAACAAGTATTCTTGATCCATATAAACCCTATTTACTCAAACGTGTAAACGCAGCTCATCCTGAATGGATTCCTGCTGTTGTGCTCTACCAGGAAATTTTAAGGTTGGGATATCCAGGAAAGATCAGGATCTTGAGGGAATATCTCGCAACATTAAAACCAGTTGCTAAACCGGAACCGATCATTCGTTTTGAAACCCAACCTGGCCAACAAATGCAGGTGGATTTCACCACGATTCGACGCAACAACACGACTTTGAAAGCCTTTGTCGCAACATTAGGGTATTCCAGAGCGACTTTCGTGAAATTTTATGATCATGAACGTACCGATGCATGGATCGATGGTCTAGAAAATGCATTTCAGTTCTTTGCAGGAGTACCTCAAGAAATCCTGTTTGATAACGCTAAAACGATCATGATTGAACGGGATGCCTATCAGGAGGGGCAGCATAAATGGAACCCCAAACTGCTCGACTGCGCCAAGAAATACAGCTTTCGTCCTCGCGTATGTAAGCCCTACCGTGCACAGACCAAAGGCAAAGTTGAACGCTTTAATGGATACCTCAAATCAAGCTTTATTGTGCCATTGAAAGCAAGCCTGAAGACTTCGGGTTTACTGTTAAATGTTGATGTCGCCAATGCCCACATTGGCCGGTGGCTGCATGAAACCGCCAATCAGCGGATTCATGCCACCACGCAAGAAAAACCGGCTGTTCGACTGCAACAGGAGCAGCAAAAATTTACGCCATTACCGCAATCAGATACAGGTTCTGGCACTGTACCTGTTGCAGCAGCACAGCATGTCATGCCCTACGAGAGTTTGCAGCATCCCTTATCGGTATATGATCAGTTGCTAGGAGTTTCCTGATGAATCTGCAATACGACCGTATAGAGCAGCTTTGCCAAAAGCTCAATCTGCCTGCCATCGCATCACAATGGTCACATCATGCACAACAAACATTAGGTCAGGATGGAAGTTATGCCGACTTTGTTGAAGCAATCTTGACGCATGAATATGCTGCCAGGCAACAGCGCAGTCAGCAGGTACTGATGAAACTCTCAGGCCTGCCTCAAGTCAAAACCCTGGAAGACTATGATTTTAATTATGCCCTAGGGGCCCCTAAATCACAGGTGATTGAACTGTTCAATCTGAGCTTTATTGCTAGAGCAGAAAATGTGGTGTTTCTGGGGGCTAGCGGAGTAGGAAAAACGCACTTATCTATGGCATTAGGCTATAAGGCCATCATGAACAACATTAAGATCAAGTTCATTACCGCAGCGGATTTAATGCTGCAACTGAGTACAGCCTATCAGCAAGGTAAATTGAAAACCTATATGCAGCGTGCGGTACTGGGACCAAAGTTACTGATTATCGATGAAATTGGTTATTTACCATTTGGACGTGAAGAAGCGAATCTGTTCTTTAACGTGATTGCCAAGCGTTATGAAAAAGGCAGTACGATATTGACGAGTAACTTACCCTTTAGCCAATGGTCTAAGTCATTTGCGGATGATGTCACGTTGACCGCTGCGATGTTAGATCGGCTATTACATCACTGTCATGTGGTACAAATATCGGGTGAGAGTTATCGTTTGAAGGGTAAAAAAAGAATTGGGATTCAGCCCCAGGTTGAAACTTAATACGAGATCAAAGGGGTCAATTTTACTTTGCCATTTGTAAGGTAAAAGGGGTCAATTTTAGAATGCCGTTGACAATACAGTGTGGCTGCATCACAAACACTGTATTTTGTACTTGTTTTCATGGTGTATTACTGTGTATTTACGATACGTATTGGAGAATACAATAAGTGTATTCTCCAATACACTTAAGGTTTGAAGCCTAAGTTTCTTAGATTTGGTAAAAATTGCTTTTGTTGTATTGGATCTCTGAGCATTTCTTTGATTTTGATAGCGAGAGATTCATAACTTTCACTTTCTACAGCTAAATTAGAAAATTCAGGTAATCGAGACAGCTGGTTACCAAACATGTAAGCTTGCTGTAAAATTTTTATCAAGAGTTTTTTGTTATGAAAAAATTATAACTATTAATAAGAAATAGTAAAATAAGCTATTGTTTATTAAAAAAACATAATTTTTTTACTGAGAATTTAAGTTACTAGAATATAAATTGATGTTTTGATCTTCTGTACAATCCTCAATAAAGTTTGCAATTTCTTGCACGCTCCAATATTCTGTAGAACGCTGGTTATTCGCTTTAAATAAACATTTGATGATTGGATGTTTTTCAAAATCAGTTAGTGCTACTTCAAAATTGTCACCCTGCATTGAAGGTGACATTTCTTCTGCAACATGACTTTATGCTGAATGATATTTAATAATAGCAAACTAAGCATAATAGACACAAAAAACTGTTAAAGCGGTTTTAATACTTCTGTAGTAATTTTCAGGTTTCCACGCCTGATTACAGATTTTGCTGTAACCTAATTATCAAATGGGTATTTTTTTCTTTGATCAAACCAAATTAGAATCTTTTATTGCTTTGTAAATGAAAAATATAAATAAATAACGTATGGATCAAATTGAAAGCGAAGAAAAAAATCAAATTTGCGGATTTTCAGCGCTTTTAATCACTTATTAAGCTTAGGCTATTTTCCCTAAGGAATCATGTTACATAACTTCCAACAGCAGACAAAACACAATAGATAATGCGATGTTTTTTGGTTCTGTTGATCCATAAAAAATACTTAAATCTCTATTATTAAGCTATAAATGAGCAGCAAGAAATTTTCCTAGTCAGGTAAATGATATTCATGCACGCGTAGCTATCTAGAACGAATTCACAGAATTTGGCTGCACTTACATCCAAGTTGTCACTTGAAATTAGCTCAATTAAGGTAGCGCTGTCTTTCAAACCTTTGTGTAACAAAGCGTGCGTAAGTCATATATACTTAGATTCTGATATGATCTCCAATCGCTAAATATCGTACACTCAACCACGTAAGTACCCATCGCACGGCGCTTAATGACGCTTGTTGAGACATTATTCTAAAATAATCATATTTATTATGTTTCATCACTACCGGAAAAAACTGATGTTCTATAAGAAGTGAAAGCATAGGTTTATCTTCTGCGGTAAAATGCATCAATACTTTTGTTACATTACTTTCATACAACCATTTTTTTATTAACCAATTATAAGTGTCTGATTGGTTTCGTTCTAAATAATCAAATCGCTCTAAAATCTCTTGTGCGGAATTAAAATCTACAGCCCTTAGTAATTCAGGCAAACGTGCTAATTTCCCTTGTGTCAATAATGGATGTCTTCCTATATTTGAACCACGTTTACCTGAAGGAATGTTTGACATCGTAATTAAAGCTCTCTTCCAGGACTCAATATCTAATTGTGGCTGCCCCTGTCCAGAAATAAGATACCGCTCAATATCTTCAATCTTTTGAAACAGGTCGTGTTTAATTACTTTACCCGTCGAATTCCCTATTTTTTGAGCATAGATTACCCACCTCTGACTTTCTATTTTTTTGAGCACATATTTTTCGATGGTATCTCTCAACTCATAGTTTAGATTACCATTCTGTTGGTTAATCGCTTGGAAATGCCTGAATAAATTACTCCGACTCATGACTCGGTTAAAAAATGCAGTATGTAAATTGGGTTGCTGTTGTTGCATGCTATAGGCATAAGTAGCTAGAAATAAGATATGAATATAATGCTTTAATGTTGTCGATTCATGTAAATGTCCAAGCACTCGACTAATCGCCTTAATCCCTTGCCCAACCTGTCCTTCATTGCCTACTAGCGTATTAAATTGCTCATTCGATGGCATCCAAGTTTGTAGCCATGGAAGTTCTATCGTCAGCACTTTAAAATCCACCACTGTTTGCAAACACTTTAAAGTATATGCACTTGCAAACGTATGTCTTAAATGATGTAAGCTGAGATCAACATCTCCAGTGACTTTCTTTAATATTTGAGATATTTGATCAAAAAAAGGCCTATGCCCACTATTCTCATCAGACATTAATATTGAATCTTTTTTATTCTTATAAATATTATCTAATCCCTTTTGAATCGTCTGACTTAATAAATTCATCGGAACAACACGTTCTGATCCAAGTGTTTTTAACTGATGCTCACCATAAGGACGAATTCGGAGCATATCTTCATCAATATCTAAGGGCCGTAAATGAAGTGTCTCTGAACGGCGTACACCCATCGCCGCAGATAATCGAAAATGACGCTGAATCTCTAGACGTAAAGCAGCATCATTCACCCCAGATTCTACAGATTGTAATATTTGAACGATCTGCTGCACTTCATTTTTTGAAAAAACTTTAGCACTTGCTTGATGCGCTGTACACTTGTGTAACTTTATACGATCATTATTTAACTGAATTAAAAAATCTCTAAAGCGATTCCACGCTGCGAGATGCTTGCGGTGTGGAAAATGCTCTTGCGTCAACTCCATCCATTTTTGAAATACATCTTCATCAATCTGGCTATCTTTTGTTAAATCTTCTGAAAACCCCAATATACCTGCACTGACAATGGCCAAATGTAGATGAATCATATTTCGATTCTGTAGACTTAACTCTTCTGCATCACAGCGTAAAATCAACCATTGCACAAAGCACGTTAATAAATTGACTGAGTAGTGATTCGTTTTATTATTGGCAAGCTGTTTAAGCCAAATGCTTGACCTAGACTCACCTTTTAGTTGCTGAATCATCACTAAAATATCAGACAAATGTAGTTGCTCATCGCCTATTTCTATTTCACTTTCAGGCTCAGTGCTATCTAAACCTATGGTTAATTTTTCATATTCGGATAATCGTAATAATTCATTTATTGAAAGATCTTCAGTCAGGACTTGGCCTGATATATAACCTGCAATCAACGGAGTGCTATTTAACATCACCTTTTGCTGTAAAGCTTTCAACCATTGAGCTAACGATAGAGTTGACTTAAGTCCTATTTGTTTTAAATATGTATTAAAACACTTTTGCCAAGCCTTTCTTTGTTGATCTTTTGACTGTGCTAAAATAATTTTTAATCGGGGCTGTAGATACTGTCGGTCTACTAAAATTAAAGTCGAGACATAAGGACTTAACAGTACTGTACGGCGTATCTTCGTCACAGATCTATCATTATTCAC
This sequence comes from Acinetobacter sp. ACNIH1, assembly GCF_002934695.1. Classification (NCBI taxonomy): domain Bacteria; kingdom Pseudomonadati; phylum Pseudomonadota; class Gammaproteobacteria; order Moraxellales; family Moraxellaceae; genus Acinetobacter; species Acinetobacter sp. ACNIH1. The sequence continues at coordinate 69,769 of NZ_CP026426.1, read as the reverse complement.
TGCCAGCTCAATAAGCCGACTATATCCCATAGCGACTATAGGCTGATCAGAAGCAATAAACTCTAACATTGCTTGTAAATGGCTTACTCTGCACAATTGTGAATACATCGAGAGTACAACCAGCAAACGTCCTATTTCAACATCAAAATTTTGATGTTCAGGTAAATGTTCTAAATCCCTCTTAATAACATTAAGTAAGTTTTGTTCTATATAACACCATGTACTAAAACTATTTTCAGATGTCAGCCATGTACGATGCGCCTTTTGAGGTAGCTGAACGAATAAAGGAATTTTCGCTTCATCGCGAATATAAGCACAATATGCTTTAATCGCTTGAGGCAAATCAATATTTTTATTTTTAGCTAAATTTGAGGCTAATAGATGTCCAAGCTCTAAAGCTACTTGTGGCTCAGGATTTTCCTCAAAAATCAGCGGATAATAGGACTTATAGTCTGGGTTTTTGAGCCATTCTTTTACATCATTTTCAGAAAACTCTATTCTAGGCTTTGTCTCTACCTGTACTGTTTTAGTCTCTTGAGTTAAAACAAATGTTGGAATATCCTTGATTTTTAAAAAATCAAAATCTTCAAGACACTCGAAACCTAATTGTTTTTGCAAGTTTTCTTGTACATCAAGCCACTGTTTTTTAAAGGCTGATACAGGAAATACGGATAACATATCCCATGGATGGCGACCCCTTACCCAGTGCCCAAGTCCAGCGTCCTTGAACCGTCCAGGTAACTGATTATAATCAGAGCGAACCAACTTCCGTGCCCAATTTCTAACTAAACCTTCAATCTGATGAGGAGCACAAAGTTGCACAGCATAAGATGATAAATCAACACGTGGTTCAACTTGCTCCCCTAGCATTCCCATCAAACCACGTAAACCTTGAATCTGTTTGATCAACGCTTGCGTCAATGGCACATAACGATCGGTTGATTCATCTTGATGATGTTTATCTTGAATCAATGCCCAGCCTTGCTGACTGATCCACTTTGGAAAGGGCTGCTTAATTCCTCGTCCTGCAGTTGCAAGATTCATCCATAATGCTGTATACAATGTTAAGTTATCAAAGAGTGTCTGCCAATCTTTCTGTTCGGCAGCATGATTTATTCTCTTTTTTATTCGTGTAATTTCATTTTGTATTTCAATAATCTTTATTCCAATTGGGCTACCCACCCGCTTATTGGAAGAGTATATATATTCAGGAATATTAATTTTTATCGTTCTTAAACAAGCAGCCCAGAGTTGCTCAAGTTGCCTCTGTTCAAAAGAGGCATAATGAATCAAGTTATCATAATTTCGACCTGATGCATTAGTCACTGCTTTAACGACAGCTAAATCACCTTGGCTATGATCATATAACAAACGTGGAAGAATATCTCGAATGCTTTTGAGGCTGATTTCTAGCTCTTTAGGTACACGGTTAATCAGTTCACTCACGTCACGTTCAACTGCCATATGATGTCTTGTAATCCCAAGATTTTTGACTTGACTCACTAAATCATTGAGTTCAATCGGTAAAACCAAATGTAATTCATTGGTCCATGGCACATGAAATTTAGAATCTTCTGGTTTTTTTTGAGTGTCGGTGTCCCTGCAAACACACTTAATACATATGCAGATAAAGTATGATCATACTGAATAGCAATATTATTCTGATCTGCATTTTGACTAAAACGAGGCGCTGTTAATTCACTCACCGAACGTCCTGTGAGTAAACTTAATATTAAAGCTAATTTTGCGCGTAAAATTAAGCTGGTATCAGTATGAGATGGTTGACAGAGCCTAAACACTTCTTGAATCGAATTTAATGACAATCGCCATTTGGTCCAAACTAAACCAACATTTGCAGCTTCAACATGCTGAGAAGTAGACTTAGATGCATAAAACCCTCGAATTAAATCGGATTGTTCTGCCAAAAAAAATGTAAACAATGGCTCCAATGGTGGTTCATCTTCTTCAATCTCATCATCCTCAAATACTTCAGATACTAGACCACGATGAATTTCATCTACATCCTCTAAAGGTTGAATAGCAATACTTAATGAGCCGTATCGTTGCAAGATCAGTTTTCTATGCTTTAAACCTATACGGTGTAAAAATTCTCGACGTTTTTTGTTATTTTTTTGCCGATTATTTTGCCAGATTTGTGATAAAAATAGCTTTAATGCATAATAAATTTTATTTAATTGTTCATCTTTATTATGAACAGACATTAACTGAATCAGTTGTTTCGGCGAATTTTGAAGCAGTGATGCTTTTACATCTTCTAAATTCTGTGTATTACCAGCATCACCTAATAGCCTAATCGCTAAAAAGGCATTGTACACACGAGATCCTTTTTGATCTTTCAGCTTTATGCTTCCATCACTCGTTAAATAACTACTATAAAGCTCTAGAGTATGTACTTTTTTTTGAAAGTTAAATATTTGCTCTAAAAACCAAATAATTACTTTATCAAAACTCTCATTATTTCGACTTCGTCCTGCTTGAATCAATAGCAAATCACAAATTCCACTGTCTCCAGTGTATGGACGTAGTGGCGTGGGTGTATGTCTGTTTCTATCTATTGTTTCTGAGAAAAAATGTGAGTATTGATCAGAATACTGGGCAGAGTAAAACTTGAAGTGCGACATAAACCACCTAATTAATTTAAAGGGTTTATGGAGTATATAAAATTGTCATACCATCATCTTAACTTTGAAGATCGTACTGCATTAATGCTTGAGTCAAGAAAAGAAGGCTTTTCAGCCAGAAAATTTGCTGAACTCATTAAAAGACATCCTAGTACGATCTATCGTGAGCTTAAAAGAAATAGCATCAATGACGTTTATCAAGCTCGATATGCTTCTGATAACACCTTCGCTAGACGTAGACGTGGTCACAGAAAACTCAAAATCGATTCAATCCTCTGGAAATTTATTGTTGAAGCGATCCGTTGTTTATGGTCTCCTCAGCAAATAGCAAAGCGTTTAAAGACATTTCCTGATTTGGATCAAACAATGAATGTAAGCCATACAACGATTTATTCAACGATACGCGCATTACCAAAGGGTGAGTTGAAAAAAGACTTATTATCCTGTCTGCGTCATGAAAATAAAAAGCGAAAAGCTAACGGTGAACCTAAAAAAGATTCTATATTACAGGATATTAAAACTATTCATGAGCGCCCAGCCGAAGTTCAAGAAAGAAAAATACCGGGTCATTGGGAAGCTGATTTAATTAAAGGTAAAGACAATAAAAGTTCGATAGCAACACTTATTGAACGAAATACACGGCTCTGTATCTTGGCAACATTACCTGATGCAAAGGCAGAATCAGTGCGCAAGGCTTTAACTGAAGCTCTGAAATATTTACCTGCAGAACTGCGTAAAACGTTGACCTATGACCGTGGACGCGAGATGGCAGAACATAAAATACTTGAAGAAGATTTAGGCATAGATGTATATTTCTGTGACCCACATTCACCCTGGCAAAAAGGCACATGCGAAAATATGAATGGTTTAATTAGGCAATATTTACCTAAAGGGATTGATTTAAATCAGGCAGATCAGCATTATTTAAATCAAGTTGCCATGTCACTGAATACTCGTCCTAGAAAAGCGTTAGATTGGCTTACACCATTAGAGAAATTTGCTCAGCTTGTTGATTATCATAAGACTTTTCAAACTGTCGCACCTCATGTTTGAATTCGCCCTGTAATGTACTAATGATCTTTAAAGTATTAAGCTCATCACGAAATTCTGGTAATTCATCATCACCAACCAATGTGAAAATTCGCTGACAAATGACAACAATACCAGCTAAGCTATAATGTACACGTAACAAAAATAATGCTTGGATAAGTACTTGTTCTTCTATGCTCGCATTCTGATTCATCCATTCTAGAAGCTGCTTAAAATAAATATTCATGGCCTCCTCCTAAGACGATAGATCCATGCTTTCTTAAAGTCTGTTAAAGCTAAAGCAACTTCTGCCGTTGGTGCCACACGAACAATTTGCTGCTGATGTTTTTGATAAAGTTCCTCTAATCGAGGTAAAAATACAAAAAAGTCAGCTATGTGAAAATAGGGTTGCACAGACTTGCAAAGCTCCTTTACTTTAATTTTTTCTAATAGCAAAAGCTTCTGGGCGATATAACCCGCTAAAACATTTTCGATTAAAAAAATACCACTAACTACCGGTGGTGCCCAATCTACCAATTTTTTAACAAAGGAAATCGGCAGCTGTTTAAAAAAATGCTGTGTATTTAAAAATAAAATCATTTCTTCTAAATCTAAATGCTTTAGTCGAAGTTGGTCTGCAATCACCATCTTATCCTGTGCTTTATCCGCTTTCCCCCAATGTCTTTTTTTCACACTGTTCTCTATAGTTTTTACATTACTTAAATCCCTAGCGACAGCACGCAGTAATTTGCGATATGTCGCGAGCAGTAGTAATGCTTGATTTTTAATCACCTCTGAAAACCCGCTCGTTTCCTCATCAAGTAACAGCATTTTCAAAACTAAAACAGGGCATGGTTTTTTAAACCTGCCTTCAGAAATTGTTAATGCGTCAATGAGCAATGGAGTCATCATTTTTTTCTGCACCGGTAAATTATTTTTAGCGTTACAATAATAGAATAACACAGTCCCAAAATTAAAAAAATTAATTCAAATAGATTTTATATTTAATAAAAAAGTATTTGATTTATATGGTTTATATTATTTATTTACTAACTTTATTTTTATACTAAATCAAAGTTTAATCAGACTTTGCACAAAGCCAGTGACCATATCTAAAGATAGGCGGAATAAGGATTTAATCATTAAGCAGCATTGGATAGCTGCGTCGGAGTAGGTTTGATTTCGTCCTTGTTTGCCTTTTGATGGAGCATACCATTGCGTAGCAGGATCAAACCAAATGGCAATATTTCCGCGACTCATGAGTGCTCGGTTATATGCGGGCCAATTGGTTGTGCGGTAGATTTTGTGTGTAGGCTTCTTCATTTGAAAATTATATCGCTGAAAAAGCCGTTACAGATAGGTTTGTGCAACAAAGCCCTTAGTTGAAAAAAGCTTTTAGATTTCATGCTCACACACCACCTAAACGAAAAATATCTAATTGATTTTACAGGATTTTAATTTAAGGTTTTATTCTACCCACTCGCAATATCAACGTTTAGTATCACGACTCACTAACTCATTAACTAAATATGGAGCAGTACGGCTATCTTGATTTTCTGTTATTTGTTTTGGTGTTCCTGCCACAACAATGTTCCCACCAGCATTTCCAGCACCTGGTCCCACATCAATCACCCAATCTGCTTGTGCAACGGCACGCATATCATGCTCAATCATAACCACGGTATTACCCGCATCGACTAATCGCTGCAATTGAACTAACAATCGATCTACATCTGATGGATGCAAACCTGTAGTTGGCTCATCAAGTATATACAGTGTATTTCCACGCTGATTGCGTTGCAGCTCGGTCGCCAATTTAATACGTTGCGCTTCTCCACCAGATAGTTCAGTCGCTGGTTGCCCTAAACGTAAATAACCAAGGCCAATTTCCTTTAATAATTGTAGTGAACGAGCAATCGAGACCTCTCCATCAAAAAAATCACGTGCTTCATTGACGGTCATTCCTAATACTTCAGCAATATTACGTCCATTCCAGCGAATTTTCAGAGTGTCATCATTATATCGAGCACCATGACATGTCGGACAAGGGGCATATACACTTGGCATAAACAATAATTCTACACTGACAAAGCCTTCACCTTCACAAGTTTCACATCGCCCTTTAGCCACATTAAACGAAAAACGTCCAGCATCATAATGAGCTTGGCGAGCTTCAGGAGTCCCAGCAAATAACTTTCTAACATGATCAAATAAACCCGTATAAGTTGCCAGATTAGAACGTGGAGTACGGCCAATTGGTTTTTGATCAACCTGTACCAGACGCTGTATAGCCTCCACATCACCAGCCAGAGAACCCTGTGTAACCTCGGTAACCAACATTCCTTCATTTAAAGGATTATTTTCATTATTGTTTTCAGTTTCAGATTCATTGCCTAAATATGAAAGTACTAACTCGGGTAAAGCTTGAGAAACGAGACTAGATTTACCTGAACCTGAAATACCTGTAACTGCTGTAAGTACACTAAGAGGTATACGAGCATCAATATTATGCAGGTTATGTCGGTAAATATTGTTAAGTTCAAGCCAACCAGAGGGTGTACGTCCATAACTTTGAGTAACTGGGATTTTATTAAATAAATAACTTGCAGTACGTGAAGCTGAAATCTCACTTAAACCCTGAGGTACTCCACTATATAAAATATTACCACCTTGCTCTCCTGCATCTGGTCCAACATCCACTAACCATTGAGCACGACGCATGAGCTCTAAATCATGCTCTACAACAAATACGGAGTTTCCAGCATCTCTTAATTTATCGAGAGAATCATATAATGACTGACTATCTGAAGGATGTAATCCAGCAGATGGTTCATCCAGTACATAGACTACACCAAATAGCATAGAACTTAATTGTGTTGCTAACCGCAAACGTTGTAACTCTCCCGCTGAAAGAGTCGGTGTGGCTCTATCTAATGTTAGATAACCAAGACCTAACTGGCGTAATTGATTTAAACGCCTCACCACACCATTTGCTAAACGCTGGGCAGCAATTTTCTTTTCATCTGAAAGTGCTGACGTACGTCTTACATCTGGAGATACAGAATGCACTGCTCTACCTGTTGCTGCTCGTTCAGATCTATCAAGTTGGGTTACTTTATTATTAGTCTTTTCTCCAGCATCATGAGCGTCGAAATTGCCAAGAACAATGGGCTCAAGCAGGCAAGTTAACTTATCCAAAGAAAGTTGCATAAACTCACCAATATCTACTCCAGCAAAGGTAATAGATAAGGCTTCTGGTTTAAGGCGTTTACCATGACAGGAAGGGCATATTTTTCCTTCCATAAAACGTGAAACACGTTTTTTCATCAACGTACTTTGGGTATTAGCAAAAGTATGAAGGACATAGCGACGAGCACCAGTGAAAGTGCCCATATAGCTGGGTTCTAGTTTACGTTTAAGTGCAGATTGAGTCTCAGCGGGGCTTAAACCAGCATAGACAGGAACTGTTGGGGTTTCTTCAGTAAATAAAATCCAGTCTCTATCCGATTGCGGTAAATCTTTCCATGGTCGATCAACATCATACCCTAGGGTTACTAGGATATCGCGTAAGTTTTGCCCGTGCCAAGCAGGTGGCCATGATGCGATAGCTCTCTCACGAATACTGAGTGTTGGGTCAGGAACCATTGTCGATTCTGTAACTTCATAAATGTGACCTAAACCATGACAGGTAGGACAAGCACCTTGAGGAGTGTTCGGTGAAAAGTCCTCGGCATATAACATTGGCTGATCGGCAGGATATGCACCAGCACGCGAATAAATCATTCGCACGAGATTTGATAAAGTTGTTACACTTCCAACAGAAGAACGGGTATTACTTGCACCACGTTGTTGTTGCAATGCTACTGCTGGTGGTAGACCATCAATAGCATCAACATCTGGTACTCCGGCCTGATCTATTAAGCGTCTTGCATAAGGTGCAACAGATTCGAAATATCTTCTTTGTGCTTCAGCAAAAATAGTTCCAAAAGCAAGTGATGATTTTCCTGAACCCGATACACCTGAGAAAACAACAAGTGCATTTCTTGGGATAGAAACATCTACATCCTTAAGGTTATGCTCACGTGCACCTCGAACTTCAATACAATTATTAGATAAAGTAATGTTATTGTGTTCACCAAAAGAATGTATTTTCATGTTTCTACGAGCCTGTAAATTATTTTGTGTAAGTCTCATTTTTTATAAATGATCTTTTAAGCGATCATCGAACTGAATCGTAAACCAATTCATTGCTAAACGCCAATTTTGAATTGGCATGGTCCATTTTTTAGCAGCATTTGAAGTTGCTAAATAAATGACCTTTTTCACTGAATCATCAGAAGAGAAGATCTTTCTCTTTTTAGTTGAATGGCGGATCACGCTATTCAATGATTGAATTGCATTTGTTGTATAAATCGCATGACGTATTTCAGCAGGATAGCTAAAGATCGTTCGGATATTTTCCCAATTTGCCCGCCAGGATTCTCCAATTTTTGGATACTGGTGATTCCATTGATCGCAGAAGATATCTTGGGACTTTAAAGCATTTTCCTCTGTACTTGCCTGATAGATCGCCTTCAATCCTGCTGTTACAACTTTGTAGTCCTTCCAGCTCACAAATCTCAGGCTATTGCGTACAACATGTACGATACACAACTGGATATCAGTATGAGGGTAGACAGAGGCTATCGCATCAGGAAAGCCTTTTAGTCCTGAGAAGCGCTGCTTCGCAAGGCAGGCTACAAGAATATCTTGCACTCCTCGATTTTTAAGCTCTGTCATGACTGATAGCCAGAATTTGGAACCTTCTGTTTGAGCAAGCCACATGCCAAGAAGTTCTTTTTGGCCATCCAGGTTAATGCCTAATGCTAAATAAACTGATTTATTGATTACTGTTGAATGCTGACGAACCTTAATAACAATGCAATCTAAATAGACAATAGCATAAAGACTATCGAGTGTTCTATTTTGCCATTCTGTCACTTGTTCAATGACAGCATCCGTCACCTTACTAATAAGGGAGGCAGATACATCGGCATCGTACATTTCTTTAAAAAAGCAACAATTTCTCTATTTTTCATTCCTTTCGCATATAACGAAAGAATTTGATCATCCATGCTAGTAATGCGAGTTTGATGCTTCTTAATAATCTGTGGTTCAAAAGAGCCATCACGATCACGAGGGATATCTAAAGCAAGCTGCCCATCTTGTGTTAGAACTGTTTTGGAGCTAAAACCATTACGTGCATTAGATCCTTTCTTAGGTTGATGCTTTTCAAGCCTAAATGTTCAGAAAGCTCAGTATTCAGAGCGGTTTCGATCATGAACTTTTTAAATATGGCTGTCATTTGGTTTAAATCTTCAGGAATTTTTAAACCTTTAGCTAATTCAGGTGCCATACTTTTGATTGTAGCTTCATCCATGTGAAGTACCTCTTTTTATTATGCTCAGTAGGATAAATGAAAATTAAGTACTTACACAAAATTTAGAACAGTCCCCACAACTCATTTTGTTGAACTATATCTGTACAACAACTCTACCTCGAATTTTTCCATCTAAAATTTCATTTGAAATATTTAAAGCATCTGTCAACTGAATTTCAGTCGTTACTGTTTCTAATTTTGTCTGATCTAATTCTGTAGCCAAACGTTCCCATGCTTCTTTTCTTAATTCGATTGGTGCCATCACGCTATCAATTCCATATAAGGTAATCCCTCTTAGAATAAATGGAGCAACTGTTGCTGGAAAATCCATTCCGCCTGCCAAACCACACGCAGCAACTGCACCACGATATTTTGTACTAGCACATGCATTGGCTAAAGTATGGCTTCCAACAGTATCAATTACGCCAGCCCAAACTTCTTTGTTTAATGGCTTTCCTGGGGAAGATAATTCAATACGATCAATAATTTCACTCGCACCTAGATAGGTTAAATATTCTGACTCTTGAGGTCGACCAGTTGAAGCTGTAATCTCATAACCAAGATGATTCAAAATAATAATGGCAATACTACCTACTCCACCATTTGCACCTGTCACTAAAATTTTTCCATCACTTGGTTTAATACCATGTTTTTGTAAAGCCATGACACACAACATTGCGGTATAACCTGCTGTACCAATAACCATCGTATCTTTAAAAGAAAAAGCAGAAGGTTTTTGTATGAGCCAATCACCAGAAACAGTGACTTGCTCGGCTAGACCTCCAAAATATTTTTCACCCACTCCCCAACCATTCAGTAGAACTTCATCTCTTTCTTTCCATGCTGGATGTTTTGATTCAATCACAACACCCGAAAAATCGATGCCTGGGGTCAAAGGAAAACTACGCACCACTGGTGAACGCCCAGTAATGGCTAAAGCATCTTTATAATTGAGTGTTGAATATTTGACTTCGACTCTAACCTCTCCTTCTTGTAAAGGCTTTGATGCAATCTCAGTAATTTGTGATGTGTAACCTGCTTCATCTTTATTAATTACAATACCTTTGTACATAGAACTTCCTCTCCATTTAATTAGACTGATTGTCTAGAATTAATTAAAAAATAAATACAGACGTCTGCATTTATTTTTTAATTAACTTTTTACGTGATTTTATTGTTTTACAGCTAAAGTAAACAAGCGATAAAATGCATCTAAGGGACTTGTTGATTTGACCAAACGTGCTCTTAGAACTGCACCTTCCCACCCAATCCAAAACTGATAAGCAGCTTCATCGCAATCAGCTAGGCTATATTGTGAATTTGACTGATGTAGGCAATCAGAAACTAATTTCTCCCATACCTTAAAGATACTTTCGATTCGGGCAATGATTTCTTGTGGCAAATACGACACTTCTTGTCCTAAGTTACCTAAAATACAACCTCGTTTAAAATCATATTTTTGCATTTTTTCACCCGCATCTTTTACAAAATTTTGTAGCTTTTCTAGTGGGGAAAGATCAGTTTGACTTAAAAACTTATTCAATCGCTTCACAAAATAAAGTTCATAAGCATCTAAGACTTCTAAAATAAAAGCCTCTTTATTTACAAAATAATGGTAGAAAGACCCTTTAGGAACTTGGACTGATTTCATGAGATCATCCAAGCTCATAGCATTCATTCCACGTTCGGTCAGTAACTCGATACCTCGGTGGATTAAAACTTCTTTAGTGTCTGCATAGTTACAACCGTGTTTGGTTGGTCGACCACGTGGTCTTTTGGGTGAGGAAGAATAATTCATATAATAAAAATAGACTATGTGACTAGAAATAACAACAATAAGATTATTTGACTGAAAATTTTATCTAAACGTCATCTAGTTCTCTTTTTTCACAGTACTTAGTCATTCATATAAATGTTCTTAAAAATCCTATAAGTTCATGAACTAATTTTTTATAACTTTCTATTATTTTTCTTCAAAATATTGAAATTAATAAATATATTGTAAAAATAATTTATAAACTAGATTTTAGGTAAATATAAGTTAAATGGACCTAAATTCCTTAATGCGATAGAACCGATGAATTAAACAGCCAAAACTGATTGTAACGACAATCAAAAACTGGTTGTAAAAGCATTGAACTAAAAGTGAATTTTCTGTTTATGATCTTTTACAATATTTAGCCATGCTCTAGTTGCAGGACTCATTGCTATAGTCGTATTCCAGGCCATACTTAAAGTCCAATTTAAACCTGGATTTTCCAATACGGCAGTGTTGAATTTTTCCTGATCTAATTGCTGGCAATATATTTGAGGAAGTAATGCGATTCCCATATTTGATTCAACCATTTTTGCAATAAAGTCCCATTGACTGCTTTTACAGACAACTTTAGGTTCAAAACCTACTGTATTTGCTGCTTTAATAATCATACTATTCAAAGTAAAGGTATCAGAAAATAATAGAAAGGATTCTTCTTTTAATTCAATCAAATTTACAGTTTTCCTATTTCTCCACTGTGAATCTTTTATGGATAGTAAGCACATTGCTGAATCAACAACTGGGATTGACGCAAAAGTCGGTCGAAAATTACCAAGTAAAATACCAACATCAATACGTTTATCTGCAATTGCTTCCTCAATACTATTTGAGCCTACCTCTAAAAAACTAAGCTGTATATCCGGATGTTGCTTATGAAATAAGGCAATAAGTGAACTAAATAAGACAGAACCTAATGGTGGTAAACCTAAAGTCAGTTTACCCTTTTTAAGTAACTTAACTTGCTCAATCGTGTTATATATTTTTTCATGTTCTGACAGTATGTTTAATGCATGCTGATAAATCAGTTCGCCTGTATAAGTCAGTACGACTTCACGTTTTCTTCCTGCTTCACCTTTTTTAAATAGTGCTGTTCCCAACTCTTCTTCTAAGCTTTTAATGATCTTGCTTAAAGTCGGTTGCGTCATAAACAAGCGTACTGCAGCTAAACTAAAACTCTGGCTATTAACAGTTTCAACAAAAATTTTAAGTGATTTTAGATCCATAAATTATTCCAATATAGAATAATATTTATAAAATTATTCATTATTTCACATACGTACAGCATATAAAATTACCTTATCTTCAAAATCAAGCTGTGATATTAATGCCTGTACAAATCGAACATCCGACCCGACTCAAATATATCAGTAAAATCATTTTGCAAATCAGTTTATTACTTGCTTTCTGGTGGATTGGCAGCATACTTCAATCCTTATTTAAACTTCCAGTATCTGGTGCAGTGATCGGGCTTTTTATTGTTTTAGCAGGTTTATTGACTGGATTTTTTAAACTTGAATGGATCAAGAGTGGCTCCGATTTTATTTTGGGTGAATTGGTTTTATTCTTTATTCCCTGTTTTGTTGGACTAATTAAATATAAACATCTTTTTTTAACAGAAGGCTGGCAATTAATCTTTGCTGTTATTCTGGGCACCATTTGTGTCATGGTGGTTACAGCATATAGTGTACATCTTGGCTTTCATTTTGAAAATAAAATCAAGAATAATCGCTCCCAATCTCTGCGTAATATAGATCAGGATGGAAAATAATCATGACTTTAATCGCCATTGTTTGTCTGATTTCAACTTTACTTTTTTATACTGTCGTAAAAAAAATCCATCAAAAATATTCTTATCTCATTTTATCACCAGCGATACTACCCCCTATCCTTCTGATTATTTTAATCTTATCTTTGAATATATCCTATGATACGTATATGCAAGATAACCAATGGATTGTCTGGATGTTAGGCCCTGCAACAGTCGCCTTTGCCATTCCAATTTATGAATACCGTGAAATAATCAAAACACATCTACTTTCTATCAGTATGGGCGTGGTGATAGGGATGCTAGCAGGAATGATCAGTTCATTTTATTTGGCTAAGCTGTTTAATTTTGATCAGTCAACGACCTATAGCTTAATGGCGCGTTCCATTTCTACACCTTTTGCAATGGAGTTGAGCAATCATATAGGTGGCTCTGTCGAACTGGTTATTTTGTTTACCATGATTACTGGTGTTATAGGTATGATCATTGGTGATATTGTGCTAGCCGCCTTACCGTTAAAATCTCATTTTGTCATGGGTGCATCTTTGGGCAACGCAGCACATGGATTTGGAACGACTAAAGCCTATAGTCGTGATAAAGAAGAAGGGGTGATTGCCAGCTTAACAATGGTACTTGCTGGTATTTTTATGGTTTTGGTAGGTCCTTTTCTGGTTCATCTGCTTGTATAGTTTGGTTCTGTCGTATTAAGGAATTTAGCTACATTCAAGATAGTGGTGATAATGCAAAAATGCGAGCTTATACCTCCCATTTTAGTCTTTAATTCACTTTTTCGCTTCGTCATAAACTATGCTATCAGCTCGTTTTCTAACGGTGTTCAGCAAGATAACTACCTAATCATCTTCGGTGGTGTTTCAATATGCTGAAAAAAATAGGTTGGCTTTTGATAAGATAGTGAGATGCAAATAACACTAGAAATCAAATGTCCAACCTGTCTAAGTGACAGTATAAAGAAAAATGGCTTCAAACTATATGGTAAGCAAAAATATCAATCCAAAAACTGCAAGCGTCACTTTATTGGTGATCATGCTCTTAGTTATCGAGGTTCTCATTCTAATATAACGTGTAGTGTTCCGATGAAAGAACCCAAATATACCCCTGAAATCAGAGAAAGAACGGTTCAATTATTGATTGAATCTGAAAAAGATTATCCATCGAATTCGGCTGTAATCACAGCAATTGCGCCTAAGATTGGTTGTACTCCTGAAACACTACGTGTTTGGTATCAAAAGCATTTAGATCAACAAAATCCTATTAAAGTACAACAGATATCTGATCAAGAAAAAATGAAGCAAATGGAACGTGAAATTAAAGAATTAAAGCGTGCCAATGAAATTCTACGTAAAGCAGCCGCTTTTTTCGCCCAGGCGGAGCTCGACCGCCCACACAAATAATGGTGGATTTTATCCATAACAATAAAGATCGATATGGTGTTGATGCGATTTGTAGGATTTTACCGATCGCAGCTTCAACCTATTACCGAACTTTAGATCTCGCTGATGAAAAGCATCGCTTTGCAAGGGAACATCGAGCGAAACGAGATCTACATGATGAGCATCATGCTGAGGAGATTAAACGAATTTGGAAGGAAAGTTCAGGTCGGAATGGTGTGCGTAAAGTCTGGCAAAAACTGAAACGTGAAGGCTATATTATTGCACGCTGTACTGTTGCTCGATTAATGAAAAAGCTAGGTATACAAGGTGTTGGGTGTGGTTAAGACTAAACAAAATCTTGAAAATTTTATTGAAGTTATTCTTTTTAGGATTCGTACGGGCTGTCCATGGAGGGATTTACCTGCTGCTTTTGGAGAACCAAATTCCATATTCAAGAAGCTTTCCCCATAGTCAAAAGACAATAACTTATTAAAAAATATTAAAGTTAATTTGATCTGATGCTGATTCGGAATAGGTGTCTAATGATGCCCGTAATGTGAGGGCTCTGCAGCACGCTACAGGAATCAAGGATCAAGCAATCTCAAAAAGTATCAGTGGAAACAGTTTTAAAATTCATTTGGGGGGGATTCTAATGGGAATCCTGTTTAGTTTCTAATAAAGGATGGCACAATACACGATATAAAAGTGGCATAGAACTTAGTTAACAACATAGACCTAAATAAGACAAAAATTCTCTATGCTGATAAAAGGTATGACTCTGAGTCATTGAGAAAACAGATAGAAAATACTGGTAATAAAACCAATATTTCCAAAAAATCTAATACGCTTTCAAATAATGATCATATGGGTTGTTATTTTTATAAAATCAGGCATTTAATTGAGAATACCTTTGCAAGGCTAAAGCAATTTAAAGTAATCGCCACACGCTATGATAAATTGGCTCAAAACTTCTTATCAGCGATCTACCTGGCTTCAACAATCATCTGGCTTAATTGATGACACGCCCTAGTAATTTTAGAAATAGATTTACTAATAAGATTAAAAGTTCTAAAACGATTTTGTTGCACGAAACTACTCTACTCTTAAAGGCTTCTTTAGCAATATAGTTTCCAGGACGCCTACATCTAGAATCCACCGTATAACCAATTGGTCCTCGTATAACTAAACTTTAATCAAGCGAGGAAATATATCAATCTGGTTTGACCCTAAGACCCAATGGTGCACAACCACAAGGCAAGCACGAACGAAATCAAACTTATTCCGATAAAGCCATTAAATGCTATTTAATGATCAAATCCTTTTTCCATCTTTTTTTATTCATGGCCACAGGCTTTGTTCGAAGTCTAATTAAACTCTGTAGCTTGAATTGGAGAGTACTAGATTACTCTGTCCTCTATAGATGACAAAAGCATATTGATATTGCGATAAGCTATTAAAAAATTCGTGATAGGTTACTGATAAGTTACACCTATTCATCGACTCTACGGGTTCAAGATCTTTAGGTGAAGGTGAATGGAAGCGTAAGAAACATCACCCAGAATACCGTCGAATGAGATAAACTTATTGTATAGATGTTGAAACCATGCAAATTCGAGCCGTTCACCTTGCGACAAATAATGTGAGTGATTCACAATTACTCAGGATTTGCTGGACCAAATTCAGTCAGATGAGCGAATAGATTCTGTCTATACCGATGGGGCGTAAGACATAAAATGCTGCAGAGAAGTGATTTCAGACCGATGAGCACATACTGTCATTACTCCAGAAAAAAATGCAAAATTCTAAAAAGATCAAACAACAGAATCTTTAGAGAAAAACGAATTATTAAAAACAGTCAAATGTCTAGGTAGAGCTGTTTGGAAAAAAGCCAGGTTATCATCGATGCAGTTTGATTAAAACCAAGGCGCATTGCATTAAATTATTAGGAGATGAGTTGACGGAAAAACATTTTTAAAGTCAGGTATGAGATTCATCTACGGGTAGCAGTTTTGGATAGATTTACGAAATTAGGCAAACTTTATACCTAATTTGCCTAACTTAGGAAGGATCTATCTCTAAAGCCTATATGCAATAGAGCCGTTTTTCTTCTATAGTCCTTACCACTTGTATTTTTTAAGAACATATATCTCCAAAAGTGTAGCAAGTTGCTACACTTTTTTCTAAATAAGGTCTTTACCAAAAATATCATTCAATCTTTCACGAATACTTTGAACGAATTCCGGGTTATTTTTAAGTTTATGCTTCATGTTTCGTTTAAAGTCATTCAGCCCTATACCAATTTCAGCAAAATCCATTTGGAATAAAGTGTCATTAATGACAATATTTGCTTGAGAGTCAGTGAGACACCCTACTTTTTTAAACCACTTCTTGAACTGCTGATAATTTTCATCATTATTAAAAATATACCAGGAACGTACATTCATATCGAATTTAGCACCTAACTCTTTTACGAATGCATTGTCTTCAAATGGAACATCAAGATAGATTTTTTCAATTACTGCCATTTCATCCGGTGCTTTATCAGCAATCCGATGATGCAGTTTGAAATTCACACCTACAATTGGACGGCCTTTCTTAACAGTTTCATACTCTAATTGTAGATCTGTATTTTCGTTAATTTCTGCCACTATTTTGTCTAATACATAGCGTCTAAAATCTACCCAGCGATCATATTTGGTTTCATTAATATCAATCAGTGCTTTCAAGTTTTCTAAAAGTAATGGCACTTCATAACTCTTTTGATTGGCGTACTTAAATTCGTTTTTAATGAAATAAGTATAAAGACTCATACTGGCAACAGAATCTAGGGCAAAAAGATGTTTTAGCTGATAGGTAGTAAAATTACCCCCAGCCAGTTGAGTGAAATACGGCAACACCTCACTAGTAAAACGAATCTGAATCGCATTTTTAGAGTCATCTTCCCATCTTAACTCACGGATAATGGGAACGACAGAATGTACTTTTTTAGTCTTTCTCTTACCATTATCAGCAGGCTCCTCAATAATAAAATGAGCTACCCGGGATGAAAGCTCTTTATAGATCCGATCTATTGCAACATTAATTGAGTTACGTTTATTTAATCCTAGTAAATCTGCCAAATCATCCTTATACAAATAAATATAAGTTTGTTCGGTAATTTCACCATCTACCCTATTTTTCTCACTATAGTTCGCAACCGCCATTGCATATAGAAGTGCCTTATATTCATTGGATGACAACTCGATTGGGCGAATTAAGCGGTTACTGGTACTGACAACGCCATTATGGCGAATGTTGCCTATACAGTAGGGAATATAATTCGTTTCTTCTTGCAATGGTTCAGATTCTGTCATAACCGTGATATTTATAATTTGACTTAAGTTTTTATATACAAAAGTGGAAAAACTTTCAAGACTTTCACCACAAGATTCTAAAAGTGGAAGGTCCGTCATCAAAAAAAAGCGTTATTATCTGGTTTTTTGCCTTTAAAGTGGAATTAAATACAGTATTTCCACCTTACAGTGACAGACCTTCCACCTTTAGCCCCCGAAATTACAGTTCAAAATGCTTATTTTTACTTTTTTTCTTCTAGATTTAGGTAAGCTAGCTCAAATAGAAACCCTCATGTGACAAGGCTTCCACCTTTCAGTTAGATTTGAAAGGTATAACTGCACATATAATCATCAGGAAATATCCAATAAAAACAGATTATCCACAGGTCAAAAATACACAGTGACAACCTTTCCACCTTTAAAGCTTATTTACGAGACTTTATTAACAACCTAAATTATTGTTTTTTTATATATTTTTAAAAAAAAATAGCAGTTTAAAAAGTAGCAGTGACAAACCTTCCACCCTAGTGACAAACCTTCCACTTTAGAGTGACAGACCTTCCACTTTACGATGACAAACCTTCCACTTTAGAGTGACAGACCTTCCACTTTAGAGTGACAGACCTTCCACTTTATGGTGACAAACCTTCCACTTTTAAAGAAATAAGTATTTGTTTTATATAATAAAAATATGCTCTTAATTATTAATTAGCTAAATAACTAATTATTCTAATTATTAATTAAGCTAGCCTAGTTAAAGATTTATTTTTAAAGCTGTTTTACATCTGAACAAATAGGATTTATAAATTTAAAAACTATAGTAAGATGAGTGAAAGTTATTTATATTACTAGACATTCAAATACGGAAGCATCTGACACGCATGTCTGCAAAAATTATTACTGTTGCTAACCATAAAGGCGGATGTGGCAAAACAACGACTGTTGTGCACCTCGCCTCAGAACTTGCCAATCTGGGCAATAAAGTTTTAGTCATTGATTTAGATCCTCAAGCAAACGCAAGTTTACATATTGGGATCCAACATCCAAGCGAAATTGTTGTGACTACAGCAGAATTACTGGTGGGCGATATTTCGTTGTTGGCAGATGCATTACAAGAAGAAACGAACTTTGAAAAAGTATCATTAATTTATGGTTCCTTGAATTTAGGAAAAACAGAAGACCAACTAAAAGAAGAAGCTCCCCGTCCTTCTGAAGAGTTAAATATCAAGCTAGAACTGTTAAAAGATCTTTATGACTTCATATTGATTGATTGTCCACCTAGTCTTAAATTATTAACCAGCAATGCGCTGGCATCTTCAACCCATGTCATTATCCCTATCGAATCCGGATCACAATATGGACTGTATGGGGTAACAGATCTTTTAAACCATCTTGAAAAGATCAAACGTATTAATCCAGATTTAGAGCTTTTAGGCGCTTTACTGATTAAGCATGATGAACGTCAGAATGTTTGTAAACTGATTCGAGATGAAGCCTTGAAACAGGTGGGAAAAATTTTAGAAACCACCATTCCTCAAAGTACTAAAGTCAATCAAGCAGCGATTCTGCAACAATCACTTTTGAAAGTAGAAAAAAATTCAAAAGTACGTAAGGCTTTTGAAAGCCTTGCCAATGAAATTGTAGCGAAAGTTTAAACCTGAGAGCATTATGGCAAGTACCAAGGAGCTTTTAGCTCAGAAACTGAAACAGAATACAGAAAAACACCAGCAAGCACAGAAAGACAATATTAAAGAGCTAAAAGAGTTTAGACGTAATGTCCCTATTGAGGATATCAGCCGCAGTCCAAACCAGCCGCGTAAAGTCTTTGAAGAGTCACAGTTAAAGGAACTGGCGGATTCTATTAATGAAATCGGCCTCTTGCAGCCCATTACAGTGCGTAAACTGGATAATCTGAAATATGAACTGATTGCAGGCGAGCGACGCTTACGGGCGCATCAGTTACTCGGTAAGTCTGTGATTGAAGCCATTATCATTGATGCAAATAATGTAGAAGCATCTTTGTTAACCTTGGCAGAAAATTTAAAGCGTCAGGATCTAACAGATTATGAAATTTTTATTGGCCTGAACTCTCTCGATGAGAAATTAAAGAAAAACAAGCAACGTTTAGCCAATTCACTGGGTTTAAATCGCGAAGATATGTACAAGTATTTAGCGTACGAAAAGCTGCCTCAAGCAATTTTAAATGACCTTGATGTGGAACCAGGCCTGCTAGGTCGTACTGCTGCAACTGCATTCAAAAAATTTCTATCGGATCATCTGGAACAACTTTCTGAGGCCGAAACGGCTTTACTCGGGGCTTGGGAAAAAGTAAAAGACAAAAAACTTGAGCAAAGTAAAGTTACTGCCTATGCTGAAAAAATATTGAGTCAGGATCCAGGAAAACTGACCACAACATCTGTGGTTAGAAAAATTGAATATGCAGGTAAGATTGCGGGGAATATCAAACTCAATCAAAAACAGCTTAAGGTTTCTCTGAATATCTCGGAAATTGACGAAGCTAGTCTCTTACAACTAGAAGATTTTTTAAAACAGCTTATTCAGAAAAGTGAAAAAGTGTAGCAAGTTGCTACACTTTTTTAGCACCCTCAAACTAATTACATCCTCATGCATTATTGAGATTTATTTTCTTAAGTATGCTTCTTTACATTTAGTCTTTGAGAGTGCTGTTACTTTCGACTAAGATTAAACTCTAACTTTCTTCTTGGGGACTAGTTTTATATTTATCCGGAAATATTTTATATGTCCATATAAGCCCCTCAGTTTTCACGTTTTGTATCAAAAAAAAATCAATTCCTATCAGATTTTCCGATAGGGAAATTTATATGCTGGTCGAACATAAATAATTTAAACTCGCTTAATGATAGCTTTTAACTTCAAGCTATTCGTTCTTTCTGGAGACCAGTTAAGCCAACATTAATGTTAGGTAAGCCTACTACTCGAAAAAAATTACAGGATTAATTCTTAGTACATCTTGTAATAAAAATAGTTTGAATCCGCTTTGAATTCGGCTAAACATTTAATGAGAATAAAATAGCAACTAATAATATATAGTTGTTTAAGTTTAGGTTTTAGTTCATTTAGCAGATAAATTTGACTGAATTAAATAATTTCTCTTTGATTAAAGTTCAATCCCTATATTCATTTGGTGGTGTCTCAAAAAGTATGCTGAAAAAAACAGGTTGGCTTTTGATAAGATAGTGAGATACAAATAACATTAGAAATCAAATGTCCAACCTGTCTAAGTGACAGTATAAAGAAAAATGGCCTCAAACTATATGGTAAGCAAAAATATCAATGCAAAAACTGCAAGCGTCAGTTTATTAGTGATTATGCTCTTAGTCATTGAGGTTGTCATTCTGGTATAACAAATAAAATACTACACCTGATGGTTAGAGGTAGTGGTGTAAGACATATTGCAGGCATTGAGTAAATCCACTTATCAAATTCCTCCTGAGCAAAAATATTATGAATGTCTTGAAGTTGATGAGTTTTGGACTTTTGTAGGGATTAAGAGAATAAATAATTACTTATTTACGCTTACCATAGAGAAACAGGAGAGATTGTGACTTAATTTTGGGATAAAGAGATCTAGCTACAGTCCAACGACTGAAGGAAAAGTGGAAGCAGTTAGGTATTCATTATACCCGAATTTCAAGTGATCAATCGGATAGTTTTATCACTGCATTTAAAGATTGTGAGAAAAGTATTGGTAAGTTTTTTCACTGTAGGTATTGAAGGAAATAATTGCAAAATAAGGCATCAGATTAGATGTTGCTTTAGGAGAAGTTGTAATTTTCAAAAAAGCTTGAAAACCACTTTAAAGCTTTCGACTTAACCTTATTTTATATCAATAATGGCTTCATTTAATCTCAGCATACTTTTTGGAACACTACCTATTTATTTAAATCAATATAGGAATTAAAAAGTGTAGCAACTTGCTACACTTTTTAGTAGCGAACAAATCGCAGTAAATGAAATGCTGGCTTATATAGCCAAGTTCTAAAATATTAACTACGATGCAAACTATGGGATATTCAAAAGATTTTAAAGACAAAGTCATTGAGATTATGACTAGAGATAAAATGTCTGTGCGAAAAACAGCACAGCATTTCAGTGTTTTTACACGTATGATCTAACTGTGGCAAAAGTCCACAGAGCGAAAACCTATTCCTGGGCGTCCAGCTAAAATTATTGAAGCACAAATATTGGCAGATATTGAAAAATATCCTGATGATTATCAGTATAAACGAGCTGAACGTTTGGGAGTGAGTACTCATGCTGTATTTAATGCATTACATAAAGCAGGAATATCACGTAAAAAAGACGTTAACTCCTCCAAAATCAGATGCTCGTTAATGAGAACAATTTAAAAATTTAATTGAAGATTTAGGACCTGAACTTCCCTTAACTTATATTGATGAAAGTGGGTTTCAGAGTAATGATACCCGCTCCCACAGCTATAGTCATAAAGGTGCACGAGCAGAAGGTACATTTAATTGGCAAATTAAGAACAGTTGTAATGCCATTGGAGCCTTGATTAAAAATAAGTTACTGACTGTGAGTTTATTCAACTGCTCTATCACGACAGAAGTATTTGAGGGTTGGATTGAGCATGATCTATTGCCGAAATTAAAAGAGAAAAGTGTTCTCATCATGGATAATGCGACGTTTCATAAAGGTAAAAGTCTTAAAAAATTAATCCAAGAAGCAGGCCATTACCTTGTATGGTTACCCAAATATAGCCCTGACTTAAATCTGATAGAAAAAATGTAGGCTCAAATAAAATCAGTTAGGAAAAGACTTAGAATTAAGGATATAGATTTATTATTCAAAGAACATTGCAGTAACTTATTTGGAATTTAGCTATAGTGTATGGAGGTCTAAAAAATTAATTAATTTATGTCTATGAAAAAATAAAAATAAATTTTCATATATCAATGATGTATTGTTATTTTTTATAATAAATAGCCTAAGCAATTATTAGTAAATAGATGTTTTTTGGATATGGTATAATTAGCTAAAAATCCAGACATCAGTGGTAAATTAAAATAAATCTTAAAGGATGCCAGCCTTAAACTACAGCTTTAATTTTTGTCTACATACGACGTTACCCAGTGTCACGTTACGGAACTGCACTCAGTGCGCTTGCCGGATTCAACAGTCTGGAGATCTTAGTATATTGCCCTATAAAGCTCATTTTATTAAAGATAATCTTTAAGAGTCAAAGGCATTCAAATGTATAAATAGGGACTGTGTCAGGAAATGTGCTAGTAGAGGTGGGCAATAATGTCTAGAATCAAGGTACGTAATTTTCTCAGTCGATTATTACGAATAGCCGCCGATTTTGTAGATGCCTTTTAATTAGATTAGACTGTCACCACTCTCCTAGACAAATTTAGTTTATTCTTTTTGCATAAATGAGAACATTATGAGTGGACAACGATATTCTCTCAGAATCACGTATCAATCATGCTGCTAAACATTCTCATTAAAACAAGGGAATGCATCTTTTTACTGATCTGTACCCTGTTTTCAATTTTCCTCTGTTCTTTAATTTAGTACTATCTTTATCACTTATGAGCACTCACTGGATTCACTGAATGAAGTATATGGAAATCAGAGATTTGATTGAGGCTGAATTAAAAAATTACAGTTCTAATCAAATGATTCCATCCGAACGGTACTTGGCATTAAAATTTGACTGTTCAAGGGAAACAGTGCGTAAGGCCTATGAACAGCTTCGTGCCGAAGATAAAATTTTCAAACGGCAAAATCTCGGCTGGTTTGTGAGTAATAAAAAAATTCAATACTATCCAAACTCAATTGAAAATTTTCGTTCTTATATGAAGGCACAGGGTTTTAATGCCAAAACTGAACTGATCTCGACCAGACAGCTGGAGCGATTTGATCACAGTGATCTTTTTAGTGAAGAAAATCGTAAATTGGGCTTTATTGAAATTATCCGTTTACGTTATGCTGATGATGTACCAGTACTTCTAGAATATAATTATTTACCTGTTGCGCTGTTTCCAGATGTGCTGAATTATAATGTGATTACTTCGGTCCAAGACGTCATTAAAAATCACTTTCATTATAATTACACGAGTAGTCAGTTAAAAATTAAAAATACCGGTGTGTCTCATTTTGAGAGCCAGCACTTAGGTATTCCTTTAAGTCAAACCGCCACTTATATTGAACGTATTTCAAAATCAGATGATCTAGTGATTGAATATGACATCGAAATCTGGTCACAGGACAAAATTGAAATGACCTTAGATATTCAAGCATAAGCTTATATTTATATCCTGCCTATTCAAATCCTAAGAAGTTAAATGGTTTTAGGATTTTTTTTATTTTCTTAGATTAGACCTCCTTCATAAATCATTCTTACTCAGTTGCAAATTATAAATTCCAGCAACTAGATTGAATCTCAAAAGAGGGGGGCTTTTAGCTCTATTGCGATAACGTTCTGAAAGCATTTTGAAAGTTTTTAGACTGCCAAATACATACTTAATTTCTATTCTTCTTTATTGATTTCCTGATTATAGATTTTTAGTTCAGGATCCAGTTTACAGCGGCTTTTGGCCTCTAATGGCAACAGGGTATTGGGATACAAAGTATAAATCCTTTGATAACCTCTATCTGTAAGAACAAAGGCTCCTGATGGGATCTGGTTTAAATTGTGTTTGAACAATTCTAAATCAAGCGTAATTCTCAGCATGACTTTCATATCAGGATGCCAATATCAGTAAATGCCAAGAAACTTAATCCAATATTAGAGGGTATTGGGAAGTGCATTTGATTGAAGTTGAGCAGGAAGGGAAAATTAGACGTTATATCACTTCATTAATGGATCCAAGTTATAGAACCTTGGGTTTATGTAAGAATACTTATCAGATGAGCTTTTTTGTAGTATTGATCGGCCAAATACGGACCGATTTTCTTGAAAATCTTTTATAGGGAATAAAATTTAATGGCAAATTATAAAAAGAGCATAGCAATGGTCAACTACAATAGAATCCAAGAAGACATAAACAATATGAAACTAGGTACGATGAAATGGCTCGGCAATAATATTGAGTTAAATGATATGCAGGGTGTTCATACTTTCTTATTAAGTTTAGAAGAAGAAGGTGGTGTTGATATGATCGCAGTAGGTCATGAGTCTTATACAGGACATCGCTGATACATAAGGTTAAGTTTGAAAAGAATTAGCACCTCCTCTGAGAGATTTTTCTTTACCAACTCCATCTTTGAAACATCAAGTAATTTTTTGTAACTTTATTGTTATTTATCGTTTACTTTGTTTATCATAGAGAACATGAAAGGTGGAGAATTTAAGATGCTCACTAAGGTCGAAGCCATTGTTATTTCACTAATGGTAATTGCATTAATACTCATTATTTATGAGATGGGACAAGGACTTAATTGGACTTTATAAAGGTTTTCTCGGCTTAAAAAAGTCCTCATATGAATCACCAGTTGTACCGACTGATGCTCGTAAATTTGCAGCTTCTAAACGATTGGTATAGCGAATAGAAAGATATTGAACACCTCTATCGGAATGATGAATCACATTCTTTGGCATGCCTCGATCGTGCAATGCTTGCTCTAATGCATCGAGCACCATATCTGTATTCATCCGTGTCGATACTTTCCATCCAACAATTGCTCGTGAGAACACATCAATAATAAAGGCGGTATAGACCCAGCCTGAATGAGTTTGAATATACGTAAAGTCACTCACACACAGTTGGTCAGGACGATCAGCATTAAAATTACGTTTCACTAAATCATCTGCTCTTTTTTGAACATCTCGGCTACGGGTGGTTTGTTTATTCTTACCACGCCAAACACCTTGTATACCTAGCTTCTGCATCAATCGAGCAACTGTACAACGTGCGATAACATAACCTTCATGTTTCAATTGTTGCCAGACCTTACGCACACCATACCGACCTGAACTTTCTTTCCAAATTCTTTTAATTTGTTCAGCATGATGCTCATCATGTAAATCTTGCTTTGCTCGATGTTCTGGATTGTCAGCGAGATCTAGAGTCCGGTAATAGGTTGAAGCTGCGATCGGTAAAATCCTACGAATCGCATCAACACCATATAAGTCTTTATTGTTATGGATGAAATCCACCATTATTTGTGTGGGCGGTCGAGCTCCGCCTGGGCGAAAAAAGCGGCTGCTTTACGTAGAGTTTCATTGGCACGCTTTAATTCTTTAATTTCACGTTCCATTTGCTTCATTTTTTCTTGATCAGATATCTGTTGTACTTTAATAGGATTTTGCTGATCTAAATGCTTTTGATGCCAGGCACGAAGTGTTTCAGGAGTACAACCAATCTTATGCGCAATTGCTGTGATTGCAGCCCAATTCGATGGATAATCTTTTTCAGATTCAATCAATAATTGAACCGCTCTTTCTCTGATTTCAGGGGTATATTTTAATTTTGTCATCGGGATACTACGCTTCGCTACGTCTTTCGAAGCAATGCTTCTCATCTCAAGAAAAGTGGTCTCCGACAAACCCGGTACGGTTCAATATGATCAACCTAAATATTACGCTGCAAATATTGATGGTAAGCTGGGTATTGGTTATTGGGAAAAGGATCCAAATACTGTACTGCAAAAAACATTGAAAGAATATGAAAATATGCTTCATCAATCATATGTTAGCCAAGAGGATCGTATTTCCATTAATGCACAATAGAAGAAGTTAAGTGTGAGTGTGCATACTTTAATGATGTTGCCTCTAATACTATTGAGAAACTGATTGATCAAAGTATTTCAAATTAAGAAATAAATAATTTTATATTTAGCTCTGATGGGATAACCATCAGGGTATTTTTTTGTCATTAAAATCTAATTTGAGACATCATTATGAATGATTTTTTTCTAGAAACGAATCGAAGCATCAAAATCAATGACATTGAAGTTCGTCAGATACAGATGAAAGACTTCGATACTTGGGCAATCCCTGCTAAGCCGTTAAAGAACTTCATTAAAGACCAAAATCATTCAAATGAAATTTTGAGAGGGTTATTCAAAGCTCATAGTGTACAGGTCATTTCGACCATGGCATGTGTTACTGATCTGAACAATGAATCACTGGTAGAATTTGCTGCTGATAAACAGGGATTTAAAGAGCTACTTAGTGAAGTCATGAAAATGAATTACGGTACATTTCAAAACTACGTTATCGCTTGAACTGAGGATAAGAAAGCTTGTTTGAATCGATATATTTTCATCCGCAGATTATGCGCGAATGCTAAGAAATCTGGAGTTCGAATATTAACCAAAAAGAAGATCATTTTTTGATTTATGCGAGAGATCTATTCTATTTTTATATTTATAAGGCTAAACTTGCCTTCAATTTAATACTGGTATGTACCACTTAATTTTAGGGCGTGTCTTCAATATTAAATGTATTTAAAAATACTGTTTGCATGTTCGCCTAAACGATGATTTTCCATTATTAGATAATGATCTAGCTCAGGAATAGTGATGATGACCATAATTACCAATGATTTAGGTCATGGTATGGGCAATGCCTGGGAAAATAAAGACTGGGCACATATTTCTGATCCAGAATTACAAAGCCTGCAGCAGCACTATTCCTGTTTACAAGGTCATTTTGAGATTTTGTGGTATAGTCCCCGGCCATTTTCATCTGCGGCGCTGGTCAAGGTGGAGCAGGATTTTGTGATCAGGGATGAAGCAGTCGCGCATCAGTATTTGATTAAGCGCAGCCATTGTTCCTTTCGTCGTGCCCGCGATATTTTACAGGAGCATGCTGTTCTTCAGCATTTAGCTAGCAAAGAAATTCCTGTTGCAGCATTGATTAGCTCAAATCAAGGTCTGACTGCTTTAGAGCTAGGTGACTGGACCTATGAAGTCTATGCAAAAGCAGTCGGCTTAGATCTGTATGCAGATCAGCAATCCTGGAAACCTTTTTTCTATGCTGAACATGCTGCGAAAGCGGGGCAATTACTGGCAAGGTTACATATGGCGATGCAGGATTTTCCCGAACAGCAGGGCAGATCAGCATCTTATTTGGTTTCCAATCAGCAGCTTTTAGACAGTGAAAATATCATTACAGCCATTCAACGGCGCATTGCAAACAGTTCAGAATTAAGCCGTTATTTTGCCGATAAAAATTTA
Source organism: Acinetobacter sp. ACNIH1 (assembly GCF_002934695.1). Taxonomy (NCBI): domain Bacteria; kingdom Pseudomonadati; phylum Pseudomonadota; class Gammaproteobacteria; order Moraxellales; family Moraxellaceae; genus Acinetobacter; species Acinetobacter sp. ACNIH1. The sequence continues at coordinate 42,184 of NZ_CP026426.1, read as the reverse complement.
GATCCTTACTTCTTAGATCGAATCTTACAGGTTCACCAGCGTATTCAGCCTGTATTGCAACAGGCAAGCAAAATTTGGACCCATAACGATTTACACGCTTCTAATCTATTCTGGTCAGCGCCGGATGCCAAAGCTGAAATTACTGCCGTAATTGATTTTGGTTTATCTGACCGAAACTCTGCACTTTATGATCTGGCTGTGACGATTGAACGTAATTTCATTAATTGGTTGGAATTAGAGCAGAGCCCACATATTCAGATTGATGAAGCTGGTTTAACTGCCTTTCTACATGCTTATTTTTCTGAAGTACATCCACAAGAAGATTTTAGTATTTTGCCAGAACTACTGAAAATCGTGCATTTGGATTTCGCTTTTTCAGAGCTGGAGTATTTTGTGGGTATTACCCACAACCTCAACCATGCAGATGCTGCTTATTACGACTGGATTATCGGTCATGTGGACTGGTTCTTTGGCGAACAAGGTCAACAATTTACCCAGACCTTAACCCGGCTCATTCAAGATGAATTGCAATCTTCTCAATGCTCTCTCTAAACCCAGCATCATCACCCACTTCACAGACATAAGGTTTCGTATGAACACTCGTCAACTCAAACAGAATGTATTAATCCGATCTTTAAATATGATCATTCTGTCGCAGCTGTGTTTAGTCCCGCTGACTTATGCTGAAGACGATGTTCAAAAGCTTGACACGATTGTTATCACAGCCGATCAAAGCATTCCTTACTCGAGTACCAAAGTGAATATTGAAGGTTTTGGTACGGAGAATTTGCAAAAAATACCTGCATCAGTTTCTATCTTGACTGCCGATCTCATTGCTGAACAACATGCTCGTGTGCTGAGCGATGTGGTAAAAAATGATGCAGCCATCGGTGATGGCTATGCTGCAATTGGCTATTATCCAAACTTTGTCTCGCGTGGCTTTGCACTTGATTTGGCATCAAGCTACCTCATTAATGGCAATGTGATTCGTGGTGAACAAAACGTTGCACTTGAAAATAAAGAGCGTGTGGAAATTTTAAAAGGCATTTCCGCGATTCAAAGTGGGATGTCAACCCCGGGTGGGGTGGTTAATTATGTCACCAAGCGACCGAAAGATATTCAGGCACTGACATTCTCGGCCGATCAACACGGCCAGTTTTCAGTGGCAACTGATCTCGGTGGTTTTTTGGGTGATGAGCAACAATTCGGATATCGCATCAATCTGGTGAATGAACAGATGGATTCTTATGTCAATCATGTGGAGGGTGAACGCTATTTAGCGGCATTGGCATTGGATTGGAAGATGTCAGCGCAATCCAAAGTAGAACTTGATCTTGAAGCACAGCGTTCCGAACAAAAATCAGTGCCAGGTTATCAATTACTGGATGGCAAAGCCCCAGAAAATGTGAAATGGGATCGATTGCTGGGTTATCAGACTTGGGGCAAACCGGTCACGATCGATAGTCTGAATAGCAGTTTAAAATATAGTTATGCTTTGAATGATGACTGGAACTTGGGACTCGTTGCAGCCCACAGTAAATCCAGAGTTGATGACTATTCAAGCTTTGCTTATGGATATTATCGGGAAGGCTGTCTAGAAGCGTATTCCTGTAATACGTTTGGTAAAGCTGGCGAGTATGATATTTACGATTATCAGAATCCAGATGAAACCTTTAAAACCAACCAATTTAAAGTCAAACTAGATGGGGTGATTGATACCAATTGGGCGCAACATTATCTAAATTTTGATATTACACAAACCAATAAATCGCGAGATCGTTTTGCTGGTGTCAATGAATGGATTGGTGTAGGTAATATTTATACAGAAACTATAGATTTTTCCCCAGTAACAGCGAATGCTGGACCAAAATATCAAGCACTTAAAAGTAAACAAACTGCATTTACAGCATTAGACCGTATTGAATGGAATGAACATTGGACCACTTTAATTGGCGGAAAATGGATCGAGCTTGATGAGCAAGCACATGCTTATGATGCAGAGGGTAAGCAGGTAATAAAAGTTCGCGATACCGATTTAGCTAAATTTTTACCGCAATTCGCAATCAGCTATAGCCCCTTGGAATCGACTACCGTCTATGCCTCGTATGCCAAAGGCTTGTCAGATGGAAAATCAGCACCTTGGTTTGCAGAGAATGCTGCTGAAACCCTAGCACCGATCTACTCAGAGCAATATGAAGTTGGTTTCAAACAACAGATCAAGCAGTTTTTATTGACTGCCTCGCTATTTGATTTACGCCAAGACAACCAATATAGCAAGCCGATTTCAGGACTTCGCTATTTTGTTGCGGAAGGCGAACAACATAGTCAGGGTCTGGAGCTCGGACTGAATGGTGCATTAACCGATCATCTGGCCTTAACTTCATCTTTTGCCTTGACTAAAGCCCGTTTAGAAAATGTAGAAGCGGTTGAATATGGTAATCATCAGGCGCAAAACGTGCCAAAAGCTCGTTTCGCAACACATCTTCGCTATAACGTACCGAGCATTGCAGGTTTCACTGTTCTGGCAGGTGGTCAATACAGTTCCAGCAAATATGCCAATAAAGAGGGTGCTGCGAAAGTTGCAGGTTATAGTGTGGTTGATTTAGGCGCTGCTTATCAATTTAAGCTAAATACGACCGATGCATTGCTGCGCTTGAATATTAATAATCTGTTCAACAAGAAATACTGGCGTGATGCAGGTGAATTTTTGGGTGATGATTATTTATTCTTGGGTTCGCCGCGTACAGCAACCTTGTCATTCAATCTGAACTTCTAAATTGGCTGCTTAATCAGGTTATATTGCTATGGAAAATATAGAAATTGCAGCGTTCATTTTAAACGTTTTAGGTGTCTGGCTGACCTCCAAACAATATAAAGTCTGCTGGTTGGTGAATATTGTCGCTGTATTTTTATATATGATTATTTTTTATCGTGTCAATTTATTTGCAGACGCAGCATTACAAGCCGTATTTATCTTGATGCAACTGTATGGCTGGTATAGCTGGTCGAAGAAAAATCATGACCAGGCTATCACCGTGCAGATTGGCTATTTGAATAAAAAAATCTGGGTATATAGCCTGATTGTGGGTATTGTCGCCGGTCTGGTGATTGGCGCCTTATTTGCTCATTTCACCACAGCATCACTCCCTTGGTTGGATTCCATGTTGGCCTCTTTTAGCTTGGTGGCAAGTTATTGGGCAGCCAAAAAATATATTGAAAGCTGGGGATTATGGTGTGTTCTAGATGTAATTTATGTCGGTATGTACACCCATAAATCATTGTATTTAACAGCCGTACTCTATTTTCTCTTTATTCTTCTTGCACTAAATGGCTGGAGGATGTGGCGAAATCTTTATAGAGTGACATTATCTGTAAGCATCCGGCTAACACAGCCTTACCAAGCGATCCTATAAGCCTTAATTTAGTTCCCACCTAAAAACAAGTGGGGACTTAATCCATGAACATGGATATATATTCAGCAACACCTCCTGTTGCTAAAAAACGCCGAAAATACAGCAAAGAATTCAAACTCAGTATTGTCAATGCCTGCAAAAATCCTAATACCTCGATCGCTTCGGTCGCACTGCAACATAGTATTAATGCCAACCTTGTCAGTCGTTGGATCAGGATCTTCAGCCATCATGAGGGTGCCGTGCAGGATCCTACTCATGTGAATCCAGCATTTATTGCTTTGCCTTACACTGCTGCAATCAGCCAACCTATTGATGAGAGGATCACGTTGTGTATCACCGTGCCTCATACGAATAATGATATTCAGCTAAAATGGCAGACATCAGAAATACCTGCCTTGGCAGAATTACTCAAGGCACTTGCAACATGATCCGCATTGATGAAATCTGGTTGTCTACTCAGCCCATGGACATGCGTGCAGGTATGGATACGACCATGGCTCAGGTGGTGAGAGCCTTTGGCTACATCAAACCGCATTGTGCTTACCTGTTCTGTAATAAACGTGGCCATCGCATGAAAGTGCTGGTACATGATGGATTGGGCATCTGGCTGTGTGCCCGGCGGCTGGAACAGGGCAAATTTCACTGGGCTCAAGTTCACCAAGGTGAAACCGTGGCCCTCAGCCCGGAACAGTTACAGGCACTGATCCAAGGTTTGCCCTGGCAGCGCATTGGACGACAGCAGGTGGTGACGATGCTTTAAACCAGGCTCGACCATTCTGCTATTCTCCAAACGTTCTATTTCATTCTTCTCATGACCTCAGGCATACTGCGGTCATGAATACGCTGCCTGACTTAAGCCAACTGACCCATGAACAACTGCTGGAATTCACCAGGCAGTTGGCGCTGCAGCATCAGTCTCTAGCACAATCAAACCAACAATTGGATGCCAAAGTTCAACATCTTTCTATTCTCAATCAAAAATACGAGCATGAACTGGCGCTGTTTAAAAAGCACAAATTCGCCCAAAAGAATGAACACTTAACGGCAAAACAAATCCATCTCTGGGATGAAGCGGTTGAAGAAGATATTGCCGCGGTTGATCTAGAACTGGAACGGCTAAATGCAGATAAAACCAATGCAGCGACACAGAAAGCCAAAACCAATAAACCTAAACGTCGACCACTGCCAGATCATCTACACACCATCCGTATTGAGCATGAACCTGCATCAACCCAATGTGCTTGTGGCTGCCAACTCCGTCGTATCGGCGAAGATGTCAGTGAAAAACTGCATTTCAGACCGGCACAGTTCTATAAGGAACAGCATGTGCGTGGTAAATGGGTCTGTGATCAGTGTGACACTCTAACTCAGCAAGCGATGCCCGCCTATGTGATTGATAAAGGCATTGCTTCACCTGAATTGCTCAGCCATGTGCTGGTATCGAAGTATGCCGATCATTTGCCGCTGTACCGTCAGCGCCTGATCTATCAGCGGGCTGGCATTGATCTGTCCAGATCCACTTTATCTGACTGGATAGGTCGCTGCGGTGTAGAACTGGAACCTCTGGCCAATGCCTTAAAAGAGGTGGTGCTGCAACAGCGGGTGCTGCATGCAGATGAAACACCGGTCACCATCATGCGGATGGGTGAGAATAATAAAAAACCGAAGAAAGGTTATGTCTGGGCCTATGCCACCACACAGTATAATCCAGTTCAGGCGGTGATCTATGACTTTCAGGATAGTCGTTCAGGCCAGCATGCTGAAGAGTTCTTGAAAGGCTGGCAGGGCTATCTAGTCTGTGATGATTACAGTGGTTATAAAGCACGTTTTAAATCAGGCCAGGTGATTGAGGTGGGGTGCATGGCCCATGCACGTCGTAAATTCCATGAACTGCATGTAACTGGGAAAAGTCAGGTTGCTGAACAGGCCTTAGTGCTGATTCAGAAACTGTATGCGATAGAAGCAGAACTCAGGAAAAAGACCGATGGTACAGCGGAAGACCGCCGCGAATACCGACAACAGCATAGTCAACCAGTGATGCAACAACTATATGAATGGCTCAACCAACATCATCTGACAGTGCCATCGAGTTCTCCCACCGCCAAGGCTATCAATTACACTCTGAAGCGTTGGCCAGCCTTAAGCCGCTATCTGGATGATGGCAATCTACCGATATGCAACAATTGGGTAGAGAATCAGATGCGTCCCTGGGCGTTGGGACGCAAGAACTGGCTGTTTGCAGGTTCGCTGCGCAGTGGTCAGCGAGCGGCAAACATCATGACTTTAATCCAGTCAGCAAAGCTGAATGGCTTGGATCCGTATGCCTATTTAAGTGATGTGCTGAAAAGGTTACCGACACACAAAGTGACCCAAATTGAAGAATTGCTGCCGCACTGCTGGAAACCTAAATCGAATTAAAAAATAGGTATGGGATTCAGCGGACGCTTACCATTATTCAGCGGACGCTTACCATTATCTTGAAATGACACTATTGCAAATAGAAATTTGAGGTGATGCTCTTTCCTTTAAAAAAAGTGTTTATAGACTAAAAACTTTATTTGAATTGGCCGCAGCTTGAAGATGTTGCTGATATTTTGTGAAAGCTAGCTACCATACATTCAAAGCGAACCGAAGTTCGCTTTTATTTCACTTCTTAAAAGAACCCGGCTGGTTTGGTCGAATAGCTGACTAGCAAGTTTTTAGTCTGCTGATAATGATCCAGCATCATTCTGTGATTCTCACGCCCAATCCCTGATTTTTTATAACCACCGAAAGCCGCATGGGCAGGGTAGATGTGATAACAGTTGGTCCAGACCCGGCCGGCCTGAATAGCACGGCCTGCACGGTAAGAGGTATGCGCTGAGCGTGACCAGACACCGGCACCGAGTCCATAAATCGTATCATTGGCGATCTTGATCGCATCATCGAAGTCTTTGAAGGTGGTCACAGCCAGTACAGGCCCGAAGATTTCTTCCTGGAAGGTTTTCATGTCATTGGTGCCTTTAAAGATGGTCGGTTCAATATAGAAACCTTGACCCACTTCATGACGTGCTTCACCACCGGTCAGGATCTGTGCGCCTTCTTCACGGCCAGTGGCAATACAACCCAGAATCTTGTCCTGCTGTTCCTGTGAGGCTTGCGCACCAATCATGGTGTCGGTATCTAACGGATGACCAGTCTTAATCCGTTGCACCCGCTCTACTGCACGCGCCAGAAATTCATCGGCAATACTTTCCTGTACCAAGGCACGGGAAGGACAGGTACAGATTTCACCCTGGTTCAGGGCAAACATGGCAAAGCCTTCCAGAGCTTTGTCCAGATAATCGTCTTCCTGATCCATAATGTCGGCAAAGAACAAGTTTGGTGATTTACCGCCAAGTTCCAGCGTTACCGGAATAATATTTTCAGTTGCATACTGCATTATCATTTGGCCGACGGCAGTCGAGCCGGTAAAGGCAATCTTGGCAATACGGGGATTGGTCGCCAGTGGACGGCCGACTTCGACCCCGTAGCCATTGACGATGTTCAACACGCCCGGCGGCAAAATGTCCTGAATCAGTTCAGCTAGCACCAGAATACTGACCGGAGTCTGTTCTGCAGGTTTCAGCACAATACAGTTGCCTGCAGCCAAGGCTGGCGCGAGTTTCCAGGCGGCCATCAGAATCGGGAAGTTCCAGGGAATGATTTGTCCGACTACACCAAGCGGTTCATGGAAATGGTAGGCGATAGTATCTTCATCAATTTCGGAAATGCCACCTTCCTGAGCCCGGATACAGCCGGCAAAATAACGGAAATGGTCAATGGCCAGTGGAATATCGGCAGCCAGCGTTTCACGGATCGGTTTTCCATTGTCCCAGGTTTCTGCTACAGCCAACATTTCCAGATTTTGTTCCAGACGGTCGGCAATTTTCAACAGAATATTGGAGCGGGTGGTCGGCGATGCTCTGTTCCATTGTTCTTTGGCTTTGTGCGCTGCATCCAGGGCCAATTCAATGTCTTCTACAGAAGAACGCGGTACTTTGGTAAAGACTTTGCCATCTACCGGAGAGAGATTGTCAAAGTATTCGCCTTTGACCGGAGCGACCCATTCGCCGCCAATGAAATTATCGTATTGTGCTTTAAATTGAATTTTTGAACCAGGTTGATTGGGATCGATGTAACGCATATTTATTTCCTTTGCTTATTTTCGTATGGCAAAACCGCTTCTACAGCTTTGGTATAAGGTACTTCTGCACCTTATTTGATTAATATAAATGAGGTAAGGTTGGAAAAAGGTTGGAGCTAGCATGTTCACGATCTTTTCATCTATTTTAAAAGAATAACGATTACAGCGGATGTAAATCATGAATTGTTGTGAGAATAAGGAATGATGACAAAACAAGATTTGGCGCAAAAAAGGCACAATATCGATCAGCTTCGGCAAAGTAGCAGTTTATCTCCCCTGCATGCAGAACAGCTGGGACAGAGTATTGCTAGTTCTTGGCAGCGCTCATCCTCGGCTGAAATCCCTAAGAATCGTTTAGCAGCACCACTGACAGATATAAAAAAGACCACTTCTTCTTTAACTTTAGCCTATGCTCTACACCATTGTGCACAAGACTTGAAACATATTGCAGAGCAGTCATCGATGGTGTTGGCAGTCGGTGATATAGGCAGCACCATCATCTGGACAGCGTCCAGCCCGCAAATGCAAAGTGCCGCAGAAAGTGTACATTTTATTGAAGGTGGACAATGGCGCGAAGAGCTAGTCGGAACCAATGCATTGGCACTATCCTTAAAAACTCAACAATCCAGCTGTGTCTTTTCCAGTGAACATTACATGTCCTCCATTCATGATTGGGTTTGTTACGCTGCTCCGATTATTGATCCCTATTCAAAACAGGTCTTAGGTGTCATTGATCTGTCAACTACCTGGCCAAAGCATAACAGTTTAGCACTACTAGCTGCGGAGCGCTGTGCTACGATCATCCAGTCGGCTCTACTAGAATGCCAGAAGCAGCGCCTGTTTATTCGGGCTTTTTCAGTACCTCAAGTGCTGTTTAATGGCAAGGTACTAGTTCTGACCCCTCGACAGATTGAAATTCTAGCCATTCTGGCCTTATGTCCGCAGGGCCTGAGTCTAGATACCTTGCATCAGGCCTTATATGGCGAACGCAAGGTCAGTATAGGGACTTTAAAAGCAGAAATGTCACAGTTACGCGATGTACTAGGTGGTATGCTGGGTTCCAGACCCTATCGTTTATTGGCGGATGTAGAGGCTGACTTTTTAATGATGGAGCAATCCCTAGATGCTGGATATATTGATTCAGCCTTGAAATTATGTACCGGCGTATTTCTGGCTAGAACAGAAAGTCCATTTCTATGCGCTTGGAGAGATTGTCTGGAATCACGCCTGAGCGATGCCATTTTCAAGGCTAATGAAACCGATGTCCTGCTGAAACATGTGGCACATTTTCCTGAAGCGATTGATGCTATAGAACGCCTGATTGAACTGATGCCCAAAATCCATCCCGTTCATCAGACTCTGTTAAAATATAAAAATCTTTAAAGCTGATGTAACTGTCGGTAAAGCTAAACAGTTAAAATAGGAAAATTCTGGAATATTAAGTATTATCCTTGCTTACTGTGGGTTTACTTATTGATTTAGACTGAACCTGATCCTAAAATTTTTATCAGTGGCTACCCAGTTTGCCTAGCTGCTTGATGGGATGCTCTTCATTAAAATCAGCTACGCTCACCTTCATGTCATTTGAAGGACGCGCAGTTTATTCCTCAGGGATCAAATATAATCGTAAGATAATACGCTATGAAATTTTATTTGTGGCTGAAACGGGCTAAAAAAATCTTGGCATTTTTCTACCATGGGATTAATGTCGATAATCATAATGAAAGGGGCTTGATAAAAAAGAAACACCCCCCGTTTTTATCCTCTTATGAAGGCAAAAGGATCAGCCAGGAACAGGAAAATGCATGTCTGCTCTTGGCACACTTCCTCAGAAAGTGAAACAGGGGCTGTTAAAAATGTAAGTCAGATGATTGGAAAGAAGACTTACATTGAGGCACTACATCGCCGCTTTAAAAATATCTACCACTTGGGCATGGCTGGCTTTACGTGGATTGGTCAGCATGCAGGCATCTTTTTGTGCATTTTCCGCCATGATGGCCAAGTCAGCTTCTTTTACATTCAATTCCGTCAGCCCAGATGGAATACCAATTGAAGCCGAAAGCTGACGAATGGCGCCAATCGCTTCATAAGCTGCTTCAGTTACGGTTAAGCCTTCTGTATTCACCCCCATCAATTGGGCAATTTTGGCATAACGTTCAGGACAAGCAATCAGGTTAAATTCACAAACATGGGGGAGCAGAATTGCATTACAAACACCATGCGGCAAGTTGTAGAAGCCTCCGAGCTGATGTGCCATCGCATGCACATATCCTAAAGAGGCGTTGTTAAAGGCCATTCCGGCAAGATATTGGGCATAGCTCATGGCATCCCGTGCTTCCAGATTATCCCCATTCGCCACTGCCGGGCTAAGCCATTCGCTGATCATGGTAATCGCCTTTTCTGCACAGGCATCAGTGATTGGGTTTGCTGCTGTAGACACATAGGCTTCTACTGCATGCGTCAAGGCATCCATACCTGTTGCCGCAGTCAGCCCTGCAGGTTTGGCCAACATAAGTTTAGGGTCATCAATCGCAATGAGTGGTGTACAACGCCAATCTACAATCGCCATTTTCACATGGGTATCGGTATTGGTAATGATACAGAAACGTGTCATCTCCGAAGCTGTCCCTGCTGTAGTATTGATTGCAATCAGTGGTGTCATCGGGACGGTACTTTTATCAATCCCTTCATAATCACGGATATGTCCGCCACCTGCAGTGACTAGGCCAATGCCTTTGGCACAGTCATGTGATGAACCCCCACCTAACGATACAATAAAATCACAGGCATTTTCATTATAAGCTGTAACTCCATGATGCACGTTAATATCAGTTGGATTGGGTTCCGCGCCTGGGAAAATATAACTGTCAACACCCGCCTCTTTCAAATAGTTTGCAATATCATCTGCAACACCAAATTTAAACAGCCCCGCATCAGTTACAATCAGCGCTTTCTTGGCACCTAAATTTTGTGCTTTTATCCCGATTTCTTTAGCACAGCCCGGACCAAAAAGTGAAACACAGGGAATATAAAAACCGTTAGTTTGATCTGAAATATTTTTAAAAGCCATGGTGTGATTCCTTCTACCATTCATTGATTATTTTATCGGTGACCCTCACCGTAATATGAGTATTGGATGAAGTTAAAAAGAATCCTACCTACCAAATACCTACCAATTTAAATTTTTGATTCTAGCCAAAATAATGAATCTGAAATATTTAAAAGTAGGTTGGCAAGGTTTAGCAGATACTGGGTAGATTGGTTCAATAGAGGGCATGTAAGTAGCGCACTAGGCTGTTTGCTACTTTCTGATTTTAAATAAATACTAAAGTGCTTTATTCATTTTTAAGATAAAGATAACCTGAGTTCGATGAAATCCACTTAACCTTTTAGCATATTTTGGAAAGTTGGCTTATTGGGGTTCAAACAATAAGCCACTACAGCAGCCATGATATTCACCATGAAGTTATTTACCGAACGATGACGTGAATGTTCAAGTTGATGTAAATTTTTTAATTGATCATTCACTGTTTCGATCAATCCTCTTCTGCAAAGTAATTGTTTTTCTTCTTCAGTTTGGATGGGTTTATTTTTCATATTCCGACGTGATGGGGTCAATATTTTCAGTCCTCTTGCTGCTAAAGCTTCGGCTTTTGCTTTGCTCAAATAGCCTTTGTCTCCGAGTAGGATCCCTTTTAATTCTTGAGTTAAAGATTCTAATATAGCAACATCATGAACATTTCCCGATGTCAGCTTGAGATTAATAATTTCACCTAAATTATTGATAACGAGATGTAATTTAAAACCATAAAACCAACCCGTACTACTTTTTCCACGACCGGCCAAGCCTTTAAATACACGATGCCTTTTAATCCGAAGATTATGGCAAACTACCAATTTAGTGGAGTCAATGATACTGATTCCCGTATCTTTTCCTTTCACCTGATGGAAGAAACTACTCAGAGCTTGCAAACAACGGGGCATGATTTCAATAAATCGGTTGTAGCTAAGCAGTTTAGGAAAAGCAGATTTCCAGAATGGAACGATCATTTGGCAATAAAAATATTTGAAGAATCTAAAACCGGATTGATGAAATAAAATGACAATGGTCATTGCTTCGGACAAGCTTAAAGCTGACTTTTTCAACTTGGTTTTTTGATTAGAAATTAAAGCTTTCTCTAAAGATTCATTAAATTTTTTGCAGAAATCATCCAAAATACAAAATAATTCGGTAATATGATCCATTGAGAAGCCTTGTTTTATAACATTTTGTCTTGAGAACCAATATGTTACAAAAACAGGGCTTTTTTTCTACTCTTTTTTTATATCGAACTCAGGTTAAAGATAAACAGTACAGGGCTTAGAAATATCCATAGAGCCACAAAGCTGATACTGGAGCTAAACCGGGTCCGTAATAAAACCATTGCAACGAATAAGAAAATACCTGCTGCGAATTTAGTGTACGTAGGAAAATTCGCTAAAAAAGCGTACCGAGATTTTCGGGTTTTTAGAATCTGCTTTGCACTTACAGTATAAAAGGCAAAGCAGCTTAGCCAAAGCAGACCGATCACTGCAATCCATATCATGTTGATGATTCCTGTTGCGTAACTTTTAGTTTGGCGTGAATTTTATTGACCGCCTTTTGATGAATAGGGGTAATTTTCTGGTGTAACAATAGGGCGAGAAGTGCCAAGCTCCACAACATCAGATCGATTCGCAGAAATGGCCAATAAGTCGCAAAAGAATCAACATATTACTGGGAAACTAAATAATAAATATCAATCAGGGGAAGGGCTTTGTTGCACAAAGGTTTGAAAGACAATGCTGCCCTAATTGAGCTAAATTCAAGTGACAACTTGGGTATTAGGGCGATCTAATTCTATGAATTTATTCAAAACTGCTACACGTGCATGAATCTCATCCACCTGACTAGCAAAACTCCTTGCTGTTAATTTATCGCCTAATCATTTGATGCAATGCATTTTGGTTTCCACTAAACTTCGATGATGATAACCAGACCATTTTTTCCAAAGTGACCGACCTAGCCGTTTGACTGATTTTAATAATTCATTCCTCTCTAAAGATCTCAATTTCTTATGAAGCGCTTTCTGACAGGCCGATCACCTTGTACCTTAGGCAGTCATGAAATACCATGCCGCTGCAAGCAGCGGTGTAACGACCAGCGTGTCAGATAAGGAATACTCGGCTGCAATGTATAAGGGCAATCGTCTAGCGGCAACAAAGTGCGTTTTCGAAAAGCAACAATTGCCGCCTCATTTTCAGGCGATAACACGCTTGAGCGAGGATTCTTTGGCCCTGTTGTAAGATCATCTACTGAAGTAAGTTTCTTCCATTTTGCGACAGTCTTTTGATTGATGCCGTAACGCTTGGCTAGCGTTATTAAGCTCTCTTAACTATTTTGTATTGCTCGACGCACTGTCTGTGTCGTTGTGGCGCTGTTGTGTAGAACTTGTCCCATAGTGCTGCATCTTTCCATTTCTCTGAGAATATTACACCATTAAAATCTGGGACTAAACACCTAGCTAGAAAGTTCCACAGTTTGAAATTAAACGTCGATAAGCCAAGAAAAAGCACAAGCTGCCGATCATTCCGAGATAAAGCAATTTAGGCAAGACTAGCTCTGTAGGTACACCCATCTGATTGAGTTGAATAAACATCTGCACAATTTGGGTGGAAGGCAGGATTTCGCCAACGACTTGCATCCAGATAGGCATTGCAGCATGCGGCCAGGCCGCACCAGATAAAAAGAACAGTGGAATGGAAGTGAATACAATCACATGACCCGCACGTTCCGGCAAATCCAGAAAACTGGCGAATGGTCATGCCAATTATTGTATAGATAAAAACTGGAACAGCCAGTAGCATCCCGAACAGGTTGCCACCACGTGGATAATCAAATAGCCAGAAGCTAAAGCCGAATAAATAGAAACATCCCAGACAGCCAATAGTAAAGACCGCTAAACACATCCCAACCAATGCATTTGCGTTTAATTCTACTTTTCTTTCCCGATATACTAAAATTAGCATACTCAAACCCAAAAGAATGGTTTGGTGAATAATTAAAGGTGCAACCGCAGGAAAGACATAGCTGCCATAGCCGGACAGCGGATTAAATAAAGGAATTTGATGCACAGAAAGGGCAGGTGAAAAATCCGAGACCTTGCCAAAGCGTTCAGTATAATCTGCCAAAGTTTGCTCAACTGATGTAGCTAAGCCCAGACCAATTTGTTTGGTCACTAAAAAGTTGGCCGTGCTTAAATACAGTCCAATTCCGCCTGTTTCACCATGCCTTAAGCTTTGCGATAAATTGTCCGGTAGTAACAAGATACCATCGGCTTTTTGAGATTCCATCCATTGTTTGGCTTCGGCAAAATTTCCGGTAATCGCCTGAATTTCGACATTGGGGCTTTGTGCCACCTGACCAATAATGCGGGTACTTAAGCTACTTTGTTCTTCATCGACAATAATAATCGGTAAGGCTTCAGCCTGCTGTGCCTGATAAGCGGTTGGATAAAAAAAGCTGTAAAACAAGACAGATAGAATCAGCGTGGTAAAGATCGTGCCGTGACTGACGATATCTTTAAAGCTTTGTAGATAGTAAAACCAAAGGGATTTCATGGTGTTGCTCCTTTGGCGATTTTTTTAAGAAACAGATAAGCCAGCAGAGCGTAGACTAGGGCATAGATCAGCAGCATTAATCCAGCTTGCAGTGAAATATGCAATGGACTACCAATCACCCATTGTTCAGTTTGTAATTTGGCATAGGGCGTGAACGGAATAATATTGGACCAGAACTGGGTGAATAGGGGCGCATTATTTAAAGGTAAGGTCACACCGGCAAAACTTAAAGATGAACCACCATAGACCGCAATGATGCCAAAAGATTTACTTAAATCTTTGGTTGCTAGAACCACTGCACTGCTTAAAAATGCATAAGCGCTATATAGCAGAAATTGTGCCGATAGAATCAGAGCGAGCGAGCCGGCAACAAACCAGCCGCGAATTTCAATCAGCCAGAACATCCAGATCCAGGTCCATAGACTAAAAATAGCCACATAGACCAGGTTCTTAGACAGTAATGTCATCCAGATGGATGAGTTGCTAATCCAGCTTGTTAAGGTCTGCCGCTTCAGTTCCTGACCGACGGAAAATGCCACACAACAACACAGCAGTAAATGCAGAATTGCCGGAATGACATAGAGTTCCAGATAGAATTCATAATTCAGTTGTGGATTATACAGCGGCGATATTTTGATATGCGGTGACGGTGCTTCGAGAGAAGGCAGCCGGTTGCCCAGATATTGCTGTCCGCTAAATTCAGCCAGTGCTTGCAGGGTACTGACCAGCATGGCAGAGGAAATGGTATTTCCGATACTGAAATAACTCTGGTTAAAGGCAATACTGATGTCAGCATCCCGGGCACGAACCAGACGTTGCTCGGCACCGCTGGGAATATGGATATAACCCCAAATTTTATTTTGATTTAACAGGCGCTCAATTTCAGCTGTTTGTTCCGACACCGTAGCAATTTTAAGAGTATGATTCAGCGCCACATGCTGATAAATGCTTTGACTCAGCGCACTCTGGTCTTGATCAATAATCGCAATCGGTAAATGATCCGGTTTCCCTTGAGCAAACATGCTGCTGAATAAAATAATCACCAGTGCAGGTGCGAGCGTGACCAGACACAGATCCCATTTTTCGCGGAGCAGATAGCGCAGTTCGCGCCATATACCCGTCCACATTATCGGGTCTCTTTCAGTTTAAATAACACGCTCATCCCAACTTTCAGTTCAGGAATCGCTGGTGTGGGCACAAGATGCAGCTTAAAACTTCGCACATCATAACCGCCGGTTTGGCGTGTGGTCTTAATGGTGGCAAATTCACCTTCAGCACTGATCTGCTTGATTTTAAAAGTGGCGGTTTTATCTAGGGCGGGAATATAACCTTCAATACTGCTCATTTTCTGAAACGGGGCATATTGGTCTTCACGAATATTCAGGCTCACCCACATTTGATCTTCAAACAGGCTGACCACAGGGACTGCGGTGGCTACCAGCTCCGAGACTTTGCCATAGGTTTTAGACACCGTTCCGTTTACAGGTGCTACTAATTGGGTTTCTGCTTCTAAAGCATTGGCTTCATTCAGCGCAGCCTGGGCAATATCTACCTGTGCATCGGCGGAACTCTTTTGCTGCGAAGTGCTGCCACGTTTGGCACGTGCGTATTGCTGATACGCCGCCTCTGTCATTTGCGCCGCTGATTGACTGGCTGCATACAATTCATCACGGCGCTGGCGTGAAATCACACCTTCCTTCAATAAATTTGCACCACGCTCATAAGAAACTTTGGCTAAATTTTGCTGTGCTTTCAGCGCTTGCCAGTTGGCATACAGACTGGCGATATTTTCTTCCTGCGAGCCGCGTTCAGCAGTCGATTGTAAGGCTAGCGCAGATTGTAAAGCCGCTGCGGCTTGCTGTTTTTTGGCCTGAATTTCCGGGCTGTTTAAGCGCACCAGTACATCGCCTTTTTTGACCCGCTGACCTTCTTCTACATAAATTTCTTCAATACGGCTTGGCACTTTGGTCGCCACCTGAACTGTTTCAGCTTCTACACGACCCTGCAATTCAAGCGGAGCCGGTTGGTAGCTTTTCCATAATCCAAAAGCGATGACTGCCAGCAGAACTGGAATCAGGGCGAGCAATAAATATTTTTTCTTTTTAGCGATTTCAGGAGCTTGTTGTTGCTCGGTCGAAGTCGTCGCGTTGTTTTCTATTTCAGTTTTTGTTTCTATCTGTTGCGCAGGCGATTTATCTGTATCGCTGGATGAAGCCGCTTCATTCACAGGATCATTGGATTGTTGATCTTCGTTCATGTTCGGCTCCATTAGCGAATATAGTGAGTGTTGGTATGTTGGATGTAGTTCGGAAATTCTGCAATCGAGCCATGGCTTTGTAATAGTGTGGCCAGTGACATCACATATTTGTAAGCATTCAAGGCAGTTTCGGCTCGTAGTCCGCTCAGCATATTTTGTGCATCGATGACCTGTATGGCGGTGCCCGTATCTTCTTTAAAAGACAATTCTTGGATGCGTAAATTTTCCTGTGCGGCTTTCAAGTTTTGTGCCAGAAGTGCATCACTTTGCTGTGCGCTGAGTGCTTCGCTATAAGATTTATAAATCAGATTTTCAATTTCCTGCTGGGTGCGTGCAGTGAGCAGTTCTGTGGCAGAGCGTTTGAGTTCGGCAGCCTGAATATTTTTGTTTTTATCGATCCCGGAAAACAGGTTATAGCGTGCGGCAACTCCGACAATCCAGTTTTCATTTTGATCCAGACTATATTCACCAAAAGCAAAAATATTCGGTTTTTTAGCTGCTTGCTGGGCTTTGACATTGGCTTGGGCCAATTGGGTATCCAGCTGCATTTTTTGAATCAGCGCAGAGTTTTGACTAAAGGTTTTCAGCAGATGATTTAAAGCCTGTGGCTCAGTTTTATTGACAAATAAAGGCGTCGAAAGTTCGGTGATGCCGCTTTCCTGAAGCAGATTATTCAGCTGGAACAGGGCAGCATTCAAATTGGCTTGCGTATTTTGCTGGCTGCGCTCGGCATTATTGCGTGCTACTTCAAACTGCATGCGTTGGCCTTTACTGATAAAACCTTGCTGTTCCATCTTTAAGGCATTGCGATAATGCTGCTGCATAGCATTCAGATTAAACAGCGCTGCTGCATGCAGTTGCTTTTGGAGCTGCACATTGAAATAACTTTGAATCAGTTCAAAACGCTGCGTGTCTTGCTGCTGTTTGTTGCTGAGCTGACTACGACCGACCTGAATATTGGCAATTTCTTTGGCACTACGGGTGAGGCCTCCGGTATATATTGGCATAATCACGGAAACAGTGGGGCGAATCACCTGATCTTCAAGGATGACATTAGACGTATCCGGAATCAGACCAACTCCGCTATGAATAGTATTGTTAAGTCCATCACGCAGTGGATCGGTAATACCTGCAGGTAGATCCACGCCATTACTGGCCTCCCACTCATTAAGCCGGCCATTCACGCCTTGGGAGAGTGAATTCTCCAGATTATTTTTAAATTGCTTTAATGGAATATCGACTTCACTGTGAAAGGCATAGGCACGAACATTCAGATCGACACGCGGTAGACCTACGCCTTTTACTGCTTCAGCTTCAAGTTTTGAAGCCTGTTCCAGACTTTGATAGGCTTGGCTGCTATAAGAATTTTGCAACAACTGACGTTCAGCGTCCTGAAAGCTGATGCTCTGTGCATGAGCAAAGCTGCCATACATCATCGATGCAAGCAGATTTAAACCCCAGACAAGCTGTCTTTTATTTTTCTTTAAGTTCATAAAGTCGCTAAACTGATTTAAAGCCGGTGATGTTATCCGGCTAGTATAAATCAAAGGTTCGTAGATAGAACTAGTGTAAAGTTATAGTATTGTTTCTTGTACATTTGTCTATAAAAAAGGAAGCTTATGCATCCTTAATTAACCCGAATCGCGGATAAGAAATTGACTTGAAAAATAAGAGGACTAGAGGCATCAGTTGAGTTACCACTGCTTCCGCCAAATGTTTAAATAAACCCTTGTTTTTAAAAGGTTTTATTTTTTATCTAGGGTTTTACCCCTCAACCTACCCCTCATCAAATTTTGGATGTGAAAAGGGCTTTGTTGCATAAACCTAGCCTAGAAAGATTATTCAGTCCTATAATTTCAATATGAATAAACCTGCTCCTAAAATCTATCGTACAACTAACTGGTCTTCCTACAATCGTGCCCTCATTAACCGAGGTAATATTTCCATTTGGTTTGATCCAAACACTCAGTGGTATGCACAAGACAAGCAAGGTCGAAATCACACTTACTCTGATACCGCTATTCAATGCTGTTTAATGATCAATACTCAGCAAGTTTTATATAGACCGCAATATTCGGGGAAATTTTTACTGGAAAATAACGAAAATGGTGGAAAACGATTCATTCTAAGTCATCTTGACGATGTGATCAGATTCAAATTTTGTAATATCTCGATTTCTAGTCTCCCAAAACAGTGCATATATTTAATAAATAGTAAATATAAATAAAAATCATTATTATTTGTTGTTTTGGTTTTTTTATAATGCTTCCATACATTTCCATTCGTTCTGCCGCCAAATGCCATATAGATTACTCCCACTTAGTTCAGCAATATTAGCAATCATTAATGTGTCGACTCATGCTCAGGCAACGGATACTGAAACAGCTCAAAGTTTACCGACGATAACAATTCAAGCTCAAGCCGAACAAAAGGAAAATAAAGAGTATGCTGCAAAAACTGCATCCTCTGTATTGCGTTCAAATGATCCTATATTTGAAACGGCACAATCCATTAGTGTCATAACGAGTGAGCAAATTCAAGAAAAACAGCTTAAAACTGTTGCCGATGCTTTAGAAGGCGTTGCTGGTGTTACATCAGGTTCATATGGGCGTCGTGGTTGGGATGATTTTATCATTCGTGGTCAAATTTCGAGTGCGCAAACCTATGTTGATGGATTGCGCGTGCAAACTTCAACAAATGTCTTAAGATCTGAAGATATTAGTGGATTAGATTCTATTCAAGTTGTGAAAGGGCCTACTTCTGTGGGTTTTGGTTTAGCTCTGCCAGGGGGCTTGGTGAATTTAACGACAAAGCGCCCCGAAGCGGAAACGTTTTATCGGACCAATTTGAGCTATGGAAGCTATGGGCTTAAAGAAGGCACATTTGATATTAACTATGCGCCAAATCAAACTGAAAAAGGGGCATTTCGTTTCGTTGGCCGTGTGTCTGATCAAGATGATCCGACAGATTATGTATATTTTAAAAATCAGTATTTAGCATCATCATATAACTTTGATTTAAATGATAAAAATGATCTTTCTGTGATTGCTAGCTATCAGCACAGAAAATATATTCGAAATCAGGGAATTCCGCAAAACTATCAAAATTATGGACGTAACATTTTTATTGGAGAGCCTGATCGCTATTATGATGTGGACGTATATCGTGTAGGCAGTAACTTCACTCATTATTTTGATAATGATTGGATTTTTAAGCAGAATTTTGCTGTGACGAAAAATAGCAGCTGGAGTAACTCAGTTTTTGCGGCTTCTGGAGCGGCCTTCCCAATTGTGAAACGGCAAGTCAATTATCAAGATAAGCAGGATACTAATTTTGCATTAGATAATTATCTGCAGCGAAGTTTTAAAACAGATCATATTGATTACGAAGTGACAGCCGGAGTTGATATGATGAAAGAGCGCAGTGACTACTATCAGCGGGTTGATAATGTAAACCCGATTGATGCAGATAACTTAGAGCATGGCATTACCCCTACGACGCAAGGCAAGCCGTCATGGAATTTGACCTATAATCAATATACCGGGCTTTATTTAAGAAATACCATTAAAATTGATGATCAGTGGATTTTAGGCTTATCTGGACGCCATGATTGGACGCAAGTGAGTGTTGAAAACCAAATAAATAATACAACCGTACAAAACTCGGATAATGCATTTACGGGCAGTGCATCATTGATGTACCGCATCAATGATTTCTTTGCGCCCTATATTAGCTATTCAACTTCATTTATGCCTGTAACCGATACTGGAGCGAATAGTACATTACTCGACCCCGAAGAAGGTAAACAAACGGAAGTTGGTATGAAGTTTCAAGGACTTGACCAGCGTTTACAAGGATATATCGCTTACTATGATCTCACGCGCCGCAATGTTACAGAAAATGATTCAACTCTAGGCTATTCAATTCAAACCGGTGAGCAGCAAACCAAAGGCTATGAAGCAGAATTATCTGCAGCTCTGTCTAACCAATGGCATGTATCCGCTGCCTATAGCTATATCCCAACTGCTGAAGTCACCGAAAGTTTAACCAGCAGTGAGATTGGGAAGCGCATTAATCATGTCCCTAAAAATGCAGCATCATTGTCTAGCCAATATTATTTTAGCCCAGATAAACTGGGATGGAATATGGGGGCAGGAGTACGTCTTCAAGGGGAACGAACAGCACAGCGTGGAACATATTCTGTCCGTATGCCGAGTTATACGTTATTTGATGTGAATGCTGGCTACGATGCTCAACGTTGGGGCATGGGTTTAAGCATTAAAAATTTATTTGATAAAGATTATATTCAAGGTACAACACCCAATGCCCAGTTGCTCAGTTTTGGCAGCCCGCGAACTTTTCTCTTTAATGTGAAGTTTAAATATTAATCAGTTCTTGTTTTTCGTCCATTGAACATTTTGTAGTTAAATTTAACCATATATTTTTGAGGAACTTTGATTTGAACGATCAAAGTTCCGATGTCTTTCAAGGTATCACACAGTGAAAAAACTTTTTTTAATGCTGATTGCTGCACTGAGCCTAGGTTTTTTAACAGCATCCATGAGTGCATTTGCAGCTAAAGTGAGTACGCATATCGCATTAATTTCTCAGATAAACGGGCCATCATACGCAAATGATTTGGCTATAAAACAGCACTTAGAAGCCTTGGGATATGCCGTTCAAATATTAGACCAGCTCCAAGATCCAAAACAAATTAAACAAGTTGATGCAATTATTTTGTCTTCAACAGTTGGATCAAAAAACTTAAAAGCAGGGTGGCGTCAGTTAGAAATTCCACTGATGACATGGGAAAGTGATTATATTGATGATTCAGCCATGACGGGGAAACGCTCAGGTCAGGATTTTGGTGAAGTCGATAAAGCTCGATATTTATGGCTTGTAAATGCGCCACACCGCTTATCTGCGAATTTACCTGCGGGCACGCTGAATGTTTATAAAAAACAGACCATGATGAATTGGGGGAAACCTGGATTAGGGGCTACGATCATTGCGACGGTCTACGGCGAACCTGAAAAAGCAGCGATTTGGGGATATGAAAAAGGTGCAACTATGGATTATGAATCTTTAGCGCCAGCTAAACGGCTGATGTTCTTTCTTCATAATGACACTTTTTCAGACTTGTCTTCAGATGGGGTTAAGCTATTCGATGCGAGTGTAAAGTGGCTGATGGCGCCGGAAAATTCAAAGTGATGGCAATATAGTTACAATTTTTAGGGTGTATCCTTATTTGATGTATATATTCCATTCTTCTCATCTATTGAAATAAAATATTTTTATGCCCTGTCTAAAATTAATTATTTGAATAGATTTCGCAGAGTTTGAACTGATGAAATTTGGATAAAAATCTAACAAACCACGAAATTTTATGGTAGCTACTTGTTGGAAGATTATGAGGCGGGGCAACTACAAAAACTTACCTTGCCTTTGAGGTAGATGTATACCCGACTTATTTTGAAATGATTGTGGAAATTCCACAATTGTCAAGTTGCAAGTTGATTGAAGTCGTAGGAATTATCGATGATCTGATTGTCGATAAAAGCTATGTCTGAAACAGCACTTCTTGCAGTAAGCAATTTGTTTGGAAGTAAAAATATTGAATAGTTATGTTTCGATACATAAAATAAATTTTGTGCCAAATTGACATCACAACTTTATTTTTAATCTAAGTCTTTGTAATAATATAATTATATTTTTTAATCCATCACTGGATAATATTTTGATAGCAAAACTTTGCCCAATCACTCATCAATCCTTTTCGTTTTTCTAGATAAGCACCACGTAAATAAGCCGCTTCTACTTCATCTGGTAATTTATGTGCAAGCACATGCTCACAAACTTCACGTGGATAATCGGTTTTGTCAGCAGACCAGTCACGAAATGTAGAGCGGAAGCCATGTGTCGTGATTACTCTATTCTGTTTAGGGTCAAGATAGCCTAAGCCATTTTTCTTTAAACTTCTGTTCATGCATTCGTTTGATCAGAGTGGTCAATTACATGTCAGAAAGCATCTGCCCATTACGAGGTGCAGGAAAAATGAAATCTTGTGCTTGAGTATATGCTTGAATTGATTTAAGCAAATTAATAGCTTGTTGAGACAAAGGAACACGATGCTCTTTATCTGCTTTCATTCGTTCTTTAGGAATAATCCAAACCTTTTTCTTAAAATCAATTTCTTGCCATTTTGCCCCAAAAATCTCACCAGAACGGCAAGCAGTTAAAATTGCAAATTCTAGGGCTTTAGGAGAAATACCTTTTTTCTGTCTTAGGTGCTGAATAAATTCAGCAAGATGTTCATAGGGTAACGATGGGTGAGGGCGTGATTCCTGCTTTAAATTACCTAGAATTGGTTCTAGATTGCCTTTCCATTCAGCAGGGTTATCACCTACAAAATATCCCATAGCTTTGGCATAATCAAAAATGGTTTCTATACGACCACGAATACGTTTAGCTGTTTCATTTTTATCAATCCAGATAGGCTTAAGAACTTCGGCAATATCAACTTTAGTAATGGTACTAATACTCATATCACTTAAAGTTGGGTAAATATAAGTTTCTAATGTAGAAGTCCATTGACCAATATGTTTTTCATTTTTGAGTTCACGGGTTTTATTTGCTATAACAACTTTTGCACACTCAATGAATGTTTTGTCACGTAGTTTCTGAATATGAAGCTTGTTGAGCTGTTCTTGTTTATGTGCAATTGGATCAATGCCATTTCGAATTTGTATTCTTAATTTTATTGCTTTAGCACGGGCTTCAGCTAAAGAAACTTCGGGGTAGGGACCAATACCAATATCACGGCGATGAGGCTTTAACTTTCCGTCTTTATCTAGACGTTTTCCCACTACTGCACGTAAAATCCAGACACGAGAACTATTCACAATACGTAGGTGCAAACCATCTACACCACCGACAGCATGCCTACCATTTTTTTGATTTTTGCTACACTGAGTGCCGAGAGTTCTTTGGCTTTTTTAGGCATAGGGTTATTCTTGTCCCACATAACAACCCACATAGAATATTGGAAATGGTTGGATTAAGCAAGACGTGGTTGGGAAGTTTTTGTTTTAAGTTATTGAAAGATAAATTTATATTGGATTGAGGCGGACTGTGTAAAACAAGTGTTATACGGACACACCAAACTCAAAACTCTAGTTCTGATGTTCAATAGTACCGAATTATTCTGCGTAATTGATGATTTTTCTTAAATTTGAATCAACTTATTGAGAGTTTCTCAAACAAAACCGTGGTTCCTTAAGAATCAGAACTGCTCAATTTACAATTTCAGAAATCTGCTTTATTGCCATTTGATACAAATGCTCTCATTTCAATAATTTCAAAGCCTTTTTTTAGCTGGGTAAAAGAAGGTAAAAGCCATTTATTTAAGTACTTGCCTTGCTATCAAAGGATGATTCATCTAATCAATATGCATGAATTAGCTCTACAAGCCTTACATGTGACACTGATGAAAGGCCAAGGTACACAATATCTATGGATTGATTCAACAACTCTGCCAGTTTGTAAAACTCAACGTATTCAGCATCATAAATTATTAGTCCAAATTGCATCTCGTGGTAGAAGCTCAATGGGCTGATTTTATGGCTGTAAATTACATATTGCGATGAATCAATTTGGTGAAATTGGCTGTTCTGCTTTATCGAATGGATATGTTGCTGACATAAAAATGGTTGAGCAATTGGTTGCTGGTGTAGAAGCAAAACTTTACGGGGATCGAGGTTACATCAGCCAAGAATTAAAAATTAGATTGAAATATCAAGGTATTGATTTAATTATTTATCATCGAAAGAATATGCAGGCTATTCAACTTTGTGTATCAGATGAATATCACCTAAGACAACACAATAAGATAGAAACATTATTCAGTTTATTGAAGGGGCAATACAATTTAGTGACGAGTAAAGCACGTAGTCTTCATGGATTTCTGCGTGGAATTTACGCCTCACTATGTGCATATCAACTCCCTCATCAAAATAAGCCAACAATTCAAATTAAGGAATCATCGGCTTAAGCAGGATTCGAGTTAAATAAGCTTTCAAAATAGCTTGATAAACTAAAGCTATTTTAAGCAGGCAATGAATATGAAATAAAACGCTAAAGAAAAATAAAAAAAACAGCGTATGATTTACTCAATTGAATTTTAGATGATGCAGACAAGATGATCCGTAATGATTGGTCACGTGCCGAAATACAAGAAATTTATGACTTGCCTTTAATGGATTTACTGTTTCAGGCACAGCAAATTCATCGCCAAAACTTTGAACCGAATACTGTTCAGGTCAGTACTCTGCTTTCAATTAAAACGGGCCGTTGTCCGGAAGATTGTAAATACTGTTCGCAATCTGCACATTATGATACTGATCTGGAAATTGAAAAACGCGTAGAAGTACAAAAGGCGATTGCTGAAGCCAAACAGGCCAAAGCTTCCGGTTCGACCCGTTTTTGCATGGGCGCAGCATGGCGTAACCCGCATGAACGCGATATGCCGTATGTGCTGGAATTGGTGCAGGAAGTCAAGAAACTGGGCATGGAAACATGTATGACCCTAGGGATGCTGAATGCCTCACAAGCGGAACGTCTGAAAGATGCAGGGCTAGATTATTACAACCACAACCTTGATACCTCACGTGAATATTATGCCAATGTCATCAGTACACGTAGCTTTGATGACCGCTTAAATACGCTTGATCATGTGCGTAATGCCGGAATTAATGTCTGTAGTGGCGGTATTGTCGGCTTGGGCGAAGGCGTACAAGACCGAGTCGGTTTGTTATTTGAACTAGCGACTATGCCGATTCACCCGGGTTCGGTGCCCATAAATATGCTGGTTCCTATTGAAGGCACACCACTGGCCGATGTTGAAAAACTGGATGTGATTGACTGGATTCGTACTATTGCGGTAGCACGGATTATTATGCCGAAGAGTTATATCCGCTTGCCGGCAGGTCGTGAATCTCTCTCTGACTCTGATCAGGCACTGGCATTTATGGCTGGAGCTAACTCATTATTTTCAGGTGATAAATTGCTTACTGCCCCGAACAGTGGTGAAGGTAAAGACAAAGCCTTGTTTGCTAAATTAGGCTTAAAAGCTGAAGCTGCCAAGAAAACAGCTAAAGAATTGGCTGTAGATGCGATGCAACCTGCTTAATTAATCGTGTAACAAACAGGGATCATTTCAACTTGAATTGGTCCCTTTTATTGGAGCAGACAAAATGAAGATACTGATGATTACGGGTTGGGGGCTAGGAACAGCGGTCTTAACCCCCGTTTGTAGAACAGTTACGGCAGCAGCATCAAGTTGAAGTATGGGATATTTTTGATCCTAACGTGGAAAGTATTTTGGCCGAAAAAGTTAGGCAGGCGAGTTCTTTTGATGTCTTGATGGGATGGTCTTTGGGTGGACAGTTGGTACTTTTGCTGACTAATGAAATCCAGCAACAATTGAAAATTGCCAAGCCAGTGATTTGCTGTATGTCAAATCCCTGTTTCGTGGCCAACGAAGCATGGCCACAGGCAATGCCAGTTGAACAATATACACAATTTAAATCCTCCATACTGGCTGATCCCAAACGCGGGATGCAGTGCTTTTGTACCTTGGTCACTTTAGCTGGCGCAGCAGCACGTGAACGTACAAAATTATTGCACCAACAGTTAAATAGTATTGATTTAAACTATCAGGTTAAGCATCTTTATCTATTGCAGCAATTAAATCTAGTGGATATCTTAAAAAATCATTCAGTCAAGATGCTATTTATATTTTCCGAGAATGATATGTTGGTTCCTTACAAAGTTAGTCAAGAATCTGTGTTTTTAACAACCCAAAATCTGAATTTGGTAAAAATACAGGGCACGCACGATGCCATCCTTTTTGATACCAAGTTACTCGTTGAGCCAATTTTAAAATTTTTAGCCGATCTGGCTTAAGCAAAAAGAAATTGGTAGCTCTTGACGTTTCATTTTCAGATTTAACGCGCTAAGATCAGTTTTAGTTTTAATAGGCTTTGTTGCACAAAGATTTAAAAGACAGCACCTGCTTATCTGAACAGAACTCAAGTGACAACTTGGGTATGAGGACGACCTAATTCTGTAAATCTGTTTAATACTGCTATGCGTGCATGAATCTCATTGACCTGACTAGGAAAACTCCTTGCTATTAATTTATCGCCTAATCATTTGATGCAATGCATCTTGGTTTCGACCAAACTTCGACGATGATAACCAGACCATTTTTTCCAAAGCATTCTTCCTAAACGTTTCACTGTTTTTAATAATTCATTCCGCTCTAAAGATCTCAATTTCTGATCTTTCCATGGTTTTGCATTTTTTCTTGGTGGAATGACCGCATGTGCATCTCGATCTAAAATGACTTGTCTGCAGTACTTCGTATCATAAGCACCGTCGGTATAGACCGAATCAATTCGTTCGTCTAAAGGAATTTGAGCAAGTAAATCATCGAGTACTTGTGAATCGCTCACATTATTTGTAGTGAGCTGTACTGCACGTATTTGCAAGGTGTCGGCATCAATACCAATATGAAGCTTACGCCATTGGCGACGATATTCAGGTCCATGTTTCTTACGTTTCCATTCACCTTCACCTAAAAACTTCAAACCAGTTGAGTCTACGAGTAGATGTAGCCCATCGCTACTTTTTTGATAGCTAATCGCAATATCAATATGTTTTTGTCTTCGACAAAGCGTGCTGTACGAATATCGCTGATATTCGGAGCAGCTCATCCACACAGTTTAATCAAACTTTGAACAAAACCTGTGACCATGCGTAAAGAGAGTCTGAATAGAGATTTGATCATTAAACAGCATTGAATAGCGGTATCGGAGTAAGTTTGATTTCGACCTTGCTTGCCTTGTGGTTGTGCATACTACTGAGTGTTTGGATCAAACCAAATGGAAATATTACCTCGGTTAATGAGGGCACGATTGTAGGAAGACCAGTTAGTTGTACGATAGATTTTAGGAGCAGGTTTATTCATATTGAAATTATAGGACTGAATAATCTTTCTAGGCTAGGTTTATGCAACAAAGCCAATTGGATCCTGAATTGAAAATCTATAATCAGGAAATCAATAAAAGAAGAATCGGAATTGAGCATGTATTTGGCAGCCTGAAAACCTTCAAAATCCTTGCTGAGCGTTATCGAAATAGAGGTAAAAGGCTTGGTTTGAGATTCAATTTAATCGCTGGAATCTACAACTTGGAACTGAGCAAAAAATGATTTATGAAAGAGGTCTAATAGTTACAGCAAATCTCTCTAGCTCTTATACATATTGTATTTTTTTATAAAAATAATAGAGAGTTTGGTAACTTAATTTCATCCGCTCCAAGCTTAAAATAAATTGCTGTTATAGTGTGAACTATAATATTCTAATTCATGCATTAAAATGAAAAGATTACCTACTATTTCAAGTATTTGCCTATTTCTCTTGAGTATTTCCATTCAAGCAGAAACCTTTCCTGAAACTTATATATTATGGGAACAATATTACCAAGTTGAGCAAAAGGATCTCGAACAGGCAACACAACTTTTACAGCAGATTAGCCAGAAATCACCGCGAGATCCAAAGGTCTGGAAAACTTGGACATATCTGGAAATGCGCAAAAATAATAATCCCGAAGCTTTAATTTATATTGATCGAACTCTTGAATTAACGCCAGATGATGAACAATTGTTGTTGCAAAAAGCCTATCTGTTGAATGCTGCTCAGCGTAATCCCGAAGCTTTAGAAATATTTAAAAAACTGCAAAGTTCCTCAAATCCTGAGACTGCAGCAAAAGCCCAACAGGCCGTACTTAATTTAAATGGAACAACAAGTGGTCAGACTAAAAATACCTTTGCCGATATCTATTTTTCTCCTTCTTTTGAAGGACGTTATGACACGGCCATCTTACCCTTGAAGCTCCGTTATGGACGTTATTGGGGAGAAGAAAACCGTGGCCAGATTTATGGCTTTGCCAGCATTAACAGGGATACCCAATCTACCGGCGGTGCACGACCTGAGATTATTGACCAGAATGCAGCCATTGTCGGTGTTGGAACAAATTACCGTCCTTGGGAATGGCCGCTCTATCTATATCTGGAACTCGGCGGAAGTTATGATCTAATCGATTTAAACCGAGACAAATTCAGAGAAAGTATTAATTTTGGTTTGACCGGTTATCGGGAATGGTATTGGCATGATTCCGAAACTAGTCATAGTCCGGTTACCCAGAAAACTCAGTATTTTGCCGAACTGTATGGCAATGCAGCGAGCTATTCACGTGAGGATTATAATGTAATTGGCGACCTGCGCCTGCGTACCGGTTGGAACTTTAACCGGGATCAACTAGGCAATATCCAGACTTATCTGAAGTTACATACGATTAATGATTCCAATAACGAATTTTATAATAACCTGGCAGAGTTGGGGCCGGGTATAGCCTGGCAACCTGCAGACTTCCCGGTCAAGCTACGTATTGAACAGATGTATGGCAAATATGTAAATGGGGCACCTGAGTCTGGAAAAAGAACTTTTGATAATACCCGAGTGGAACTGACTTATTACTGGAGCTTTTAACCATGCCGATTGATCTTTCTTTTATTTTTGGTACCCGCCCTGAGCTGATTAAATTAGCACCAGTCATCTTAAAAGCCCAGCAAGATTCACGATTTAGAGTCAATGTGGTATTTACCGGTCAGCATCTGGAATTGGTACAGGATGCGATCGAGTTTTTCCAAATCAAGATTGATCATCATCTGCAAATCATGCAACCCGGCAAAAGTCTAAATATTCTATTAAGCAAGGCATTGACCGAACTGGATCAAGTATATCGTGACATGCCGAAATGTGATGTAATTGTAGTGCAAGGGGATACCACCACTGTACTTGCAGGTGCTCTGGTGGCCTTTAACCTGAATATTCATCTGGCGCATGTTGAAGCCGGATTACGCTCTTTTGATCTGATGCATCCATTTCCGGAAGAAGGAAACCGGCAACTGGTTTCCCGCTTGGCTCACTGGCATTTCGCACCGACCCGACGTTCTGCAGAAAACTTGCGTCAGGAAAATATTCCAGACCCGCAGATTTTTATTACCGGTAATACCGTGGTTGATGCTATTTATCATGCCCGTGATTTAATGCAATCTTCTTCTCAGCAGTCTCAGCAAAGGTTAGAGCGAATGGGGCTGAAATTAAGTGAACAAGATAAACTGGTCTTGCTGACCGCACATCGACGGGAAAATTTTGGTGAAGGTATTCAAAATATCTGTGCCGCCATCCATGCACTATGTCGCCGTTATCCAGAGCTGCATTTTGCCTGGCCTGTGCATCTCAATCCGCAGGTATATGAAATTGCCTATCGCGAGTTTCTGGATCATCCGCAGGTACATTTGTTAAAACCTCTGGATTATCCGGACTTACTGGCTGTTTTAGGTGCAGCCTATTTTATTATGACCGATTCAGGCGGTATTCAGGAAGAAAGCCCCACCTATCAAAAACCGGTGCTCATACTGCGGGATGTAACTGAACGTCCGGAAGTGGTTGAAGCAGGTTGTGGAATACTAGTCGGTACTAATCAGGCCAAAATCGTACAAGAGTTTTCTCGTCTCATGGATGATTCAGCCTATTATCGACAACATGCAGAAGTCGAAAATCCATTTGGTGATGGTCATGCTTCGGAACGTATTTTGGAACAGATGCTGCAAGATTTAATAGTCAGAGCTTAGTAATTGATTTTCATCCACAAATAAAGCCAGAGCACACTGGCTTTATTTAAATAATGTGGACCGTCAAAAATATAGACACGCTCTCCAGCATAAGCTTTTAACTGTTTTGCAATTTCCCAAGGATAAGCTGCACGGAAGCCGCCTCCCGGTTTAGGCCGGAAAGCTTCGAGAATAATCACAACTCTTTTGTCCCCAACCTGATGTTTAAGATTTTGATAAATCACCGCCGCTTCTTCGGGGCTGCGCGTGCCCACACCGACGCCATCCTGAAAAAAGACTTGAGCATTATCAGGTAACCAGCTTTCAAGCCAATAATGTAAAAACCGTGATTTGCGGTCTGCACTATAAATGCTGATCCAGACTGGTCGCTGGAATTCGGCAACATAACGTGCCAGATTGGCAACTCCATGCCAGCTTGGATCAGCTTCTACAGGAAAATAATAAGCAGCAGGCTGAACTGGAAGAGACGTTTCAATAATCTGTTGGGATTGTAAAAAGAGTTGGTCAATATTTTCACGTGCCACAGGTTCCTGAAAAATGCCTGCCAGACCTAAGATAACCTGCTTGGACCAGGGTTGTTCGGCAATCGTATTCCAGTCCGGCTGATGTTGCCATTGGGCTCCGGGGATTTCTTTAAAAAAGGAGCGTCCGTCTACAATACTCCATTGAGTGACTAAGGTATCGATGCCTAATAAGTGCCAGTTACCGGAGGCGTGACTCATCTGGTCAACCTGCCAGAAAATACCCTCAATTTTAGGCGCTGTTACCGCTTTAGCATCTGCACGTGCCATAAAAAACGCAGAGCCAGTAAAAGCCAAGGCAGGAAGTGCCAGTAACACCAGTAAGCCTAAAATCAGGTATTTTTTCATCATTATTCTTCTTTGGTTTTTTGTGCCTTACGGGTTCTGCGCCAGAACAGCAGCCCTATAATAAGTGCAGCAACAATCACTAGAATAATAGCAATAGTTCGCATGGAAATCTGTTCAATTATCGGGGTTTCTGCTTTTTCTATAGCGGTTTGACTAAGTACGGTAATTTGCCCTTGGGCAGAAATAAACAAGGCCGCAGTATTGTTCGGGATTTTCTGCTGGATTTGCGGCCAGAAGCGGGTAAAATTTTCTACCCCGAGGTTGTTGTCGCTATAAATCCAGAAATTTCCGTTTCTGACGGTGATCAAACTACCATTTGCCGTAGTAGGTAAGTAAAGAATCTGGCTGTATTTTTGCAATTCGGATTGATAACGCTGGGCATTCAGCAGGATATTAATGGTTTTAGGTGTACTTGGATTCAGCTGGGTGATATTCAGACCAATTGGATCATTACTGAGCAGCATGTTCTTGGCAACTTGAGCCAGGCTGATCGCGATGGGGGTGGCTACAGGCGTATTCATGGCAATTTCAGGAGTCTTGTCAAAAACTGTAGACAGGCTGATGACTCCCTGTTTCATCTGGTAAGGCAGACTAAGCTTGGATTTTTTAGCATCAATCCATAAGGCATTACCCGCATTAGGTAGACAATTATTGCTATTTAACTGGTTATTACTCACCGTCATGTTAAAGCTGTTGGTATAGGGATAATCTGCACCTACAAATTCAAACTGCCGCTCAACCGGGCTGGAATCCAGTTTTGCCAGACTGGTACTACCTGCGAGTACTTCATTGAGCCAAACCTGTAAGGTCGAGCCTTGTAAGAGTCCGCTTTGCGAACGGAAATTAAGCTGACCCTTTAAAATATCCGTAGCCTCCCAAACAGCAGGAAAGACCAGTGAAATATTTTTGGGAGTATTGTCTAGTTTGAAATCGGAAATGCCCAGATCAGCCAAGCTTTCAAAACGGCGTACACTGGCCCAGTTTGGTCGTGCGACAGGGCCATTTAAACTCGCTGTTGCAGTATTTAGTTGTGCCAGATATTGCTGATTGAGCAGGGCATTGACGGCCATCAATAATTGGGATTCTGAAGAGTATTCAATCGTGAGACTTGGTATCTGGTTGACCTGATTTAGACTCATCCTGGCTGCGGGTAATTTTGCGGCCGAACGCTGAATATTGATCATGAAATCAGGTGCTGATTCAGGAGTGGTATTTAGCCGCCATTGCACAGGTGTCGCAAAATTCCAGGCAGTTGCCAGCCTACTCATCATGGTGGCTTCCAGGAAATTTGCCGTATTAAAACCTAGCAGTGCCTGTACTGGTTCTGGTCGGTTCAATTGACTATTGAACAGGACATCCGGGAGTTGATTCAGCTGCATGCTGTTACGCTGCGATTGATAACTCAGATTTGGTTGAGTCAAGGTAGTCTGTAAATTGCTTGATTCAAGACAAATATTGGCAGTACTTTGTCCAGGTCCTGGTTTTTGTAAAATACTGATATCCAGCCGATGAAAACCGCTATCGGCAGGGGGGAG
Source organism: Acinetobacter sp. ACNIH1 (assembly GCF_002934695.1). Classification (NCBI taxonomy): domain Bacteria; kingdom Pseudomonadati; phylum Pseudomonadota; class Gammaproteobacteria; order Moraxellales; family Moraxellaceae; genus Acinetobacter; species Acinetobacter sp. ACNIH1. The sequence continues at coordinate 9,548 of NZ_CP026426.1, read as the reverse complement.
GCTAAAATTTAATGTGCCTTTACCACTCAAATTTTGTTGATGAATCAGCTGATTGTCATACCGGACAATCACCGTACTGCTACCCTGTACATTGAACTGACTGCTGAACTGGACATCCTGCCAGCTTTCACCTTTTCCAACATAAAAAAAGTAAGGCGTAGTTTGCTCTACATGCCGCGCAACTACATCATCAAGCTTCCAGATGGCCGCATAGAGAGGTGCACTAGACAATGCCAAGATAAGTGAAGACATTAATCTCAAAGGAGCTGTTTTTATGTGCATGATCATTTTTTTTCCTTCTTTCGTTCTGTCTTGTACCAGGTAATTCCTTCACCTTTGATTTTGCCTTTTAACATGTCCCAGGCAGCTTTAAAGACAATCAGGAGAAAGATTTGTGAATAGGTGAAATAGGCAATAAAGGCATAGAAGTAAAATCGTTTAGGCACTTCTTTTTCCAGACTGAGGGTGAACCAGATCTGGACCAGATAAAGAATAAACGCCAAAATGAAGAGTAAGGTAAATGGGCCGGGAATCGTGGTGCCATCAATACCGAGTAGGCCAACCACCAGCGTCATATGACTTAAGAACAGGGCTGGCACAAAAATGATGTAACACATAATATTATTGCCGATCTCCATTCCGATTGGAAAAGGATGCCGGAGCGCTGTTCTTAAATATTTACGGGTTACATAAAAGTTACCTTGAGTCCAACGCGAGCGTTGTTTGATAAAAATATTCAGGTCGCCCGGATCCTGTTGCCAGCCTACGGCATAAGGCACCCATTTAATCCGTTTATGTCCTAGAAAAATCCGGTAACTCATTTCGGTATCATCGACTAAGGATTTTTCGTCAAATCCCCCTAGAATATCGAGTGCATCTCGCCAGATCACATAATTGGTTCCCATTAGGGTGGAAAGACGGAAACGCAGCCAGCGTCCACCCTGAAAAATCCACTGAAAATAGATAAACTCGATAGCGATAAAGGTACTAAGGGGGCTGTCTTTCCAGTTGCGGGTACGGACTTTGCCATTCACTGCGACCAGACTAGAATCTGCCAGCAAGGTCTGGGCAATCAGCCGTACACAATCCGGCTCTGGCGTACTGTCCGCATCATAAACCGCAATCAATTCTCCGCGGGCGTGTTTGAGTCCGTTATTCAAAGTTCTGGATTTACCTTTACCACCTTGACCTTTAGGCACATTGATGACCCGAATGACTGGAAATTCGGCTGCTATACGATCGGCAATTTCCTGGGTATTGTCTTTGGAGGCATCATTAATTAGTAGTACTTCATAACTTTCAGCCGGATAATCCTGTGCAGCTAGAGAGCGTAAGGTATCTTCAATCACAAGTGCTTCGTTATATGCCGGCACCAGCACACTCAGCATGGGCCAACGTTCAGGTATTGGTAAATTGGTCAGTTCCTGACTGGCACGAATCGAATAGCGCCAGGCAGAAAAGCTGAGCCAGGCCCAAAAGGCCTGTGGAATCCAGATCCCGATAAAGCCGGTAATAAACAGAATATCGATCATGCTCATGATTTTTTGAACCTCCGCCATAACATGGTGATCAGGAGGATGAGCATTAAGATAACGATCACAACAACGGATGCCCAGGAAGTTGAGGTACCCCAGAAGCTTAATAAATTAGGGTAATGGGTCGAGAGCACCAGGTGTAATGGCAAGATGACGATTCCTGCTGAGAGCAAAACATAGCCGAGTGGATTGGTATGCACCCGGTTCAGTTGGCTGTCAAAGCGTGTATTTAAAAAGGTCCAGGAAATTCCCAATTCAGGATAAGCAATTTCATTTTCGGCAAGTGGCCCCTGAGGATTCAGGATAATTCCGGTACCATTGAAAGCAGTTTGTGGGTAGGCGGTGTAAAATTGTTGCTGACCAGATTGAATTAAACGGGCGGGTAAAGGCAGTTGTCCTGGATTGGCCTGAACAATGTAAAGTCCCGCAGGTAAAGTTTTGAGATTCGGATTCCAGCCATCCTGTATATAGGCAGCCATGGGACGTAGACCTGCACTGGTGGCGAGGGTCGCAAGTCCGCGAAAACGCTTTGGTTCGATACTGCTTAGATCAAGAATCGGGATAGCACCTTCCGAAACCTCCTGTTTGATCTGAAAGTAGATTGATGGTTTCATGAAATTTTCAGGAATGATTAAACCCGGTTTAATACCCTGATTTTTCATGGTTTGATAAGTTTCGTACTGTAGTTGATCCAAGCTAAATACCGGCCATAACTTCCTAGGAGCTGGGAAATAGGCTGGAATTTGCTTAATATCTGAGGAATCTTGCTGCTGAACCGGATCGGCTGTTTTAAGCTCACATTGATAATATTGTTGATAATAAGAACTCAGTACCGGGTCAGGCAGTGTATTGACTGAAACGACCAGACCGCAGACATGCAAAAAATGACTCATAGGCGTTCCTCCAAGGAGGGTCGGCCCTGATGATGGGGTAAATGAGTAATCTCTGTTTTAATCAGTTCAATCTGTTTGATTTTTTCAATCAGTTGTTTGGAAATAGTAGATTCTCGATCGGCAATCATAATTACGCGCAAGACCGAGAGCCGGCTATCAGTAAAGGAAAAATGAGGAACTTCGAACTTACTTTCCAGCACATGGATAATTTTTTGTTGTAACAGTTTTAGTTCATCCACCTGCAACATATCTCTTAATAAATTGTGGTTGGTAATTTCTATATAAATTTCATCATATTGAGGAATCAGATTCAGATTTAACATATCCTGAACTTGAGTTTGGGTATAGAAATAAGTACTGATAGGTAATGTTTTATGGGTCAGGTTTTTACGATAAGTATCTAGTAAATTGTCGGTTTGCCTGTTGGTCGACATCATTTCATAGTAAATACTGAGTAGAAGTGGCGCTAAAGGTAGAATAAAAAGCTGCAAGAAGCGAGTATTGATATCCATGCTATCAGCCTGGACATTAAATAAAATATAAATAAAAAGAGTAATAAAAATGACAATACTCAGTACAACGGACTGAACTACATTTAAAAAGCGTCCCAGTAGAATAAAGCCAATTAAAAGAATCCAGCTTCCGACCAGTTCTGTACGTACCCATTCATAGCCAATTAGTCCTATAAATATAACTATGACCATGGGCAAAAAAGTAATAGTTTGATTTGTCCTTACTAACCAATTTTTTTCCATTAAAATAATTATTTAAAGTAATAATTTAGGATGTTAATGAAATAATTACATGAATAATGTATGAAAAATATATATTTGTTTTTCAGAGTTTAAAGTAATAATATTTTTTGTATAGAAAGAATAAAAATTATTTTTAATATAAAGCATTATGATTAATTTCATATGCCATTATTATTTATTCAAGTATAGAGATTTATTCTTGAGATTAAAGACATAACCGTATGTCATAAGTCGTAAGATACAACATGATGTGTGATTGTCTTATATATGAATATGGCTTAAATGTTCTGGTCATGATGTGAATATTCTTACTATCCCGTTTTTCAGCCTGAGATAGCAGTTTTTTCTTGTAGCTATCGGCTAACTTGCCGAATTGTGAATAAAGAGGGCATGGCCTAGGTCGCTTTATTCGTACAAAGATCTAGGCGTTGGGTTATTAGCGTTAAGACAGGCACTTTTTTCTTTTTTGGTTAAAAGTATTTTCATGCTTTTTTGAAAAGCAATAATTTTTAGCCGAGAAATTTTATGGCTTGAAGGCCTAATGTATTTTCACAGGGAATAGCAGATGAATATATTATTGATTGCAGGCTGGGGACTGGGGACAACCGTCCTGAAAGAATTTTCTGAAAAACTCAGGACAGATCATACAGTAGCAATCTCTGATATTTTTGACCCCTTTGATGCGGTGACCCTGCAGGAAAAGATAAAGCTCGCACAAGATTATGATGTGCTCATAGGCTGGTCTTTAGGAGGACAATTGGCCATATATTTGGCGAATGAAATCTTTCAGCAGACACGAGTAGCAAAGCCTGTCATTGCCTGTATGTCCAATCCTTGTTTTGTTGCCAATAAAGATTGGCAACAAGCAATGCCTGAAACTGATTTTGAACAGTTTCTCCAGGCCGCCCGACTAGACATGTTAACGACATTGAAACGTTTTTGTCATCTCGTCTGTATGGGAGCGAAGGATGCACGGCAACGGGTAAAATATTTACAATCCAAACTGTCTTTAATTGATTTAAATCATCAAGAAAAGCATCTTTATCTTTTAAAGCAATTAGACTTGGTAGAGATATTAAAAACCTGTTCAACGAAGATACTGTTTATATTTTCAAATCAAGATTCACTAGTTCCTTGCCAAGTTTCCATAGAACCTGTCTTTTATCAACAAAGTTTAATCAAAGTCAAAGAAATCGAGGCCGCACATGATGCAATCCTGTTCGATACAGAATTGGTGCTAACACCTATTCTGGATTTTCTGGATGATTTATCAGTTGCTTCAGCAAGATAGAGAGTTCAGTCATTTGCATTTTCAACTGAGCAGGCTAAGATCGATATTTCCACAATTTTTCAGGATGAATTTTGTGTTTGACGCTTTTGATCAAGAGCATATTTGGCATCCTTATACCTCAATGACTACCCCCTTGCCATGTTATCCGGTCGCTAGCGCCAGCGGTGCCCAGATCTATCTGGAAGATGGCAGGGCGCTGATTGATGGGATGTCCTCCTGGTGGTGTACGATTCATGGCTACAGTCATCCTGAGCTGAATCAGGCCGCCATTGAGCAGCTGAATAAGATGTCACACGTGATGTTTGGCGGATTGACCCATCAGCCTGCCATTGAACTTGCGAAAATCCTGCTGGAGATTACGGCATCTGAGCTTGATAAAGTCTTTTTTGCTGATTCCGGTTCTGTTGCTGTAGAAGTTGCCTTGAAAATGGCGGTGCAATATTGGCATGCCCAAGGTCAACCGGAAAAAAGTAATTTTGTCACGACACGTTCGGGCTACCATGGTGATACATGGAACGCGATGTCAGTTTGCGATCCCGTCACGGGTATGCATCAAATCTTCGGTTCAAGCCTGCCTAATCGATATTTTGTTCCTGCACCTGAAAGTCGCTTCAATGGCGAATGGCAGGAGCAGGATATCCAGCCACTGAAACAGTTACTGGCAGAAAAGCATGAGCAGATTGCAGCCATGATTATTGAGCCGATTGTTCAGGGTGCGGGAGGGATGCGTTTTTATCATCCTGAATACTTACGCCAAGCCAAAGCTTTGTGTAAGCAATACGATATACTCCTGATTCTGGATGAGATTGCGACAGGTTTTGGACGCACTGGTAAGCTATTTGCCTATGAGCATGCCGATATCATCCCTGACATACTTTGTTTAGGTAAAGCCCTGACCGGTGGCTATATGACATTGTCTGCTACGCTCACCACTAGGCAGGTTGCAGAGACCATTTCTCGGGGGGAAGCGGGTGTTTTTATGCACGGCCCGACCTTTATGGCCAATCCGTTGGCGTGTGCAGTTGCAGTAAAAAGTATCCAGCTTTTACTGGCACAGGACTGGCAAGCCAATATTCAGCATATTGAACAGCAATTAAGTACTTTGTATGTTTTAGATGGGCATCCTGTAGTCAAAGATGTGCGGGTGCTTGGGGCAATTGGAGTGGTTGAGCTGCATCAGGCAGTGAATCTGGCTGAATTCCAGGCAGAATGTGTTCGTCGTGGTGTATGGATTCGTCCATTTGGCAGACTGGTGTATGTCATGCCACCTTTTATTATTTCTACAGCCGAATTGCAGACATTGCTGGAACATATGATCGCTATGATTCAGCACCTGGAGCTTGCAGCATGAATCACCTCGAACATTTTGCACAGCAACTTGATGTATTAAAGCAACAAGGGCAATACCGCGAGTTTAAATCCAACATTACCAGTGCTGCCCATTTTGAACTCAACGGCAAAAACATGTTGAATCTGGCATCGAATGATTATCTGGGTCTTGCCAGCCAAATGGATTTACGGGAAGCATTTTTTGATATGACTCCTGTTTCTGAACGGCAGATGAGTGCCAGCTCCTCCCGATTGCTGACTGGAAATTTTCCCGCTTATGAACAGCTTGAACATAACATGTCGCAAGCCTTTGGCCGTGTGGTACTGCTGTTTAATAGCGGCTATCATATGAATATCGGGATTTGGTGGTGTTTCAAAAAGTATGCTGACATTAAATGAAGCCATTATTGATGTAAAAAAAGGTTAAGTCGAAAGCTTTAAAATGGTTTTCAATCTTTTTTGAAAAATTACAACTCCTTCTAAAACCGCGCCTAATTCGATGCCTTATTTTGCAATTATTACCTTCAATACCTACAGTAAAAAATTTACCAATACTTTGCTTGCAGTTTTTAAAAGCAGTGATGAAACTGTCCCAATGATCACTTGCAATTCGGGTGTAGTGAATACCTAATTGTTTAAGCTTTGTCTTCAATCGTTGAACTGTAGCTAAGTCTCTTTTACCCCAAACATAAGCAACAATCTCACCTGTTTCTCGATGGTAGGCGTAAATAAGCCATTGTTTATTATTTTTATTTCCCACGAAAGTCCAAAACTCATCAACTTCAAGAGACTCATAATGACTTTGTTTAGGCTGAATTTGGTAGGTCGATTCGGTTAAAGTACGTAAAACTTTACCGATACTGATTCGCTCAACTTCAGCGATATCTCGTATACCACTACCTCTGACCATCAACTGTAATATTTTTCGAGTAATGCCTGAATTACATCCTAGATAGCTCAGAGCATGGTCACCAATAAACTGACGTTTACAGTCTTTGCACTGATAGTTTTGTTTCCCATCTACTTTGATGCCATTTTTCTTTATACTGTCACTGAGGCAGGTTGGACATTTGATTTCTAGAGTTATTCGCATTTCTCTATTTTATCAAAATTCAACCTGCTTTGTTTCAGCATACTTTTTGAAACACCACCCGGGATTTTACCTGCGCTTGCAGACAGTAAAACCCAAATCATTGCTGATAAACTGGTTCATGCCAGTATGATTGATGGTATCCGTTTATCTAAAGCGAATTATGTGCGATATCGGCATAATGATTTAGATCACTTGGCACAACTTTTATTGAAATATCATTCAGATGAGTCGATTGAACGTATCATTGTCGTCACAGAATCCATTTTTAGTATGGATGGGGATGAAACCGATTTAACTGCTTTGGTGGCGCTAAAAAAACAGCATCCTAAAGTCATGCTGTATGTTGATGAAGCGCATGCGGTAGGCGTACGCGGTTTACGTGGACTGGGCTGTGCCGAGCAATACAATGTGATAGGGGATATCGACTTCCTGGTAGGTACCTTTGGTAAAGCGCTTGCTTCGGTTGGTGGCTATTTGGTCTGCGAACCGATAATCCAGGAATATTTGATTAATTCAATGCGCCCGCTCATTTTCAGTACGGCCCAACCTCCCATCTGTATGGCTTGGACAAATTTTATCTTTCAGCATCAACAGGGCTTACAGGCAGAACGTCAATCGTTAACTGCATTATCACAATACAGTCAGCAGGCAGTAAAAAATCTGGGTTATGACTGTCCGTCAAGTTCCCAGATTATTCCGGTCATTATTGGAGATACGCATCAGACCGTAGCTTCAGCAGCCTATTTGCAAGATCATGGTTTTTATGTATTGCCTGTACGTCCACCCACTGTTCCCAAAAACTCGTCACGACTGCGGATATGTTTGCATCACGGAATAAAGAATCAGGAAATTCAGCACTGTTTTAGTGTACTGGAGCAGTATCAGCCATGAACAACACACTGGTTGCACAACGATTTGCTCAGGCTCAGCACAGTTATGATCAGCATGCCGTAGCACAGCACCATGTCGCTCAACATTTACTTCATTTAATGCAACAGTATATTCCCCAACCACATATGCAACGTGCGCTAGAAATTGGTTGTGGTTCAGGTCTGTTTAGCCATGCTTTTTTACAGCATTATGAGGTTGATCAGTTGTTTTTAAATGATCTTTATCCTGAAGTGAAACAGCATTTTCCTGAAACTGAGCAATTCATCTGGGGTATAGGCGATATCGAACAGTTGCCATTACCGCAGTCTTTAGACTTGGTGGTGTCCTGTTCAGCCTTGCAGTGGATTCAGGAGCTACCAGCCTTAATCCGAAAAGTGGCCAATGCCTTGAACCCATCAGGATACTTCTGTTTTGCCAGTTATGCAGAAGACAATTTAAAAGAAATTAAAGCATTAACAGGACAGGGTCTGGATTATTTACCACTGGAAACTGTAGCAAATATCTTGCAGGCACAGGGCTTTGAACTGCTGATGGCAAATGAAGAACGGATCCAACTCAACTTTGCCCAGCCTAGAGATGTGTTAAAACACATGAAATCTACCGGTGTGCAGGCAACGGCTCAGGGTTTTCGTTGGAGCAAAAGCTCACTTGCGCAGTTCGAGCACCATTATGCTCAATTCCAGATCCCGGAAACAGAGGGTTATCCTTTGACTTACCATCCCATTTACCTGATTGCACGGAAGGCTCTATGAGTTTGAAAATCTATTTTGTCAGCGGCATTGATACCGCTATTGGTAAGACCTATGCCACCGGTTTTTTAGCCAGAAGCTGGAATGAACAGGGGATTCGAACCATTACCCAAAAGCTGATTCAAACTGGCAATGTGGATGTTTCAGAAGATATTGAGCAGCACAGGATGATCATGGGGTGTGGACTGCTGCCTGAAGATCATGACAAGCTGACCATGCCAGAAATTTTTAGCTATCCAGCCTCACCGCATCTGGCATCTGAACTGGATCGGCGTTCAATCGATTTCGAAAAAATTCAGCAGGCAGCCACTATACTGGCCGAGCGTTATGACCGGGTTTTGCTTGAAGGGGCAGGCGGATTAATGGTGCCGCTGACCCGGGACATGCTGACAATCGATTATATTGCAGCGCACGATTATCCTGTCATTCTGGTAACTTCAGGCCGTCTGGGCAGTATTAATCATACTTTACTGAGCCTGGAGCTACTCAAACAGCGTAAAGTCACACTTCATGCTGTGGCATTTAACCATACTGATGACCATCAGGACCAAACGATTGCGATGGATACTATTCAATATTTAAAGGAGTATCTGCCCCAGTATTTTCCAACAGCCGTATGGCTGGATATTCCTAAGCTTGCAGGTCACGCTTAGACACGCCGCACTTGATTTCAATGCGAAGCCCATAGGGCCGTCGGGCATTAAAAGAGAGCAGATAACCATATTGTTTTAACAGGTTAGCGGTTAATGTCAGCCCCAGACCATGGCCGTGCTGCTGAGCAGATTTGCGCCAGAAGCGTTGTCCTAAATGTTGGATATCCTCGGCTGTAAGTTGTTGTTCATTATCTTTAATCACTAGGCAACCAGGATGCAGGGATGGAGCTAAAGACTTCCGGTTGCGCCTTGTTTTCAACCCCATATGCGCCAGCCGCCGCGAAAATGATCATGATCAGCAGGATAAAAATAACCGCCTGAAATGAGCCATTTTGCGCTATCTACCAAAAGGCAGACTG
>NZ_CP026421.1:0-11503 GCF_002934695.1 Acinetobacter sp. ACNIH1 | reverse complement strand
CTCAATGTTGCCCTTTTGAGTCAGTTTTTGATAGCTAAATCTACGATCAAATAGGCTTTTGCAAGCATCTTTAAGAACTTTATAGGCTGTATTTCTATGAACATTGAAATGGTTGATATAGCTTTCAGCATGAATCGTCAAATCTTTATCATTGGGTGTATTTGATTGCCTAGCTTCAAGTATGGCTAACAGTATTAAACGTTGTTCTGATAGGTCTAAATTATAACTGGCATTTATTAGTGCATTATCTTTAACGACTAGTTCTTTTTTCATAAGCACACATGTTTTTTAAGTATATAAGTACACTTTATTTTATTAAGTGTCACTTTGCAAGATAGAGGTGTACTTATTGCAAGATAGAGGTGTACTTATTGCAAGATAAAGGTGTACTTATTGCAAGATAAAGGTGTACTTATTCTTATTTTTTTTATTATTTATCAATTAATTACAGATGCTAAAAATTAAAAAATTAAAAATTATTAAAAAGAGGGGAGTGCTAAAAACTGCCCTATGTACTCGCTAAAGCTCGTACTCTATTGAAGCTCGTTCCTCGCTTCGTGGGGCAGTTTTTGGTTAATCCTGTTTGTGAAATCTAAAAGCAAAAGCATTGGTAATGTATTCGCTTCGCTCATACTTTTTGAAAAGCAAAAGCTCCAAAGTTCGCACCCATTCGGGATGCTCTGTACCTACCGTTTAAAATCGAAAGGGAGCTTGTAATCAGAGAAAAGGCGAGGGCGAAATTTTGATGATGCTCAATCGCTCGTAGACACTCGCTCGGTTCTTATTATCTAGGTTTTAATTATTTACTGGAGCTAATCAAAGTTGTGAAACATTGCTTAAATAATAGGCGTGGAACGTGACAAATCATTAAAAAAGCCCAAGTACGCATACTTGGGCTTTTTGATACACAATAAGACTATGAATTATAATAAATAATTTAGAGCATTTCGTATAAGGTGTATTATGTTAATTTTCGAAAAATTTAAAAATAAATATAGAATTTTTTGATTATAAGCTTTTATCAATTATTAAGTTTATAAAGGCTTCTTGCCAACCAACATACTATAGGGTACTATACTATAAGAAACTTTTAAGGAATTAGCTTTATGCCAAATCAAGTCGAAGATAAAAAAAAGATTCTGACGCGTGTCAGACGAATCAAAGGTCAGGCTGAAGCGATTGAAAAAGCGCTAGAAAGCAATGTGGAATGTAATGCCATTCTGCAACAAATATGTTCTATACGCGGTGCCATTAATGGGCTAATGAATGAGATGCTAGAGGTTCACTTAAAAGACACTCTAGTATCTGGCGAAACTACAGAACAACAACGAAACGAAGAACTTGCTGAAATAGCCAAGATTCTCAAGTCATATTTAAAATAAATTTGTGTAAGGAGAAATTCCATGAAATCACGTGCAGCTGTAGCCTTCGGGCCAGGAAAACCTCTGGAAATAGTCGAAATTGACGTCGAGCCGCCGCGCAAGGGCGAGGTGCTGGTCAAGATCACCCACACTGGCGTTTGCCATACCGATGCATTCACCCTCTCTGGTGACGATCCCGAAGGCCTCTTCCCGGTCGTTCTGGGCCATGAAGGCGCAGGCATCGTCGTCGAAGTTGGTGAAGGTGTAACTAGCGTGAAACCTGGCGATCATGTCATTCCACTATACACCGCCGAATGTGGCGAGTGCCTGTTTTGCAAGTCAGGAAAAACCAACCTTTGTGTGGCAGTGCGCGCTACCCAGGGCAAGGGCCTGATGCCCGACGGCACGACCCGTTTCTCATACAACGGTCAGCCACTGTTCCACTACATGGGTTGCTCGACCTTCAGCGAATACACCGTCGTTGCAGAGGTATCTCTGGCCAAGATCAACCCGGACGCCAATCCGGAACATGTCTGCCTGCTCGGTTGTGGCGTGACCACCGGTATCGGTGCCGTGCACAACACGGCTAAGGTGCAGCCTGGTGACTCGGTGGCAGTGTTCGGCCTCGGCGGTATCGGTCTTGCTGCGATTCAGGGTGCACGCCAAGCCAAGGCTGGCCGCATCATCGCCATCGATACCAACCCGACCAAGTTCGAACTGGCACGCAGTTTTGGTGCCACCGAGTGCATCAACCCTAAGGACTACGAGAAGCCGATTCACGAGGTTCTTATCGAGATGACTGGCTGGGGTGTCGACCATACCTTCGAGTGCATTGGCAACGTCAATGTGATGCGTTCGGCGCTGGAAGCAGCCCACCGAGGCTGGGGTCAATCGATCATCATCGGCGTTGCTGGCGCCGGTAAGGAAATCTCTACCCGTCCGTTCCAATTAGTCACTGGCCGGACCTGGAAGGGCTCTGCCTTCGGCGGTGTCAAGGGACGTACCCAACTTCCAGGCATGGTAGAAGACGCGATGAAAGGTGAAATCGACCTCGCTCCATTCGTCACCCACACCATGGGACTCGATAAAATCAACGACGCGTTCGATCTGATGCACGAAGGTAAGTCGATTCGCACTGTCATTCACTATTGATCCACGGATCAATACCTAATTTTTCAAAACCAACCATCAAGGAAACACTTTAATGGCTACTCCAGTAATTTCCGGTAACGATATTTTCTCCCATGTCTTCCTCGGCGCAGTCGACCTTAAGAAGTCGGTTGCATTCTACGATGCCGCTCTAGGTGCCCTCGGCATTAAAAACCTAGGGCCATTCGGTAACGATTGGGTTCTGTACGGTCGCGACAAACCTGCTTTCATGATCGCCCGCCCAGGCAATGGCGCAGAACCCACCAGCAATGGTGTGACGGTAGGCTTCGCCGCTGCCACCCCTGCAGAGGTAAATGCATTCCACGCAGCCGGCCTCGCCGCTGGCGGCACCGATGAAGGTCAGCCTGGCCCACGTGGCCACCTGCCGGGTGCTTACGCGGCCTACCTGCGTGATCCGGCTGGTAATAAGGTCTGCGCCTACACCTTTGTCTAAAACCTAGGAGAAGTGAGGTCATTGTGTAAGGGCTGGTTCCAGCCAAAAACAATCTCATCTTCCACTGCAACCGTGTGGCATGCCCGCTCATGCCGCACGGTTTACGGTACTCTGAGCCTCTATCTGCTGATTAGAGCTCAGAAAGGCTGTTACCTCGCCTTCATGGCCAAAGACGGTCAATGAGCACGATCGGACTGAAAGTTCGGTGCGTGATGCAAGAAACACAGAATTCGAAATGAGCATCGCGGTAGTGGCTCCCTGAATTACACACTTTATTGCTTGTACATTGAAGTCGACATCCAACCTTCGTGGTGTGGTGGCGTCTGGGTTTGTAGCAGCGATCCTCATGCCAGCGACAACGCTGGAAACCTGCTGAGTGGTGCTGTGAAGCATTTTTAACTAATCCTGAATGGAACGAAAATTCGTCTTGATTGGCGCCTGAGCACCACCTCGTTGAAATAAGGAGAAAATCCGTGGAACGCATTGAACATCACGCCAGCTTCGAGGGTTGGCAGGACGTTTTTCAGCATGAGTCAACAGTGCTTGGCTGCATGATGAGGTTTGGAATCTATCTTCCGCCTCAGGCTGAGCATGAAAAGCTTCCGGTTCTGTACTGGCTCTCAGGTCTGACCTGTACCGAACAGAACTTCATCACCAAGGCTGCGGTGCAGCGGTATGCCGCGGAGCACGGAATCATTGTCGTAGCCCCAGATACCAGCCCGCGCGGAGAAAGCGTTGCCGACGATGCTGCCTATGATCTAGGTCAAGGTGCAGGTTTCTATGTAGACGCCACAGAGCTACCTTGGAGCGATCACTATCAGATGTATTCCTATGTGGTCGACGAATTACCAGCGCTGATCGAAGCGAACTTCTCTGCGTCGTCAAGACGCAGCATCAGTGGGCACTCCATGGGCGGTCATGGCGCTCTGGTTATTGCGCTTCGCAACCCCGGTCGCTATGCAAGTGTCTCAGCGTTCTCGCCGATCGTGGCGCCTACGCAAGTTCCATGGGGGCAGAAGGCTCTGGCGGCTTACTTGGGCGAAAAGAATCTGGAAGCCTGGAAGCAATATGACACGGTCGAGCTGATCCGCGTGGCGCAAGAACGCTTACCGCTGCTTGTCGATCAAGGGCTGAGCGATGAATTTCTCGAGCACCAGCTTCGACCGCAACTGTTGCGTATCGCGTGTGAACAGGTAGACCACCCGCTAACGCTCAATCTGCGGCCTGGTCATGACCATAGCTACTACTTTATTTCGACCTACTTGAGCGAACACATGGCCCACCATGCGGCTGCATTGAATCGCTGAACATTGGGAGACCCTAATGATAAAAATGACCTCTGACAAACGGCATCATGTTGTTGTTGTCGGCGCGGGCTTCGGTGGGTTAGACGTTGTCAATTGCTTATCCAGCGCTGATGTCAATATAACGATCATCGATCGACGCAACTATCACCTATTCCAGCCCTTGCTTTACCAGGTGGCCGGCGCATCGCTCTCGACAACTGAAATCGCTTGGCCGATTCGCCACTTGTTCCGCAACCGTCAGAATGTGCAGACGCTAATGGCGGAAGTGCAGGGTGTCGATGTCGACGCGCGGCAAATCATTCTCGATAACGGATCAACCGTCGGTTACGACACGCTTGTTCTTGCGACAGGGGCGACGCATGCCTACTTTGGTCACGACGATTGGGAGCCCCATGCTCCTGGCCTAAAGACTCTGGAGGACGCCACCACAATTCGAGGGAGGATTCTTTGCGCGTTCGAGCAGGCTGAGCGTTCCACTAGCTCGGCGGAACGTGCCGCACTGCAGACATTCGTGATCATTGGTGGTGGCCCTACGGGTGTCGAGTTGGCTGGCACCATCGCTGAACTGGCGAAGGATACGTTGGCGCATGATTTTCGCTCCATCGATCCCCGTACCACACGCGTTGTACTGATTGAGGCAGGCAATCGCTTGCTTTCTGTATTTCCCGAGACCCTTTCGGAATATACCAGGCAAGCGCTTGAAAAACTCGGAGTGGAAGTGGTACTGGGGTCTCCTGTAACCGATTGCTCCGCGGAGGGTGTAATAGTCGCTGGCAAACAGCTTGCGGCTAAAACCATTGTCTGGGCAGCTGGGGTGCAGGCTTCACCGGCAGCCCGTTGGTTAAACGTTAAGTCTGATCGCGCGGGGCGTGTGCTGGTCGGGCCGGACCTTACCGTGCCGGGTCATTCCGAGATCTTCGTGATCGGAGACACCGCAGCAGCGATGATGCCTGATGGGAAGTATGTGCCAGGTATCGCACCTGCAGCTAAGCAGCAAGGCAAGTACGTGGCCAATCTGGTAATGCAGCGACTGAAGGGCAAAAGCCTTGATGAGCCGTTCATGTACAAACATCAGGGCAACCTCGCCATCATCGGTCGCGGCCTGGCGGTCATCGATATGGGGCACGTCAAGTTGCGCGGGGCGATCGCCTGGTGGATATGGAAGCTGGCGCACATCTACTTTTTGATTGGTGTGCGTAATCGCCTAAGCGTTGCACTGAGTTGGGTATGGAACCACAGTGTCGGTTATCGTGGCTCACGTCTAATCATGCAGCCCAGTGAACCCGCGGAGCACCCCCCTCGCAAGCCAACCTCGACGGATTGACGATCAGGGAGGCTGTTGTTCTCTACAAGTGAACAATCTCCTGGTTCAGCTTTTTGCGAGGATCTCTGCAGCAAGGCTGCTATGAGAGTGATGGTGGAGCTTACTGCAGTGGGCAGGAAGCCCATCCAACCTGACATGCTGAGCGTATCGTTTTCGATGATGTCCGCTTCGAAAGTGGCTTTGTTTCATAAACATTTAAAAGACCAATAATCTTTCAAAGTGTTCGAGCTATCTCACTCCATTAGTTTGTCTACATTAAAAACACAGTTTTAGCTTAATTTACATTCTATTTAACATAATGGCTGTTATACGAAATTTGGATGTTAGAACCTATTTAAATTAATGAATTATTGAATAACTAAAACCCTCTAAGTAGACTTTTAGAGGTTGTAAATCTAGGAAAAAGGCTAAACATGCCGTTGATTGAGTATTACGGTCTGCTATTTGAATGGCACGATAAAAAAATGGAAATAGTCTATCGAGGGCGTGAAATTACTTTTGAAGAAGTATGTAGCGTTTTTCTTGATCCAGAGCTGATTTCCTTTGACGATCTTGGTCATTACGATGAGCAACGGCTAATATCAATCGGTCTAAGTAATCGTGGTAGACTACTAACAGTGGTTTGGGTTGAACGTGGTGATGTTGCAAGAATCATTACTGCCTTTGAGCCATCGCACAATCAAAAGCGGAGGTATAACCATGCAAAATGAATTAGAACGCTATAAAAATTTTGACCCTACCAATGCGCCAGTAGTAAAACCGAATTTTGTTAAAAAATTACAAGAACGCCATGCTATTGCTCAAGCAAAGGCTTTTGATGCAGATGTTGTAACTTGGCTAAGTTCTCAAGATGATGAAACAAAACAGCACATTAACGATATGGTGCGCCATATCATGGCGTTGAAACGTGTTTAATTAAAATTTAGCTCGATGCTTTGAAATATGGCTTTTGCCATGTTTCAAAGTCGAGCCACTTTGCGAAATCCGGTATCAATAAAATTAAGAGAAGAACCGAGCAAAGTACTTACCCGTATTTATTTAGGGTCAATCACGCAATAATCTTTGTTTGGCCCGTGACAGTCATTTTTCATAATTCGGACACAGGATTTACCATTACAGTTTTTAATATCTAGATTATATCTTTGTTCTAGCCAAGCTGCTTCTGCACGACGTTCTTTGATCTCGTCAAAACTTGGAATAAATAAAAATATAAAAGACAGGAAAACTAATACCAGACTAAGGAAAATTGCACACAACAAGGCAATAAATCTGTAGTTCAATTTATCGGTGGCTTTATCTAACTCCTGAATACGACCTTGAAGGGCGCGTGTAGCTTCCTGATTTGCGTTATTTAGGGTCTTTTTGCTCTGTTCTAGTACCCCACTAGCTACCTTATTGTAAAACGTCTCTAATCGCTTGTTATCATCTGCTATGGCTTCCCTGTATTCCTTCATGGATGCCAATAAAATATATAACTGGTCGTCTAAATCGTTTTGATTGCTCATAGGGAAGGCCCATTTCTATTCATGCTTTTGCGTTGTTTCAGCTTCATCGTTTGTTCTTGCTGTAGCTTTAACTGCTTTTTATGTTCCAGTTCTAGGCGTTTAGCTTCCTGATCTTTCTTCCATTGCTCAAAGCCTTTTTCAACACGGTTGAAACCCTGTTCTAAGGTCTGTTCCTTGTGCTGTTGTTTGTATTGGAGCCGTTGACTGTTCTGCTGTTTGATCGTGTCGTTGAAACGGCTAATTTCAGTATCTATGCCCTTTCTGCGCATCTGGGTGACTTTACTGCCTTCATGTATGGTGGCTTGTAGCTGATTACCTTGATCGGCATAGCTGCGGTGGTCGATTCTTTCCCGATACCCTGCATATTCCAGAGCATGATTGGCTAAGTTTGCCCAGGTGGCTCGAATCTGTTTAATTTCTTCCTGGCTTGTTCCCATGCCTAAGCTTTTTCTTTTGGTGTTACTTAACTCAATTTCCGATTTTTGAGTGAGGACCAGTTTATTTTCAGTATCTAATTCTGCTTTGCGAGTTGTCAGTAAGATATGTGCATGATGGTTTTTATCATCTCCACCTTTGCTGGGTGCATGAATCGCTAAATCTGCAACCACCCCATAACGGTCTACTAAAGATTGAGCAAACTCTCTTGCTAGTTCTTTTCGCTGTTCTTCATCCAGCTCGTCCGGTAGAGCAATTACCCATTCACGTGCGGTTCGGGCATCTTTCCGATTTTCTGATTTTTCCGCCAGATTCCAAACTTTGCTTCGGTCTAATTCAGTATCCAAGTTAGAAAGAATCTCTGTATACACCACACCTTCTTTTCTCGTGAAGTCGTGCGTTAACCCTGTCCGTTCATCTGTCAATTTTTCTCCTGCACGATAAGCCATAGAGGCAACCGCAGTTCGTCCCGAACTTCGGTTAACGGTTTTGGTCGTACAGTGATAAATTGCCATGCCTTAGCCTTGTGATGGTTTTGCTTTTGCTTTTAAAAAATTGCGTAGCAATTTTTTGGGGTTAAGGGGTATCCCCTTACGCAAACTTTGACTTGGATGAAATCCAAGTCGTAAGTGCGCATTTCATGAAAAACACGATAGCATATAGCCCGCTTGAATTTCAATTCATAGGGCCTTATGCTTGAGTGGTTTTCTATATCCCGAAATCTGAATCATGACAAAAGCTGCTGAAACTCTCGAAAAGAAAATCGAAGCCCAGTTAGAAAAGCTGAAACAGTTAAAGGCTCGCAAACAAGCTATCGAAGCTAGAGAAAGGTCAAAGCAAAAAGAGCAGGAAAGGAAGGATGATACTCGACGTAAAATTTTGCTCGGTTCTTACTTGATTAAGAAAATGCAGGAAAATGAAGCCAATAAAGAAAAAATATTGGCTGAACTTAATGAATATTTAACTGAAGAAAGAGACAGAAAGTTATTCAATTTAAGTGAGAAATTTTAAGTAGACAGATTTCACTGTCTACTTGGAAGTTACTTTTTATTACCTTTTGAATCACCTATTTTTATTAGTGGTGGTGGCGGAACATACTCAGGTTTAGGTTCAGTATTTTTAGACATTACTTCAGTCCTTTCTGATCACGAACAGGTGGTGGTGGTGGAACATATTCGGGTTTAGCTTCAGCCATTTTTACCTCTATTTTGAAATTTTAAATCAATCACTTTGGTTTGGGTTTATCTGCCGTAAATTGATCACGAACAGGTGGTGGTGGTGGAACATATTCGGGTTTAGCTTCAGCCATTTTTACCTCTAATTTTGAAATTTTGAATCACTTAGGTTTTGGTAAGTCTGTTGTAAGTTGATCACGAACAGGTGGTGGTGGCGGAACATACTCAGGTTTAGGCTCTGGATTACTCATTTACGTTATCCTAAAAAGAGACTGTAAATTAAATTGTGTAATTGCCTGAATTTGCTATGTTCATATTCACAACGGAGTCAGGCAACATGATGAACGAACAAAAACTAAAAGACCTTGCAGCAGAATTTGCTAAAGGAATCAAAACAGAAGACGATCTCAATCAATTCACCCGATTGTTGACTAAACTCACTGTTGAAACGGCTCTCAATGCCGAACTTACCGAACATCTCGGACATGAAAAGAATGCTCGTAAGAACGGTTCAAATGCTCGTAACGGTTATTCCAGTAAGACCGTGCTGAGCGATGATGGTGAGATTGAGATCACCACACCACGAGATCGTGATGGCACATTTGAGCCACAGCTAATTAAAAAGAATCAGACTCGTATCACGCAAATGGATAACCAAATTCTATCCCTTTATGCCAAAGGCATGACTACCCGTGAAATCGTGGCTACTTTCAAAGAAATGTACGATGCTGATGTATCGCCAACGCTTATTTCCAAGGTGACTGATGCTGTTAAGGAGCAAGTCGCTGAATGGCAAAACCGTCCGCTGGATGCACTCTATCCCATCGTCTATATGGACTGTATTGTAGTTAAAGTCCGTCATAATGGCAGTGTTATCAACAAGGCTGTATTCCTTGCCTTAGGCATTAATCTTGATGGACAGAAAGAACTGCTCGGCATGTGGATGGCTGAGAATGAAGGTGCAAAGTTCTGGCTGAATGTCCTGACTGAGCTTAAAAACCGAGGGTTGCAGGATATTCTGATCGCCTGTGTGGATGGACTAAAAGGCTTTCCTGATGCCATTAACAGCGTATACCCGCAAACCCATATCCAGCTGTGCATTATCCATATGCTGCGTAACAGCTTGAAATACGTATCATGGAAAGATTACAAGGCCGTCACTCAGGATTTAAAAACCGTTTATCAGTCACCTACTGAAGAGGCAGCCTTGATGGCCTTGGATCAATTCGCCCAAACATGGGATGACAAGTACCCACAGATCAGCAAAAGCTGGCGTACACACTGGGAGAATCTAAATACCTTCTTTGCTTATCCAGCCGAGATACGCAAAGCCATCTATACCACCAATGCGATCGAATCATTAAACAGCGTAATACGTCAGGCGATCAAAAAGCGTAAAGTCTTTCCAACGGATGATTCTGTACGTAAAGTGATTTACCTGGCAATTGATGCAGCGTCTAAAAAGTGGAATATGCCTATTCGCGACTGGCGTTTAGCCATGAGCCGCTTTATTATTGAATTCGGTGACCGCTTAAGCAATCACCTTTAAATTTATGAAAAGCAATTACACAAAATTATTTACAGGCTCCCTAAAAATTTTCCTAATATAATCAGTATTATCACAATAACTAAACTAGCTCCAGCTAGTTGAATATAGTCAAAAGCTTTATGTAATAAGTTTGCTTTTTCATCATTTTTTTCAGTATATGAACTGATAACTTTTTTATAGTGATGAGCTAAACCAAGGTAAACAGTAGCAATCTTATTATTCTGAAAATAATCAATCATTTGATCATCAGTATTTACTTGAAAAACTTCTTTTACCTGTAGACAAGAAAAAAGCTTTCCTGATGCCAAACATACAAAAATAAAAGTTAAAGCCAAATAAAGTGAGGTCAAACAAGTTAAAAAAAATGGAGCCTTAATATTTGTATCTATGAAATAGTATTTTGCTAATAAAGAAAAGGCAGTAATAAAAATAGATAAATATGTTAAATACTTAGTAGCTTTATCTTCTAATTTTTCATAGTGTCCTTTTACTATCGAAAATTGATTTTTTTGGTATTCATATAAAGCTGCATATTTGCTTATATCTACTTCGCTCATACTTCCTCTTTCATTATGCTATTTGCTCTTTTACTCATGGGTTGAATCCAGACTTTTCTAATATTGGATAAAGCTCTCTGAATTTTTCAGGCTCTAACAGCATATCTGCTATACGGATAGCAAATTGTTGGTAGCTTTCTGTACCTTGTGAATATTTCCCCATTTCAGGCATTTCTGACATTTTATTGGCAAATAAATGGCGTTGTGCATCGGTCATTCTGATAAAAAAGTCAGGTGTGTTTGGGTCACGCTTAGAATCTAATTTTTTCGGTTGTTGTTTCTGCTTAAACTTAAATGAAAAACCAATAATTGAACGACCACGTTTGTGTTGTTCATACTCTGCTTTTATATCTGTGTACTTATTAATTTGATCAATGGCAAGGTGTAAAACTTTTTCTTTAAATTGCCCCATTCTCTTGTATTCATTGGGTTCTATGCCTAGTTTTAATCTTAGCTCTTCTAGCTCTACCATAGTCACTTTGCCTGTACTACGCCATGCGATAAGCAACTCATACAAGCGTATAGCGTAAACACTAGTTAAACTGCTGACTTGCTCTAGTTCATAACTGGTGAAGTGTTTTTCTAAATTTGTAATCAACGGTACAACATCATCAGAAAACTTAATACGAACAAGAGCTTCATTCTCTACATAAGATATTCGTTGTACCCATCGACTTATTACATTCT
>NZ_CP026427.1:0-8765 GCF_002934695.1 Acinetobacter sp. ACNIH1 | reverse complement strand
AAATAATTCGCACTTGACAGTTTCTCCTAATCGGAGAAACTAGTACGCAATGGGGCGCTTCCCCCTTGACCCCCTTCAACCGGATTTTTCAGCCATCCAGGCATTCCAAATCCGGGCGGTTTTCATCTCGTTTCACTCCATAAAAACCGGTCCCAGACCAACAAAAAGGTGAACATGGCCAGCTACCATTTCAGCGTCAAAAGCAAAAATAAAGGCTATGCACTTAGCCATTACCTCTACATTTCCAGACTTATGCAATATGAAGGCATCCGTAAAACAAGCAACGAAACCGTAGAACACATTGAACCTGGTCGTTGTATGCCTTCTTTCGTTAAAGATCCTATCGAATTCTGGCAAGCAGCAGATACGTATGAACGTGCCAACGCCAAAGCCTACATGGAATATGAAATTGCCCTGCCCAATGAGTTCACGCCAGACCAGCGTAAAATGCTCGTAAAGACGTTTTTTGACAAACACATAGTCCCACAGCAATATCCGCATTCATACGCCATACACAACGTTAAATCGCGTCTCAGTGGCGAAGAACAGCCGCATTGCCACCTCATGTTCTCCCTCAAAGCTGATGACGGCATTGAACGCACAGCAGAACAATATTTCAAACGCTACAATCCTCAAAATCCGGCCAAAGGCGGTGCCAAGAAAATCCAGCTACAGGATGGCCACGCAGATTACTCCACATTCTTATTGCACATCCGCAAAGCTTGGGAAAACCATCTCAATGATGCTTTGGCCAAGTACTGCCCTACTGTGACCTACCAGATTGACGGCCAAGATATCACCATCAAGAACCAGGTATCAGCCGACAACTATGAGAAATACAACGAGATCCACGGCACCTTGTACCTCCCGGAACCCAAATTAGGTGCTGGAAAACAAAATGAAACCATGGAATACCTGGCTGAAATCCAGAAAATCCGGCTGCACAATGCCAAAGAACGAGAAATGGAACAAAAGCAGCGGCAACAAACGCAACAGCATGAACATTTCTATTCTTGCCTGAATGAGCCGTATACCTCACTCGAGGTCATGTATTACTTGAATTACTTGGTCAAAAAAGCCAAAAACCAAAAAGAACTCAACCAAGACTTCAATGAAATCATCAAAACACAGAAGCCAATACTTCAGGCCGAACATTGGAATTTGAATAAGATGGATTACCAACTAAAAAATTCACTCCAATATACAGATCCTCAAATCGAGTTTAATCCTGTTACTGTCTTAAAATCACAGGTTGAACAACCTCAAGTTGTTCAAGGCAATCAACCTACTCAACCATCCATACAGCCTAAGCCGAAAAATAATGATTACGATTTTGGTGGTCCTGGTTTTTGAATATGAATCTTGTAGGCATTTACAGAGCGAGTGTCTACGAGCGAACTGAGGCAATCAAAATTCTCGTTATGTTTTTTTCCCTGATTACAAGCTCCCTTTTGTCGCTAAGACTCAAGTACAGAGCAAAGCGACTTGATATTTTTAAGTCATGACTGAGCGAAGCGAAGATAAAAAAATTATGAGCGTAGCGAATTCCTACTGCTTTTGCTTTTTATTAAATTCTAGAGGGTATTAACCAAAAGATTGCCCCGACGAATCGAGCGAAAGCGAGATTCAATAGAGTTTGAGCGTAGCGAAAACCAAGGGCAATTTTTCAATTTGCTTTTTTTAAATATATTTTAAATCTTTTAAATCTTTTCAGTCCCCTGTATGCCTTATACAGTAAGGGTTTTAAAGCTTAACTATGACGGATTGACTACTAACTATGACGGATTGACTACTAACTATGACGGATTGACTACTTAACTATGACGGATTGACTACTAACTATGACAAGTATATATTTGTCATATATTAAAAATTAATGGTTTTATTTTGAATAAAAATCACGTTGTAAAATCAAATCAAGTAATAGAAGCCTCATATCAATTAAGTGCCGTAGAGCAACGAATTGTCTTAGCTGCCATTTCACGGATTCCAAAAAATCAGCCTATTACAGATGATGAGCTATATCCTGTTAGTATCAATGAGTTAAGGCAATTAGGTGTACATGAAAAAACTGCATACAGAGATTTAAAGGAAGGTATTAATAGACTCTATGAACGATCTATTAACCTCAGTATTGATGACAAGTCTATAAAAATGCGATGGGTACAAGAAGTTCAATTTCTAGATAGTCAAAGTGTCATTGGTATTCGTTTTTCAAAACCAATTCTGCCTTTCATATCTAATCTAAGTAGAGAATTCACCAAATATGCCCTGTCAGACATCGCTGGAATAAATAGTGGGTACGGTATTCGTATTTATGAGCTACTTGTTCAATATCGACAAATAGGTAAGCGTGAAATTTCAGTTGAGAATTTGCGGACAATGCTTGAGCTTGGTAAAAAGTACCCTTTATTCGCAGATTTCAAGAAACGAGTAATTGATACTGCTATAGACCAAATAAACGAATGCAGCCCTTTAAATGTCACTTATGAACAGAAAAAGACTGGTCGTAAAGTTACTAGTATTATTTTTTCATTTAAAGAAAAGACTAAGAGTATTAGTCATCAGAATACAGATGTACCTAAAGAATTTTATAAACTAACAGATGCTCAAATTAATATGTTTGGAAATCAACTTTCTCGTTTACATGAACTATCACATCTAGCACAGCAAGGTGAAAGCTATGATGATTTAGCTATAACAATTAAAGATATGTTGAGAGATCCAAAACAGCAAAAACAGTTTTTACCTTATCTAAAAAACTTAGGCTTTAAACTTTGAGTTTATTGGAGAATACACTTATTGTATTCTCCAATACGTATCGTTAATACACAGTAATACAATATGAAAACAAGTACAAAATACAGTGTTAGTGATGCTGCAACACTGTATAAAAAATCTCGGGCCACACTCTACAAAGATATAAAAAACGGAGTATTAAGTCGTGATCATGATGGTTCTATCGACTTTTCAGAATTACTTCGTGTCTATGGTGAGCCTTTTGGTGGAACAAACTCAAAACGTCTTGATACGTCTCCAAGACAAAACATTGATACACCTGAATACACTGATAATACAGTTGTTGAACTCAAAAATCAGATTGAGTTTTTAAAGAAACAGTTGGAAAAAGCAGAAGATCGGGAAACGAAGGCAAATGCTCGTATTGACACGCTACTTACACTTATTGAAATGAAGCCACCACAAGCCAATATAAGCACGTTTACAGAGCAGCAATCTGACCAGGATATAGCAACAGATCCTCGGTCAAAAAAACCAAATGAGGACGGATTGACTACTCAAGAAATTAAACGCATTCCAGTGCCGGAGCATATTGAACCAGAGCCTGAAAAAAGGGGCTTTTGGAGCCGTTTTTTTAGACCCTATGATTAACCACGATTGTTTAACTAATATGAACAAAGTCGTGAAACATTGGTTAAAGAATAGGCGTGGAACGTGAAAAATCATAAAAAAAGCCCGAACAGGGATGTTCGGGCTATCAACTAGGAACTACAGCGTTGAATTTTCAAGAGAATTATAACGCATTTCGTATAAGGTGTATTATGTTAATTTTAGAGATTCTACATAAACGTAAAATCTCCTGCACTTAGATTCTGGCATGTGTTCCATACTTATCAATCATGATAGAGCTGGCTTCATTTAAGCCACGCACAGTGACATTCACACTATTCTTTTGGAATTTATTTACAACAGAATCAAGCATGGCGACTGATGTTACATCCCAAATGTGAGAATGGGTCAAATCAATAATCACATCCTTTACATCCTCTTTAAAGTCAAACCCTTGCATGAATTTTTCAGAAGAACTAAAGAAGATCTGACCTCTCAAATCATATAAACGGGCTGTTCCTTCAAAAGATGCTATTACTTGGATATCATTTTCAAGTTTATTCGCTAGGAACAAAGCTGAAAGTAATACGCCTGTTAACACACCCAAAGCCAGGTTATGCGTAGCAACAACTACAATCACAGTCGCAATCATGACGATATTACTGCTCTTAGGATTATCTTTTAACTGAGTGACAGAACTCCATTCAAAGGTACTGATAGAGACCATGATCATTACCGCTACCAATGCAGCCATTGGAATCACTTTGAGCCAATCGCTGATAAATACAACCAGAATAAGAAGAAAAATACCCGCAGAGAATGTTGATAAGCGTGTAAGACCACCCGATTTCACGTTAATCATGGATTGACCAATCATGGCACAACCGGCCATCCCCCCCATAAAGCCAGAAGCAATATTCGCGATACCTTGTCCTTTACATTCTTGGAATTTATCACTTGGTGTATCTGTCATTTCATCCACGATGGTTGCTGTCATCATCGATTCAAGTAAACCTACAGCCGCCAGTGCGACTGAATAAGGCAAAATAATCATCAATGTTTCAATATTCAAAGGAATATTTGGAATCAAGAACATTGGAAGTGTGTCAGGTAACGATCCCATATCACCCACAGTTCTTACATCAATTCCTAGAGCAATTGCCAGTAATGTGATTGCAATGATGCAGACAAGTGGAGAAGGCAATAATTTTCCTAATTTGGGAATCATAGGGAAGAGATAAATAATCGCCAAACCTAAAGCAACTAAAGCATATACATGCCAGGTCACATTAATCAGTTCAGGCAGCTGAGCCATAAAAATTAAAATTGCTAACGCATTTACGAATCCAATAACCACAGATTTAGATACAAATCGCATTAACTTGGCGAGCTTTAAATAGCCAGCCATTATTTGAATTACACCCGTCAAAATTGTTGCTGCAAGCAGGTATTCAAGCCCATGCTCTTTGACCAAAGTAACCATGAGCAGTGCCATAGCCCCTGTAGCTGCTGAAATCATAGCTGGACGACCGCCTACGAAAGAAATCACGACGGCTATACAGAAAGATGCGTATAGACCGACTTTAGGATCTACACCTGCAATAATTGAAAATGCGATGGCTTCAGGGATGAGTGCAAGACCGACGACTAATCCAGCAAGTACATCCCCACGGATGTTAGAGAACCACTGTTCTCGGACATTAGACAACATAAACATAGCCTGTTTTTTAATTTTTCAGATAGGCTAGTGATGTGATATATACAACACACAAGCGACTACACCACATCACTAGACAGTGATGAGTTATTTACAGATTTAAGACGGTAAATAAACTTAAGGTGGCGTAAGTGTCATAAGATGAAAGAAGGTTTAGAGTAAAAAAATCAGGACAAGGGTAACAGCTAGGTACTTTTTTATAAAGCCTACGCCAATCTCAACTTAAAATAAGATTTTCGAATTGAATTGGTGAATGACCAAGCTTTTTATTTAGCACCACACAAATTGTATGCGACAGAATTTTACGAGTTATGCGGTGGGTTAAATGCCATAGATCTTTTGCCCTCACTTTCTGAATGTGAAAGCGATCTGTTAATTGACCAATCACTGTTTCAATCTTTCTTCTGGCTTTCATCAGTATTTGCAGTGTCTCTTTAGGTCTGAAATCTATCATGTTTTTTCTAAAGGGTGTTTGTAAATCAATACCCTGATATTCATAATATCGTTTCAATTCTGGTCTTAAATAGCCCTTATCTGCTCCCAGTAAACCGTAAATATCATTCGTAATTTCAGGTGCAACATCTCGCTCATCACAATGAGCAGGTGCAAAGGTATAACCCGAAATCATGCCTGAAAGATTAATGACGATATGAGCTTTGAAACCATAATATTTTTCTTGTTTTGCAGCACAATAACTAAAACCTGCGTATTCTTTAAAGTTTTTATGCTTTCTAGCTCTGGTATAACTACAGACAGGGAGTGGGAAGCCATCAATAAAGTGAATGTTATCTGAACCATAACGCTGAATGAGCTGTGCCATAATGGATTGACTGACATGCCACAGGTTTGCACAATGTTTACAGAAATTGGGATAAGATCCTAATTTTGGAAACCATTCTAACCAATTGTTTTTGAAATACATCCAAATATTTTTGTCTGTATCTAAACCAAGAAATTCACCTACTATTTGCATAGTGATGATTTCTGCATCAGTAACAGCAGGCGGAAAACCACGAGTTCTCAGGGGCTGAGTAACAACAATGGGATAAAGTTCTTCTATGATTACATAGACAAAAATGATAAATTCTTCAATGGACATAACTTTGCTTTAATTTCTTGGTGGAAACTAAAATAGGGTTATGTCCTTTTTATTTCAATCACTTAAAAAGTTGAGATTGGGGTAAAGCCTGGATGTTATATCCAAGCTTTGTTTAATCGGTATTTTATGAAGCTTTTGGCTCCCTAAGTAATTGACCTATTTCCAAACGTGTATAGCCACGTTCTTTAAAAATCAAAACAATAGCCTGTTTATAATCTTCAGAAGTAGAAGTCTTATACTTAGTTATCAGTTGATTTTCAGAATTCAGCTCAAGATCATTTTTGATGGTCAATACTTCGCTAGAGATCTTATTAAAGATATTTAGGTTAAACATACAGGCACTCGTCATCCGTATTATAGCGGCCCGACTATAACTAATACCTGTCTTAGCTACGCTAGACACCCTTAGCCGAAAGGATTACAAATTAAGAAAAATTCTGCAAGTTTCTGCCTATTGAAAGAATAAATAATATCTCCCAAATGCCATCCATTTAACATAATGGCGGTTATACGAAGTACACTTGTATATTAATATAAAAATCAATGACTTAAAATTTCACACTCAACCCTAAAATCCGTAAAAAGCCGACTTTGAAACAAGTCGGCTTTTTTATGAACGGTTTTGATAGTTTTTGCCAATAAATTTGTTTAAAAAGTAGTCGATTTTGCGATTTTTTAAATTTTATCAATGCTTGAATGCTTAAAATTATCCACATTTTTTGTGGATAAAATTTAGGCTATTTTGTAGGCCTAGGCTTACGTAAATTCCGGTTCTTTACGGCTGTCCAGGAGAGGTGAATTTTCCTATGATGAACTCATCGGGAACAGGAAGTTCCATACAAGAATAACAAGAGATAAGCACAAGGACTGTAAGGTACGACAGGAGTTATACCGAGCGAACCAATACGAAAAACCCCGGCAGGATGCCGGGGTTTTTTATTGCCTGTATCTTTTAGATCAATTTTAGAAAGCAACGATTACTTACAATAAATCACGTGTAATAAATAGTTTGATGGTATGATATGTATCAATGATATCTATTTTATTGGGGGGCAAATATGGAAACCGCTAAAGTTTTTCAAACAGGTCGTAGTCAAGCTGTCCGTTTACCTAAAGCATTTCGCTTTAATGGTACTGAAGTTGCTATCAAGAGTTTTGGCCGTGGTGTCTTATTAATGCCCATCGAAAACCCATGGGACATCATGTTAGAAGCAATTAACGAATTTGAAGTAGGATTTCAGCTTGAACGAGCTGATCAGGGTGAGCAATTACGTGAGGACTTCAAATGATTTACCTCTTAGACACAAATATTTGTATCTACGTGATCAATCATAAACCACAGCAAGTTTTTGAACGCTTTAAGCAATATCAGCTTGGACAGTTAGCTATTTCTAGCATAACCGCGTCAGAGCTGGCTTTTGGCGTTGAAAAGTCTGGATCTGAACGCAATAAGCAAGCTCTGAACAAGTTTTTATCACCCTTAGATATTTTACCCTACGATGAGCAAGCGATTTGGCATTACGCTAAATTACGTCAAGATCTCCAATCAACAGGTAAAACTATTGGTAGTTTAGATATGCTAATAGCAGCTCATGCCCTCGCTTTAGATGTTGTACTAGTCACAAACAACATCAAGGAATTTGAGCGTATAGATGGGTTAAAGTTAGAGAACTGGATCTAATTTTTAGCCCTTAAAAGGGCTAAATTTCGTATAAGCACCATTATGTTAATTTTAGAAAAACTACATACTTTCATACATAAATTATTTTTCAAAAATATAATTTTTTTCCATATTTATAGGGCAAATAAACATATATTGCGCTTTAAACATTCCGTTTTTGTCCTTTTTAATTTTTTTTACGGTTTCTTTAGATTGCAATACTTGCTCCAAATTTGCTAATAAATCTATTTTTGCTTTATCTAGATCTTTATTAAACACGTTCAAATTATATTTTTGATAATTATTCATGGCATGCGTAATAGCATCTACATTACTTTTATTATTTACTATTACATCTGTAAAAAGTTCATACGCAACAGAACAATAATTTTTGAACATATCTTTATTTCGAGCTAAAAATTCTTCTTTTTCACCTGCACAGCCAGATTTGTCATAAACAAACTTATTTCTATAATAATCACTATCTTTTGGCGAATTTAAAATTACAATTCCATCTGAACTATACGAAAATAAATGATATCCAACATATCCTCCATAGGAGTTTTTAGCATTTACTTCACCACAAGCAACACTCTCACCAACAGAATTCTTTATTTCCCTTAATTTTTGAAATTTTGTAGAGTCTGGATCTTTCATTTCCTGTTTTACTTTACTTTGAACCATATCTAAAAATTTATTATTTTCAGCATAAACTGAATTAATTAAAAAAAAATTAAGAATGGTGAAGTATATTAATTTACTCATAAAGTCCTCATAATTTAACAATTTGCATAAGATGGCTGAATCTGTGGATGCTATTTTTTAGATTCTACCCAAATTGAATACGTAGATTAAGCAAGTTATGACTGTACGCATTGATGCAGACGTTATGCAATCGCTTAAGGAAAAGGATATCAAACACGTATGAATAAAATCCTATG